>DATKCJ010000448.1:0-3090 GCA_035513275.1 Opitutaceae bacterium
GATCGGCTCCACCTTCAACAACGCCGGCACGGTGAACGTCGCCTCCGGCACACTGCAACTCACGGGCAACGGCAGCGACACGGGCACCTACAACATCAGCGCCGGCGCCACGCTCGGCATCAGCAGTGGCACACGCACGTGGGAGGCTTCGGCCATCGTCAGCGGTTCAGGCACGGTCAATCGCACAGGCGGCACGCTGGTGAATCACGGCACGGTCCGCCCGGGGTCGTCGCCGGGCGTGCTCTCGTGGACAGGTGCGTTTCCGATGTCGTCGGTGGATGCCGCATTGCTGATCGAGATCGCGGGTCTCGACGCAGGCACCGGCCACGGTCAACTCGCAGTCACCGGCACCGCGACACTCGCAGGCGCGGTCGAGGTCGTATTTGGCGGCGGGTTTCTCGCGGTCGTCGGGCAGGAGTTCACGGTACTCACGGCGACTTCGATCGTCGGCGCGTTTGCGACGATCGACACAAGCGCGCTCCCTGAGGGAACAGATTTCGAGATCGTGGCCGGTGCGACGTCGGTCGTGTTGCGAGTGACCGCCGGCACCGGCTCCGGTGAGGTGCCGGCGATCACAACTCATCCCGCCAGCCAGACTGTGGTCGCCGGCGAGCCCGCGAGCTTCACCGTCGCCGCCACGGGCACTGCGCCGCTGTCGTATCAATGGCGCAAAGGTGGTGTGAACATTGGCGGCGCGACCTCGGCCACCTACAACATCGCAGCCACTGTCGCGGCGGACGCAGGCAGCTATACGTGCGTCGTCACCAACGTCGCGGGCAGCGCCACGAGCAACGACGCCACGCTCACCGTAAACGTGCCCCCCTCGATCACATCGCATCCAGCGAGCAAGACCGTGGTCATCGGCAGCGACGCGACCTTCAGTGTCACAGCCACGGGCACGGCGCCGATCACCTACCAGTGGCGCCGCGATGGCGCGAACGTCGTGGGCGCCACGAGCGACACGCTCACTGTCACCGACGTGCAACCCGGCGCGGGCGCGACCTACACGGTTGTCGTCACCAACGTCGCCGGCAGCGTAACCAGCAATCCGGCGACCCTCGCGCTCGATACGACGCCGCGGCTGATCAACGTCTCATGTTTGGCCGCCGCCGGTTCGGGCGACTCGACGCTTGTTGCCGGTTTCTACCTCAGTGGCACAGGTTCGAAGACACTCATCATCCGGGGTATCGGCCCGGGGCTCGCCGAACTGCCGTTCAACCGGACCAGCGTTGTCACCGACCCGCAGATCAGTGTCTACGAACAGAACCAGCAGTTTGTCGCCACCAACAACGACTGGGACCCGGCTCTCGCGGCCGACTTCCTCCGTGCCGGCGCTTTCGCGCTGGTCAACGGCAGCAAGGACGCCGCGATGAAGATCACCCTCGAGGCGCCCGGCCTCTACACCGTGCACATGGTCAACTCCGGACCGCTCGCCGACGGCCTGATCGAAGTCTACGACTTCTCACGGGACCTGCCCACGCGGCTCACCAACGTCTCGTGCCGTCTCGACATGCGGCCCGGCGAACTGGTGATCTTGGGCACCGCGCTGATCGCCAATCCGCTGTCGGTGCTCACGCGCGCGATTGGCCCGGGCCTGGAGCCCTACATCATCGAGCCTCCCGATGTGTTGTTGCCCGATCCGGAGCTGCGCGTTTATGCCGGCAACGACCTGATCGCCACCAACGACAACTGGGATTCGGCGCTCGAGGCCTACTTCGGCGGTGCCGGCGCAGTCCCGGTCGCGACAGGCAGCACCGATGCGATGGCCCGGGTGACGCCCACGCCGGGCCTCGTGACGATCCACGCCACCGGCAAAGGCGGCGAAGGCGTCGCAATCATCGAGATCTTCGAGTCGCCGGAACCGACGCCCTAGGAAATCGCCGCCAAAGCGCGGCGATTTCCTAATCTCCGAGGTAGTGCGCCTTTGAAGTAGCGCAGGCTTCCAGCCCGCATTCCTGGCTTGCCAGGTAGTGCGCCTCTCTCCGAGAGACGCGTCGCGACCGCACGACCGCCAAGCCGACGCCTCGCGCCCCTCACCGAGGGGCGCGAGATCTCGGATCGGCGAAGGCGCCCCGGCCTGCTTCTCCACGCAATGCACGCCGCAATTGTGCCGGCGTGTAATCGGCACATGGGATTTCCTTTAGTTCCGGGTGCGAATCATCCCCACCGTGGACACCCCCCGGCATCTTACAAATCCTGCGAGACCCGCGCACCACCGTCGGGCTCACCGCGATCCTGCTCGCGTGCTGCCCGAGCGCGTCCGCCCAGATGGAGGTCGTGATGGCCCCCTCCTCCTGGGAAGGCGGCAACGACCCGGGCAAAATCATAATCAGCGGGCGATACGCCCCGTGAATCGGGTCGGCTGGGAGGCTGAGCTCCTAGGGAAAACCATTATAGGAAGATCAGGGCTGTTCTCGATTCACCTAGCTTGTAACGGCATCGCTGGATGTTGGAATCTTCGAGTCTGGCCGTGAAATCTCGCGGTTCATCCCATGTTTCCGAGGCCGCCTGGGCGTTCATGCTCGAGCCGCTGGAATCGCGCATCCTGTTGTCGGCGGTTGATCCGGGAGCCGGTTCGTTTGGCACGCCTGTCGATGACGACCGGCTGCTGGTGTCGGGCGAGGTGATCCAGTTTCAACCGCACGCTGAGCGGGCGGTTGGCGAGGGCGACGACCAGGGAGTCTTCGGTGACATCGAAGGCTCGGCTCCGCTGACAGTGGATGCGGGCGACGTTGCCGCGCTCAAAGGTGGTAACCCGACCGCAAATGCCGCGGAGATGGCGTCTCCCGGCGACGAATACTCACCGGGGACCGAGGCTGCGTCGGTGAATTCGGAGGTGGCTTCAGTCGGGTCGAATTCAGCGAGGATGATCGAAACTCTAACCGCCGGACAGGGACCGCCTGCATCGGACCCGGTTGTCGCCAATGAAACCACCGAAGCCACGATGACATGGTTGGGCGGCAGCGGCGAATGGAGCAACGGCGCAAACTGGAGCGGCGGAATCGCGCCGGGCGCCGGCGACACGGCTGTCGTGTCCTCGGGCACGGTGACAATTTCCGAA
Source organism: Opitutaceae bacterium (assembly GCA_035513275.1). Lineage (GTDB taxonomy): Bacteria > Verrucomicrobiota > Verrucomicrobiia > Opitutales > Opitutaceae > DATKCJ01. Next base: position 3,062 of record DATKCJ010000448.1, read on the forward strand.
GGCACAGTCATTTCTGTCGCTGGATTCTC
>DATKCJ010000449.1:0-3216 GCA_035513275.1 Opitutaceae bacterium
TCTGAGCGAAGCACGAAGCCGTCTCTCGCGTTTGGTCGCTCGAGTCGAGAAGGGTGAACGGATCACCATCGTTCGAAAGGATCGTCCTGTCGCTCAGTTGGTGCGCGTCCAGAGAAGCAACCCCAGCATGATCGCGCCGGACGATCCGTTGCTGAACCTCGATGCGTTCGCCGTCGATGGCCCGGGTGGAAAACTGTCAAACGCTGACATCGATCGCACGCTCGCCCGGTCAAGGTGCAAGCCAACTGTTTCGGGCCGTTGAGATTGCAATGAACGCCGTCGGCTTCGTTTCAGCGATTCTGCCGGACCTTTCGTTTGAGGAGGTGATCCGGTTTGCGCGGGAGGCGGACTACAAGTGCGTTGAGCTTTGCTGCTGGCCTGCTGGAAAGGCCGAGCGGCGTTACGCCGGGGTCACGCATCTCGATGTTGCGAACCTCACGGATGCGCGAGCCGCGGAGGTGAATGCGTTTCTTGAGGAGCAGGGACTCTTCCTTTCGGCGCTCGGCTACTACCCGAATCCGATGGAGGCCGACGCGGAGCGCGCGGCGTTTTTCCGGGAGCACATTCGTAAGGTGATTGTCGCGGCGCACCGGCTCGGGCTGCGCAACGTGAACACGTTTGTCGGTCGCAACCAGATGCTCAATGAGACCGCGAATTTGAAACTCTTCGCCGAGGTGTGGCCGCCGCTCGTGAAGTTCGCTGCGGATCACGACATCAACATTGGGATCGAGAACTGCCCGATGTATTTCACCGACGACGAATGGCCGAAGGGACAGAACCTCGCGTATTCGCCCGCGATCTGGCGGCGGATGTTCGAGATCATCCCCGACGCAAACTTCGGGCTGAACTACGATCCGTCGCACCTGCTCTGGATGCAGATGGACTACCTGAAGCCGCTGCGCGACTTCACGGCGCGGTTGCATCACGTTCATCTGAAGGATGCGCACGTCCACCGCGACCGGCTCGATGAGCACGGCATCCTCTCCAATCCGCTCACGTTCCACACGCCGCGGCTGCCGGGCCGTGGCGGCATCGACTGGGCCGCCTACTTCGCGACGCTGCGCGAGGTCGGCTGGAAGGGCCCGGTGGTGGTCGAGGTCGAGGACAAGGACTTCGAGGGAAGCCTCGCCGATCGGAAGCGTTCCCTCACTGAGTGCCGCGAGTTTCTGCGGCAGTGGATTCCGTAGTAGGGCAGGTCTCTGACCTGCCGCGTTGTGGAATGATGGCGGGTCAGAGACCCGCCCTACGTTCACATCTTCCGATCCTGTGCGACTGCCCGGTCGCGGAAGAGGAGCGCGAACAACACCATCACGCCGAGCGCGAAGCCAGAGGGGATCCACCAGAACGACTGCCACTGCTCCGGCGTGAGCGCGGTTGAGGTGCCGAGAAAATCGTTGTAGACGCTACCGGCGATCTGCGCGCCGATGAGCATGCCGACACCGTAGGTCACGAGCACGAACATGCCCTGCGCCTGGCCGCGCACAGCGGGTGACGACTTTTTGTCTACGTAGATCTGGCCCGTCACGAAGAAGAAGTCGTAACAGATTCCGTGCAGCGCGATCCCGGCTATGACCATCCACTGCACCTGCTCCGGCGCGCCGAGTGCGAAGAGCGCGTAGCGGGCCGACCACGCGAGCATGCCGACGACGAGCATCCACTTCACGCCGAGTCGCGCGAAGAAGAACGGCATCAGAAGCATAAAGCCGACCTCCGACACCTGTCCGAGTGTCTGCACGGCGGCGATGTTCTTGACACCCGCGGCGCCGAGGAAGAGTTGCGTGAAGTTGTAGTAGGCCGAGAGCGGGATGCAGATCAGGAACGCACTCACCAGGAAAACGTAGAAGGACGCACTGCCGAGTTGGCGAAAGGCGTCGAACCCGAGAAGGGAGCCGATCGAGACTTTGCGACCGCGTGCAGACGGCGGAGTGTGGGGCAGCGTGAGACAAAAAAGTCCGAGGACGATCGAAGCGACGCCCGCTGTGTAAAGTGGAGCCGCGGTGCTTTCAGCCGTAGTTCCCAAGACCCTGCTGAGGATCAACGAGACCGACAGCCCGGCTACGATCCATCCGATCGTGCCGAACACGCGCACGCGCGGAAACTGCCGCTCCTGATCCTCGATGTGGTGAAACGCGAGCGAGTTCGCGAGACCGAGGGTCGGCATGTAGCAGAGGGTGTAAGCGAGCAGGCCAACGATGAAGGTTGTCGGGTTGCCCACGAGTTGGGGCACGGCAAGCATCACGATGCCGCCCGCCACGTGGAGGAACGCGAGCACCTTTTCTGTCGAGAAGAACCGGTCAGCTACGAGGCCGAGGAAGAAGGGCGCCACGATCGCGGCCACTGGGGTTACGGTGAAGGGCCAGTGAGTCAAATCTCCCATGCCCTGCGCGGTCATGTAGACCGCGATCGAGGTATACCATGCTCCCCAGATGAAGAACTGGAGAAACATCATGAGGCAGAGCTTTGTGTTGATCGCGCTTTTCATGGGGTAGTGGGGCGGAAAAATCTGGCGGTGGTCGATCCTCACGCGCGCTCGCGTGCTCGCAGGTCGCGACCCTCGAGGACGAAGCCGCGCTCCGGCCCGTAGGCGAGGACGTAGGTCATCTTGCCGGCGACGACGGGCGACTCCTTGTTGAGCGACCACACCGCTGCGACCTGGCGCTGGGTCGGGAACGTCGACTGTCCCTTCATGCAGACAAACTCATAGTCGTCCGGGAAGAGTTTGAAACAACCGCTCAGTCCGCGGCCACCATCGCTGCGCAGCGCCGGTGCGACTTCGAACATGACCACGGGCCGGTCGCGCGCGATCGTCTCGCGCAAGCCGCGCAGGACAGCCGCTTCATGTCCCTCAACGTCGATCTTCACGAAGTTGATCTTCGTGTGAACGTGCGCGGCCACGAACTCGTCGCCCCGCATGATCTGGACGCTGATGCCGCCCTCTTCAGAGATGCGACCGGTTCCAAGGTTGTCGGTGACCGGGGGCGCGAATCGCGCCACACCCGTCGTGTCGCTCAGCGCGATTGTGTGCACGACGATGTTTTTCGCGTGCGCAGCCTTTTCCGCCAATCGGCCGGCGACGAGCGGGAACGGCTCAACCGAGTGCACGAGATCGAAGAAGCTTGAGAACGCGAGCGAGTGGTTGCCGACGTTCGCGCCGACGTCGAGCGCGGTGCCGCCGGAAAGGAGACGCTTGAGCAGGTTGATGTAGGAAAACTCGAA
>DATKCJ010000450.1:0-24910 GCA_035513275.1 Opitutaceae bacterium
CGGGCGAAGTCATGAGCGGATAGCACGACACCTGGTTCGCGCCGAGCGAACGGAACGTGTCGAGGTCGCTCTCAAATCCCGCGACGGTTTGGTGCGCCTGGTTGAAGATCAGGTCGACGTTGAACGTTGGAAACATCCCCGCGACCGCCCGAATCCGCGCCGCGGTCTCGCGTCCGCCGCCACAGCGCTCGAACCGACCCATCTCGCGCAACAACCTGTCGTCGAAACTCTGCACACCTACCGAGAGTCGCGTGACACCCGCCTCGCGAAGCGGCTCCAGAATCTCGGGCTTGAGGTCGAGCGGGTTCGTCTCGACGGAAATCTCCGTCACGCCGAAAAGCCCGCGGATAAGGTTGATCGTCTCCACGAGCTCCGCCGGCTCGCAAGTCGGCGTGCCGCCACCGAAGTAGACGCCGGTGAACTTGTGCCCCGCCGAATGGTAGAGCCGGATCTCATCGCGCAGCGCCGCGAAATAGCGGCGCGCCGCATCGGCTTTGTGCTGCACGCGGTGGAACGAACAAAACGGGCACAACACCGGACAAAACGGAATGTGAACGTAGAGATGCGCACCGCTGGCCGGAACCGCCGGCACCCCGCCCTCAGCATCGTCCATCTGCATGAAGCGCCGCGTCCGCAGCCGGAAGAGGCGGATCAGCGCGGAGTCGACTGCCGGGTTGTCAAGGAGGGAGCGCATGGTGCTACAAGCTCCAACCTCCAAGCTCCAAGTTCCAATGAAGCTCCAAGCCACCAATGCACCAACCGCTCATCTTGATGATTCGAAATTGGTGATTCATTGGATGTTGGAGTTTGGATGTTGGAGCTTCATTGAGCCGCCTCCGGCGGCTCAATGCCCCAACCGCGACACCATCGCGTATACGATGAGCACGAGCAGCAAGAGGCCGGTGCCGAAGAACAGGAACCCGATTCCCTTCATGAACTTCTTGCGGCCCTCCCACTCGTCCTTCACGCGGTAATCGTCGAGCCTGCCCTCGGCGACGAGCCGGTCATACCAACGCTTGCGCTCGTGAAGCATCTCGGTCTGCGAGATCCGGCCCGAGAAGATCACGGTGTCCATCGGGAACTTCTCGATGCGGAAGTGCGTGTTGAAGAAGTGGAATGTGAAGATGAATCCCGCGGCGAGCAGCGCCTCGTCGGAGTGGATCACGTGGGCGATGTTGATCGTCCAGCCCGGCAGGAACGTGGTGAAGAATTTCGGGAACCACAGGACCAATCCCGAAACGCCGATCATGAAGACGCCCCATAACACGGCGAGGTAGTCGAAGCGCTCCCAATACGTCCAGCGGTCGAACTGCGGGCGCGGGCCCTTGCCGAAGAACCACTTTTGGTGGGCGACGAAGTCGCGCCAGTCCTGCAGCGAGGGCACCATCGAGTCGGGCGCGAAGATCGCGCCCCAGATGCGCCGGAGTTCGATCTTCCCAGTCTCAGGATTGCGGAGGCCGGCGCGGCGGCGCCACATCGAGATGAGGACCTCGCCGATGTGCAGCGCGAAGTAGCCGAATGTCATGATCGCGCCGAAGTGATGCAGCGAGCGCGCCACGCCGGCGCCGCCCATGAGGTTGAAGATTATCTTCGCCCACTCGGTGTAGTAGAACTTTAGCGGCATGCCCGTGATCACGAGCAGCAGGAAGCTCGTCACCATCATCATGTGCAGGAAGCGCTCAAACGGGTTGAAGCGCGTGTAGAGCACGTCGTCGGCCTGCTGCTTGGTGACCGCTTCGCGAAACGTCTTCGAGTCGGTGAGGTAGAGATAGATCGAGCGGAAGAGCCAGAAGATCGTGTGCAACCCGAAGAACGCGAACACGCCCACGAGCAGCGCGGTCATGAACAGGAAGACCTTGTTGAGGACCGGGTAATTCTCCCCGTCGAGCGGGTTGGCGTGCGCCTGGTATTGGGTGAACGCGAGGTTGATGCCTTCGTGACACTCCGAGCAGGTGCCGACGATGCGCTCCTTCGAGAGGCGCGACCGCGGGTCGAGTACCGGGAAGACATCGTGATGTCCGTGGCAATCGTAGCACGCGGCCACGTCGGGTGCCACGTTCGGCCGGCCAAGCGCCATCGCCTTGCCGTGGTAGGTGTCGCGGTAGTGGACGAGCCGGTCCTGGTGGCACTTGCCGCAGCTCTCGTCGCTGGCCGCCTTGAAATGGGTCGAGGCGGGCTTGATGATGTCGTGGGCGGTGTGGCAATCGGTGCACACAGGGGCGCGGCTCTCGTCGGTGGCGAGCATGCTGCCGTGCACGCTGTGCTTGTAGATGTCCTGGATGCCCACGTGGCACTTGCCGCAGGTGTCCGCGATGTTCGCGTGGTTCGATAGCGAATCCTTGTCGACGCTGCGCTTGATGTCGTGTGTGCCATGGCAGTCGTTGCACGAGGGCGCGACGACGAGGCCCATCTTTATCAGCGCGCGTCCGTGGATGCTGTCGAGGTAGTGCGCCGCGGCATCCTGCTGGCCCATCCGGTAGTCGGTCGTGATCTTGGTGTTGTCGTGGCAGGTGCCGCAGGTCTGCGGCAGGTTGAGCTTGAAAACCGGAGAGTCGCCCTGCTTCACCGGGACGATCTCGTGCGTGCCGTGGCAGCTCGCGCACGACGCGGCTTCGGACGCGCCCATCTTGTGGCTCATGCCGTGGATGCTGTGCTCGAATTGCGAGACTGCGGTGTCGTGGCAGCTCGCACATTGCGCCGGAGGGATCTTCTCCTCGTGCGGGTATTCCGTGATCGAGGCGTGGCAGTCGACGCAATTGAGCCCTGCGTGCACGGACTTGGAGAAAAATTCCGGGCGCACGCCCGTGAAGCCCGGGCCTTTCCCGTCGGGGGATTCCACCGGCTCGGCGACGTGGCATTCGAGGCACTCGCTGTTCGGCATCACCGGCGGATCGGTGTTCAGGACGGCACTTCGAGCGCAAAGGGCGCTCCCCACAAGGAACCCCAGCACCGCCACGGTGCGGAGCAGCCCCGACCCCAACAAAGATTCAGGTCGATTCACAATGACTTAAGATGCCTGAAGTGACCCAAATGTGCTCCGCAATCTTTGCGGGGGCATGGGCATGGATTGTGGAAGGTCGTGATTGGTGCGACGCGCGGAGTCTGTGAGGTAGGAGCCCGCTTGCGGGCGATGTTACATGCGACCTGTAGGTTGCGCGCTCGCGCGCAACGTGGCGCGGCAAGCACGCCACCTACACATTCGATCTCCCGCATGTGTCCGCCAGAGCCTCGGCAAGCGGGTTCCTATCCCGGACCGTCAGCACTGCGCGAATCAGAGGCGGGAGGCTGCGAGGTTTGATTTTCCTCGCTCTGTTTTCGAGCTTCCGCGGCCTTCATCGCCTTGAGCTGGAGCGGGTGCTCCTCCTCCATCTCCTGCTCCGACATCCGGCCTGTGAGCCAGGCGAGATTCATCGGGTAGACCGACGGATTGTAGATCACCCAGTAGAAATGCCAGATGATGATCGCAAGCGTCGCCAGGATCGCTTCGTAGAAATGCACGGTGCGCGAAATGTCGAAGCCGAGCTTCGTAATGAAGCCCATCGAGACGTTGTCGAACCACAGGATGATGCCCGTCACGCCCATCAGGAACGTGCCCCACACCATCGCCCAGTATTCCATCTTCTCGATGTAGGAGAACCGCGGGAAGAGCACGCGCTCCTTCCTGAGGCCGAGATTGTATCGGAGAACCTTGCCCGGGTCTGTGAAGTCACGCCAGCGCGGCAGCAGATCGCGCAGCAAACTCCTGCCCGGCACCGTGAACAACAGATAGCCGACGTGCCACGCCGCGAGCGCGAGCATCACCACGCCCGCCACGCGGTGGCCGAGGCTGCGCAGCTCGAACGCATGACTGCTAAGATTGCGGATGCCCACCACCCACCACGCTTCGGGGTAGCGCAGCATGAATCCAGTGACGACCAGCGCGGTGAAACTGATCCCGAGGATCGCGTGCTGGATCCGCTCATGCACCGTCATCCGCAAGTAGAGCCGGTGCTCGACGTGCTCCTCGACGACGATGCCCTTCTGGATGTCGAGCTTGTGCCGCGTCTTCTTCAGGAAATCGAGGAGGTTGTGCAGCACCATGCCACCGATCACCACGACGATGAGTATGACGTAGATGTTCGCGATCCAATAGAGGATCGGGCTCGTCTCACGGCTGCTCACGCTCGAGTGCACCGGACCAATCGCGAACCGCGCATTGGCCCCGGGGTGACACTCGCCGCACGTGCGCGCGAGGTTGGCCTTGTGGATGGTCGACGTCGGATCGTCCTGCGATTTGATCCCATGCGATCCGTGGCAGCTCGCGCAATTGACGACCTCGACCGAGCCGCCGCGCACCGCGAGGCCGTGATAGCTGTCGTGGAACGTGTTGAACGTGTCGCTCGACAGCCCGTATTTGCGACTGAGGCGAACCGACGCGTGGCAGTCGGCGCAGACCTGCTGCGAGACGTTGCGCTTGTGCACGGGCGAAGCGGGATCGGCACGCTGCATGATGTTGTGCTCGCCGTGACAACTCGTGCAGCCTGCAGAATCGAGGTTGCCCGCCAGCAACGCGATCGCATGTGAGCTCGTCCGGTATTCCTCGGCCTCCGTCGCGTGGCACTTTGCGCATGTGTCCGTGATGTGGATGGGGTTAACGAGCGCGTCCGAGATCGCGGCCTTGTTCATCTCATGCGCACCGTGGCAGTCGACGCAGTTCGCCGCTTTGCCGTTACCACCTGCAAGTGCTGCTCCGTGGACTGATTGGTCGAACGATGCAACGAACTTGCCACCGAGCGCGCGGCGGCTGCCGTGCTCGCCGTTGCCCACGTGGCACGATTCACAGAGCCTCGTCTGCGCGAGCTTGAGCTCTACGAGCGAGCCTCCATCGCCGGTGCTGGCAATCGCCTTTGTGTGGCACGAGAGGCAGCTCGGCGTCGCGTCGCCCGGAAGCGCATGGGCTGACGCCAGGAAGTCCTTGCTCGCGGATTCGTGGCACACGCCGCACGACGCGGTCTGAGTGGCCGGTGCGAAGGCGAAGGTCTCGCTCTTGATCGCGACCGTTTCGTGCGTGCCGTGACACTCTGTGCACGAGGTGTCCTTCCCTGTTGGAATGTCGGCAAGCGAGAGGCGGGCGTGAAAAGTATGTGTCGCTCCGATATCGGCATGGCACGTCGCGCACTGCACCTTCGGCAGCGGCATGTCGTGCGACGCCTCCTTGATCGAGTCGTGGCAATCGACGCACGACATATCGCCGTGGACTGACTTGGCAAAAAACCCCGGACGAACGCCCTCCCCGGCTGGTGCGCCATCGTCGGCCGCGTGGCAGTCCATGCATTCGGAGTTCGCGACGGCCGGTGCGCAGTGGAGGTTTGGCCCACCGGCAGAGATCAACCCGATCCACACCCCGGCGGTTAGGAACCGGATCATCCTGCGCGTCACTCTCGAGAATCCATGCTGGTGTGTATTCATTTCCCCACTGTCGAGTATGCGCCAACGCAGCAGCGCGTGCTCCGCAGTCGTTGTCGACCGGTGGGCGAATCTTGCCGAGCGGCGAGCGTCAGTTAGGCTCGCGCACGTGCGATGCCAGTCCTCCAAATGTAGGAGCCTGCTTGCAGGCGATTGCTTGTTTCCGAGGTGGGGCGCGTTGTCCCTAACGCGCCTCTGTCCCGCTCCTCACGGAGCGGGCTACGACGGACTCGGAATCGCTCGCAAGCGGGCTCCTACAACTGCCACATCGCGCTACACCCCCGCCTGGCTCAGCAACTCCTCTGCATGCTTGAGCGCGGACTTCGCCGCGCGATCGCCGAGCATCCGCGCGAGTTCCTCGACGCGAATCTTCCTGCTGCCCTCGATCGCGCGAATCGAAACTTCGGCGCGCTTGCCCGACTGATCCTTCTCGACGACGAGATGCGTCGACGCGTGCGCGGCGACTTGGGGCAGGTGGGTGACACAAAGCACCTGGTGCTTCGTCGCGATTTCAGCGAGGCGCTCTCCCACGACACGGCCGATCTCGCCGCCGACGTTCGAGTCGACCTCGTCAAACACGAGCACCGGGATCTTGTCCACCGCGGCGAGAATCGTCTTGAGCGCGAGCATCACGCGTGCGAGTTCGCCACTCGACGCGATGCGCGACAGCGGCATCGCCGGTTCGCCGACATTCGGCGAGAAGAGGAACTCGCACGTGCAGTCGCCCGACGCGCGAAGCTCCGTGGCGTCCGCGAGTTTGACCGAGAACTCCGTGCGCGCGAAGCCGAGCCCCGCGATCCGCTTGGCGCCCTCCTTCGACAAGCCGCGCGCAGCGCTCTCGCGCGACTTGCGCAGCGCCGCGGCAGTCTTGCGAGCCGCGGCGTGTGTTGAAGCAACCAGCGCCTGCTGTTTTGCGATCGCTTCCTTCACGTTGCCTTGCGTGGCGAGCTTGCGTGCGAGTCGCTCGCGCGCCTCGAGCACGGCGGCGACCGTGTTGCCGTGCCGTCGGCGCACGTCGAGCCACGACTCCATCTTGCGTTCGACCTCGGCTGCCTCTTCGGGATCGAACTGAAACTCCTCCGCGAGCCGGTCGAACTCCGCGCCGGTGTCCTCGAGTTCCACAGCGAGCGCGGCCAGTCTGGCCGCGAGTGCCTTGCTCCCGGCGTCGAGTTGCTCGAGGTGTTGACCGGCTCGCACGAGAGCCGCGAGGCGGCCGAGCAATCCGTCGTCGCCTGTGAGCCCCTCTGCGATTCCACGCGCGGTCGTGAGCAGTTCTTGCGCGCTGCTCAATCGCGTGAACTTCAACTCGAGTTCCCCGATGCTCTCTTCGCTGAGTTCCAGCGCGTCGATTGCAGCGACTTGCTTGCGAAGGTGATCGATCTCGTCGGCCGGGAGACTTGTCTCGCCGGCGAGCGCATCGAGATCGCGCGCCGCGGTGCGCCATGCATCGAACGCCTCCGCGTGCGCCTCTCCAAGCGGCTCGTGTCCTGCGTAGAGATCGAGAAGTTCGAGCTGGCAGGCTTCCTTGAGGAGGCGGCGCGGTTCCGAAGGCCCGTGAAAATCGATCCACAACGCCCCCAGTTCCTCGAGCGCGGATAGCGTCGCAAGTCCGCCGTTGATGGAAATACGGGGTGCCTTCTCGCGGGCGAGCGTGCGCTTTAGAATCAACATGCCTTCCTCACACGCTGGCAGGCCAAGCCGGTCAAGCGTCGCGTGGACAGGGCTCGCGTCGGGGAAGTGCAGCGCCGCCTCGACTTCGCAGGCGTCGGCTCCCTGGCGGATCACCGACTTGTCTGCGCGGGCGCCGGCGAGGAGACTCAGGGCGCCGAGCAGGATGCTCTTGCCCGCGCCGGTTTCACCGGTGACAGCGGTGAATCCACCGCCGATCTCCAGTTCCACCGACTCGATCAGCGCGAGGTTGCGGATGCGCAGAAACTGCAGCATGGGCGGACTTTATGGCCGTGCTTCCACGCGCCGCGCAACAGGGAAACGCACCGGGTATTTTTCACTTGCCCAGACCCCCGCCGTCGAATGTCGTGCCTGTTCTTCGGCAGGCTGGACCCTTAGCTCAGTTGGTTAGAGCGTTTCCTTGACATGGAAGAGGTCACTGGTTCGAGCCCAGTAGGGTCCACCATTTTTGCGTCGGGAACCGACGCAAAAATGCCGCGACGAAGCCCGCAGGGCGAAGTCAGGCCAAAAACGACGACGAAAGGCTTCACTAGCTGGCCCTAGCGGACGCAAATGCTGCGCATTCCTCGAGGTCGTGGAGAGGCTTCCGGCCTCGACCCGCTCGAGATCCACACTATAGTGAGAATCCCCCGGTGCCTCAACACCCCTTGCGGCAATCGCGTTCCGGGATCCCGCATGCCGCTCCACCTCAAGAGCTCTCCACGAAGCCATGAATCGACGAGTCTCCCCCATCTCGCTCCTCGCCTGCGTCATCACCGCCAGCCTCCCCGCGACCGACCACGCTGCCGCACACGCATCGCACACCCCGAAGTTTCCACCTGCAGGACTCGGCACGGTCGACATCGTCGCCCGTGACTACATGTTTGAGATGCCCGCACGGATCCCGTCCGGCTGGACCGAGTTCCGCCTATTTAATGCAGGCATGGCGCCTCACTTTGCCCTCATCAGCCTGCTGCCCGAGGGCAGGACACTCGCCGACTACGGCCGCGACATCGGGGCGGCGTTCGGTCATGCGCTGAAAGCCATCGCCGAGGACAAAGGCGACCGCGCGCGTGCCTACGCCATCCTCGGCGAGCAAATCGCACCATGGTTCGCGGAGGTGAAGCAAATGGGCGGCCCCGGTTTCATCGAGCCGGGCGGCCTCGCGATCACTACTGCGAAGCTCGTGCCTGGAACCTATGTCGTCGAATGCTACATCAAGACAGATGACGGCCGCTTCCACGCAGACCTCGGCATGGTGCGGACGCTTGTCGTCACCCAAGAGGACTCCGGTGCTGACGAGCCGCTCGCCGACGCACGAATCACACTTTCAAACGGCAAGATCGAGGTCGCCGGCGGGATCGCCCGCGGCAAGCAGATCGTCGCGGTCGACTTCGACGAGCATCCTGAGGCTGGCCTCGGAAACGACGTGCATCTCGTGAGACTCGAGAAGGACGGCGATCTCGACGCTGCGATCCGATGGGTGGACTGGATGAATCTGGACGGCCTCACCCACCACACGCCGGCCCGATTCCTCGGCGGAACACAGGAAATGCCCATCGGAAGCACGGCCTACTTGACCATCGACTTCGAGCCCGGCGACTACGCCTGGATCGCCGAGTCCGGCGCGGCATCCGGGATGGTTCATCGATTCAAGGTCGAGTGACCAGTGCGCCCGGAGCGCGCAGACGGGATGTCACCCACGCGCTCGGGGGTGGGCGAGCCCGGACGTTGTAGCTCAACAGAAACGAAAAGTTAAGCCACCCGCCAATCACGGCCGCCGATTGGGCCTTGCCTACCCGCGCTGCGGAACGCACCTTCGGCGGTTTTCCCTCTGTGCCAATGAATCAGTCCATCCGCAACATAGCCATCATCGCCCACGTCGACCACGGCAAGACCACGCTCGTCGACAAGCTCCTCAAGGAGGGCGGAGTCTTCCGCGCCAACCAGCATGTCGAGGAGCGCGCCATGGACTCCATGGATCTCGAGAAGGAGAAGGGCATCACGATCAAGGCCAAGAACACCTCCGTTCACTGGCACGACAAGATCATCAACATTGTCGACACCCCCGGCCACGCGGACTTCGGCGGCGAGGTCGAGCGCGCACTGCGCATGGTCGATGGCGTGCTGTTGCTCGTCGATGCCTACGACGGCCCGCAGGCGCAGACCCGCTTCGTCCTCCGCAAGGCCCTCCAGCACGGTCTCAAGGTCATCATCGTCATCAACAAGATCGACCGCGACAACTCCGAGCCGGCCCAGATGTATGACAAGGTTCTCGAACTCCTGCTCGAACTGAATGCCACCGAGGAGCAGTTCGACGCACCAGTCGTCTACGGTTCCGGCCGCGACGGCTACATGATGTATCACCTCGGCGAGGAGAAGAAGGACATGGGTCCCCTCTTCCAGACGATTCTCGATCACATCCCGCCGCCATTCGCGAAGCCCAACGAGCCCTTCCACATGCTCGTCTCCAACATCGACTGGAGCGACTACGTCGGCCGCATCGCCGTCGGCAAGATTCTCGGCGGAGCAATCAACGTCGGCGATCCGGTGTGGGTGATTCGCTACGCCGACGGCAAACGCATCCGCGCGAAGATCACCAAGATTCTTGAGTTCACCGGCCTCGGCCAGCGCGAGGTGGAGACCGCGGTCGCGGGCAACATCGTCGGCCTCTCGGGATTCGAGGACATCGACATCGGCGACACGCTCGACATACGCGAAGACGGGCACGCGCTCCCCTTCACCCAGATCGATCCGCCGACGCTCGAGATGCAGATCTGCGTCAACGACGGCCCTATGGTCGGACAGGAGGGAAAACTCGTCACCTCGCGCCAGCTCCGCGACCGGCTCATGCGCGAGTTGAAGACGAACGTCTCCATCTACATCGACGACTCGGACAAGGCGGGCGTCTTCAACATCAAGGCGCGCGGCTCGATGCAGATCGCTGTGCTCGTCGAGACGATGCGCCGCGAGGGCTTCGAGCTTCTCGTCTCGCGTCCGACCGTCATCGAGAAGGTCATCGAAGGCGTGCGCATGGAGCCATTCGAGACCGTGTGGATCGAAACGCCCGACGAGTGCGTCGGCGCGATCATGCAGAACCTCGCGAACCGCAAGGGCCGCCTCACGAACATGGAGAAGCACACCTCGACCACGATGATCGAGGCCGTGATCACCACGCGTGGCCTCATCGGCATGGAAATCGACGTCGTCAACGCAACGAGCGGCCGCGGCGTGATGAGCCACCTCTTCAAGGAATACGGCCCCTACGCCGGCGAAGTGCTGACCCGGATCACAGGCACACTGATCGCGACCGAGGCAGGCGAGACAACCGCCTACGCACTCGTGATGTGCCAGGAGCGCGGCAAGCTCTTCGTCAACCCCGGCGAGAAAGTCTACGAAGGCATGATGGTCGGTGAGAATCCCCGCAACGAGGACATCGCCGTCAACGCCGTGCGCGAGAAGAAGCTCACCAACTTCCGCTCGCAAGGCGAAGGCGTCGCCGCCGGTCTCACGCCGGCCACGAAGCTCTCGCTCGAGCGCGCGATCGAATACATCGCCGCCGACGAGTTCGTCGAAGTCACGCCGCTGAACCTCCGCCTCCGCAAGCGCATCCTCCGCGAAACCGAGCGCCGCAAAGTCGAGCGAGCGGCGAAGCGCAGCGACGACTGACGTCGATTGCGGATTGCGGAATGCGGATTGGACGTCGGCGTTCGCGGGGATTTTCGATTTTGGATTCTCGATTTTCGATTGGAGCTCGTCCTCATGACTTGCGGTAGCCCGCGACTGCCGCCTTCGCCGAGGCTTCGGCGGCCACGCCGGTCGCGGGTTCCGAGGTAGCGCGACCCTCGCCGAGGAGCGCGTTCTGTCTCCGTGGATCAATGATCGATCGACGCGCCTCTCGGCGAGAGGCGCGCTACCTCGGCACTCGCAGTCGGCGTTTTGACTCCGCGCAAAATCGCTTTGCGCACGATCAGCCGCTCCGCACACTCGCCCGCATGCCTGATGGAAGGATCCGACTGTTCCCTACTCTCTTGGTTTGCCTCGCGTTTGCGGTGTCTGCCGCCGCTGCGACGCCCGAAGAACGCTTTGAGGAGCTTAAGCGCACCGCGACGCCGGCGGAACTCTACACGTTTCTCTACGCGCTGCCGAAGGGTGGCGATCTTCACGATCACTTCGGTGGATCAATCCTTCCCGAGTGGTGGCTCGAGGCGGTGCTCGATCCGGCTGTGAATGGCGGCGAGCGATTCTACACCCGCACGCGTTTCCTCAACCACGCCGACAGCGAGCAACCGTTCATCCAGTTCGTCACGATTCGCGAGTTCGAGTTCAACGCGCTGCCGGCACACCTGCAGGAGGAATACGTCGCGATGGATTCGCTCGATGCCGCGTCTCGCGCCGCTTGGATCTCGAGCATCAAGCTCGATCAACACGGCGAAGGGCGCGACGAGTTTTTCGGCACCACCTTTCAGCGGCTAGACGGCCTTCGCTCTCACCCGGGCGTCGTGCTCGCAGTCATGAAGCGATGCATGGCGGCGTTTGCAGCGGAGGGCGTGCGCTACATCGAGTGGCAGTTCGGCGTGTTCGGCCACAGCGAACGCGACGGCAGCCGAGTTCCGGCCGACGAGATGGCGCGCAGGGTCGGTGAGTTCCTCGACCGGCCCGACGTCAAGGCGCTCGGCATCACCGTGCGCTTCCAGGAGGCAATCTTGCGCTTCCGGCCGACCGCCGAGAAGCAGCTCGAGGCGGTCTACAAGTTCGTCGATGCGAACCGCGACCTCTGGGTCGGCATCAACATGGTGGGCATCGAGGAACGTGGCCCGGGCTACCCGAAACGCTTTCTCGAGACGTTCCGTCGCCTGCGCATCGCGACACCGGGCATCCCGCTCTCGATTCACGCAGGCGAAATGGACGCGCCCAACACGCACGTGCGCGACACGCTCGTGCTCGGCGCCACGCGGATCGGCCACGCGGTGAACCTGATCCACGATCCCGACACGATGCTCCTCATGCGCGACCGCACGCTCGTCGAGATCAACCTGATCTCCAACCAGCTCCTCGAATACACGCCCGACATCGCGAAGCACCCGTTCCCCGAGTATCTGCGCACCGGGATCCCCGTCTGCCTCAATACCGACGATCGCGGCATGTGGGACTCGAACCTGACCGACGAATACTACACGGCCGTCACGGTGTTCAACCTGTCGTGGGCCGAACTCGTCTCGCTCGCACGCAACAGCCTCGTCCACTCCTTCGTCCAACCGGACGTGAAGGCCGCGCTGCTCGCGGACTACGAGCGCGACATCACGGCGTTCGAGGCGCGGATGACCGGCACCGACTGGCGCGAAGCGATCGCAGGCGTGAAGCCCGTCACCTACGGCTACGCGAAGCGGATGTGGGGATTAGAATTCGCGAAGGCGAATTAGGGTCTGGGGTCTGGGATTTTGGGTCTCGGGCGATTGCGGATTTTGGATGGCGGATTGGAGGAGCCGCGCTGGCGGCAATTTTCGATTTTGGATTCTCGATTCTCGCTTGGGACGGAACGACCAGGTCGTTGGTTCGCCGCCCTCCGGATTGCGTTCAAAAGCGGCAGAGGACTGCCGCAGTCCAAGACGCTGACGCGAAGTTCGCGTGAATCATCACGCGGCGCAGCCGCCATGGAGTGCGCCAGTCCTCTGGCGCTTTGAATCTGCGAGAGGCGCATAACCTCGAAAACCACAGACCGCGTAAACGCGGAACTCCGAACACGGAACCGGAGCGCGCCCGGAACGCTTAAGAGCTTGGAGCTTCTCTGGAGCTTGGATGTTGGAGCTTGGAGCTTCCGTCCGCGCTTCGCGCGGACGGGGCCTACGCCACTGCGGCTTCCTGGTCTGCCTTGATACGCTCGGCTTCCTCGACGGTGATTTCCCGGCTCATGTAGCTGTAGATCGCGGGGATGATGTAGAGCGTCAGGACCGTGGCCAGGATGAGTCCGCCGATCACGGCGATGCCCATTGATACGCGACTGCCCGAGCCTGCTCCAAGCGCGAGTGCCACAGGCAGGATGCCGAGGATCGTTGAAAGGCTCGTCATCAGAATCGGCCGGAACCGTCGCGCCGAGGCGTCCTCGATCGCCTCGCGCACGCGCAGTCCAGCGAGCTTCCGCTGGTTCGCGAACTCCACGATGAGAATGCCGTTCTTCGTGACGAGGCCGATGAGCATCACCAAGCCGATCTGGCTGAAGATGTTCACCGTCTGCCCGGTGAACCAGAGCGCGCCCAGCGCACCGACGAGGGCGAGTGGCACGGTGA
Source organism: Opitutaceae bacterium (assembly GCA_035513275.1). Taxonomy (GTDB): domain Bacteria; phylum Verrucomicrobiota; class Verrucomicrobiia; order Opitutales; family Opitutaceae; genus DATKCJ01. The sequence goes on from DATKCJ010000450.1 coordinate 13,401, forward strand.
ACATGATGATCAACGGATCGCGGAAACTCTCGAACTGCGCTGCGAGCACGAGGTATACGAGCACAAGCGCGAAGATGAACACGAACACGAGGCTGCTCGAGCTGTCGACGAAGTCGCGCGACTGGCCCGCGAGCTCCGTCGTAAACCGCCCGTCGAGCATCTCACCGGCGATCCGCTGCATCGCCTCGATCCCCTCGCCGATCGTGCGACCGTCCGCGAGGTTTGCGGAGACCGTGGCCGAGCTGAGGCGGTTGAAACGGAACAAGGTCGGCGGGCTGCTCGACTCGTTCACGCGGATCAGGTTGTCGAGTGTGACCATGCCGCCGTCGCGTGAGCGCACGTATATCTGCTTGAGGTTGGCGGGCTGGTTTCGGTTGCCGCGCTCGAGCTGGCCGACGACCTCGTATTGCTTGTCGTCCAGGATGAAGAACCCGTAGCGCTGGTCGCCGAGCGTGAACTGCAACGTCTCGGCCACGTCGCGCACGGAGACGCCGAGCGTCTGCGCGCGATTGCGGTCGATCTCGATCCGAAGCTCGGGCTTGTTGAAGCGCAGGTTCGTGTCGACGAAGGTGAAGGTCGGGTCGTTCCGCGCCGCGTCGATGAACCCCGGGAGGACGGACTCGAGGTCGGACATGTTGGGCGCCTGGATGACGAACTGCACCGGCGACCCGGACCGCCGGTCGCCAATCGTCGGCTGCTGTTGCACGGACGCCCTCGCCTCGGGCAGTTCCCGTAGATGCCCGGTGAGCTTCACGGCCATCGCCTGCTGACTCAGCTCCCGCTCCTGCGGAGGCACGAGCAACATGCGTGCGAAGCCGGAGTTCACGCTCGAGGCCGCACCGAAGCCGGGGGCTGTGATCGTGACGAGCTGGTCTATACCGCTCATCTCGCGCGTGATCATCTCATCGAGCCGGTCCATGTATTCGCTCATCGCCTCGTAGGAAGTGCCCTCCGCCGCGACCGCGCTCACGGTCAGGTTTCGGCGATCCTCCAGCGGGGCGAGTTCCGCAGGCAGGCTCCGCAGCAGCCACCAGGAAAACAGGAAGCAGCCCGCCACGATTGGGATCACGAGCCAGCGCGCAGCGAGGAACCCGTGCAATGAGCGCCGATAGGCCTCGACGGACCATTTGAAGAAAGGCTCGGTGCGCCGGTAGAACCAGCCCTCGTGCGCGTGCTGCCGCAGCAGGCGCGTGCTGAGCATGGGAGTGAGCGTGAGCGCCACGAAGGAAGACACGATGACGCTTCCGCCGAGCACGACGCCGAACTCGCGGAACAACCGGCCGGTGAGCCCGCCGAGGAACAGCAGCGGCATGAACACCGCGGCGAGCGCCGCCGTCGTGGCAATGACTGCGAAGAAGATTTCCTTCGTCCCTGTAATCCCCGCGAGGATCGGGTCCATCCCCTGCTCGATCTTCGCATAGATGTTTTCGAGCACGACGATCGCGTCGTCCACCACGAGACCGATCGCGAGCACCATTGCCAGCAGCGTGAGCACGTTCACCGAGAACCCGACCAGATACATGATGAAGAACGCCGAGATCAGCGCTATCGGGATCACGATGATCGGAATGAGTGTCGAGCGCCACTCGCGAAGGAACAGGAAGATGACCGAGATCACCAGGGCGACTGCGATCAGGATCGTCTGCTTCACTTCCGTGATCGACTCGCGGATGAACTCCGTGCTGTCGAAGCCGTAGGCCGTCTCAATGTCGGAAGGCAGTTCACGCTGGATGAGCTCCACGCGGCGACGGAACTCATCCACGATGTCCACGTGGTTTGCGCCAGGTTGCGGCCGCACGACAACGCCGACCATCGGCACGCCGTTGCGCTTGAGGACGGTGCGCTCGTTGCGCGGGCCGAGCTCGGCGCGCCCGATGTCGCGCAGCCGCACGAGCGCGTCGCCGTTGCGCTTCAGGATGAGGTCGTTGAATTCCTCGGGTGTGGAGAGGCGGCTGAGCGTGCGGACGGTGAGTTCGACAAGGTTGCCCTCGATCCGGCCGGACGGAAGCTCGACGTTCGCGCCCTGGAGGGCGCTGCGGATGTCGAGCGGCGTGAGCTCGTAGGCGGCGAGCCGCGCGGGGTCGATCCAGAGCCGCATCGAGTAGTCCTTGCTTCCCCAGATATCGACGTTGCTGACGCCCGGAATCGTCTCGAGCCGGGTCTTGAAGACCTTGTCGGCATAAGCGGTCAGTTCGAGGAGATTGCGCAGGCTGCTGCCGACCCCTAGAAACACGATTGGGAAACTGTCTGCATCGGCCTTCGAAACCTGCGACGGCTCGACATCCGGCGGCAGGCGGCCAATCGCCCCCGCGACCTTGTCGCGCACATCGTTGGCGGCCGTCTCAAGGTCGATGCCGACGAGGAATTCGACCGTGAGCGTGCTCCTGCCATCGCGGCTCACGGAAGTGAGGTTGCGGATGCCGGGGACCGAGTTCACCGCCTCCTCGAGGGGAATGGTGATCTGCGTCTCGATCACCTGCGCATTCGCGCCCGGGTAGCTCGTGCCCACGGAGATGATCGCCGGATCGACCGCGGGAAACTCACGCACGCCGAGAAACGAGTAGCCGACGAGTCCGAAGATCACCAGGACCGTGGACATCACAGTCGCAAGCACCGGCCTGCGAATGCTGATGGAGGAGAGACTCATGGCGTCAGCACCTCGGCCGCGCGCTCGACCGGCCTCACTGGCATTCCCGGCCGGAGCTGTAGCTGCCCCGAGGTGATCAACTCGTCACCCGACCTGAGCCCGCTGGTGATCTGCACATCGCGATCGAGCCGAAGACCCGTTTCGACCACGCGAACCTGCGCCTTGCCCTCCATGTTCACGAAGACGGTCTGCTGATTCAGTCCCGCGATGAGCGCACCGGCCGGCACGAAGATCGCGTTGGGAATCTCGCGCAGCTCGAGATCGACCGTCGCAAACGCGCCGGGGAAGATCCGTCCCCCTGGATTTTCGGCGCGTGCCCGCAGCCGGATCGTGCGGGTGGCGGGATCGATCCGCGGCTCGATTGCATAAACGGTGCCTGTGAACGGCTCTGCCGACCCGGCGACTGTCACCTTGACCAAGTTGCCCGTGGAGAGCCGGTCCATGTGCCGCTCGGCGACACTAAACTCCACCTTCACGGTGGTGATATCCTGAAGCGATGCGATCCGGCTGCCCGGCGTGAGGTAGGCGCCCACGCTCACGTGCCGCAGTCCGACCTGCCCATCGAACGGCGCGCGGATCTCCGTCTTCGCGAGACGCGCGCGGATGAACGCTGTCTGCGCCTCAATCACGCGCACTTCATTGAGGGCCACGTCGTAGGACTCCTGGCTCGAGCTCTGGACCGCGAGAAGCTCCTTTTGTCGGGCCGCCTGCAATTCCGCGAGCTCCGCCTGACTGAGTGTCCGCGCGAGTTCGGCCTGAAGCTCGGAGTCGTCCAGCTTGACGAGGATGTCGTCCTTGTTCACGCGCGTCCCTTCCTCGAATCTCACCGCGACGACCTTTCCGGCAACCTCGCTCGTGAGTTCGACGGCCTCTTCGGCGAGGACGCTCCCAGTGGCGACGAGATGCTCAACAAACGGCCGCGCCTCAACCTTGTGCGTGTAGACCGGGATCGCCGCAGTCGCCGCCCCCACCGTGCGCGCGGGCGCCTTCGCCTCCTGGCCTCGCGAGAGGTATCGGCCGGCCAGAATCATCGCGACAACCACCGCGGCAATCAGTGCGATTCCCAGAATCTTGTTACGCATGGGTTGAAGCATCGTGCAAAAATTGTTTCGGACCGCAACACGCCCTGAGACGTTTGTTTGAGCGGGGCGGTTGCGGGGCTCGTGCCCGGAGTTTCGCCTTCCGGCGGTCCAGGGAATCCAAGGCACCGTCTAGCCCTCAGACCGGCGGGCCTGCCGGCTCCGTGTTTGGAGTTCCGCCTTTAGGCGGCTTCCTCTTCCGAACCGACCTTATCGCGACCGATTCCGCGTGCATGCAACGCCCTCGCAATCAGTCCGCCTTCGGGCGCGAACACCCACGCCAGCCCGAACAGCACCGAACCCATCACGACCATCGCCGCGGCGACCGAGCAATCGAGCCACACCGCAAGGTGTATGCCAAGCAAAGCACTCACCGCCGCGTGGGCCACCGACAACACCATGGCTTTCCACAATCGGTGCGTCAGCAGGAACGCCGTGGCGCCTGGCAGGATCAGCATCGCCACGACCAGGATGGCGCCAACCGCCTCGAACGCGCTCACGATGACGATCGAGAGCATCGCCATGAGGCTGTAGTGCATCACTGTCGGATTGATCCCGAGCGATGCCGCAAGGCCGGGATCGAACGAACTCACGAGAAGCTCCTTGTAGAAAACGATCACGAGCGCGACGACCGCCAAGAGAACGCCGCCCATCCGGAGCACCGACGGCGGCGCGACTTCGACACCGCCGATGGTTGCGAAAGGCTCCAGCGGCACGAAGGCGATCTCACCATAGAGCACGCACTCCGCATCGAGATCCACCTGCTGCGCGTAGACCGAGATCAGCACCACGCCGATCGCGAAGAGCGTCGTGAACGTGATGCCGATCGCGGAGTCTTGCTTCACGCGGCTGCGGCGGTGGATTGCCTCCACGAGAAGCGTTGTTGCAGCCCCGGCGGCAAGCGCACCGGCAAACATCGCCAAGGTGCCGCGCGATTGTGTCAGCAGGAATGCAATCACCAGGCCCGGTAACACGCTGTGGCTCACTGCGTCACCCATTAGCGCCATGCGCCGCAGGATAAGGTAGTTTCCCACGAGCCCGCAGGCTGCTGTCACCAAGAATCCCATCAGGAGAATCCAACCGTAAAGCGAAGCGGCGCCCGCCCACGGCTCGACGATCACGCGCTCGAAATCGAAAGCTGGGATCAGTGAGCCGATCATCGCGCCGATCTCCCGCGTTCCTGTGTCTCCGGCACGAGGCCTGGAATTTCCCGCCCATGCGGATCGCGGTCCGCGTAATTGAGCCGTTTGGCGAGTTCGAGGACCACGTCTTCGCCGAGGACATGCTCAATCTTTTCCGCATCGTCGTGCACGTGGTCCGTCGCGATCGACGCCGAGTTCGTGAGGTAAAGTTCCCAGAGCCGGTGGTTTCTCACTATCTCCCGCGCGCGCTGGCCGCCGGAAGGCGTGAACTGCACCGTGCCGCCGCCCGACGTGGCGAGTCCGTTGCGCTCAAGCTCGCGCACGCGTGCGACTGTCTCAACATCCGATTCCCGCCGAAGCTTGCCGATCTCGGAAATGGAGACGCTCTCGCCGCTGAACCTGCGGTCCTCAAGCACGCGGTAGATCGCCTTCAGCGTGTTCTCGCGCTCGATCCGTGCGCTGCGAGAGCGATGCCGCCACCACCGCGGAACGAGACCATGCCTTGGCCCGAAGAAATACGCCGACGCAAAAACCCCGCTCGCTGCAAGCACCATGAGTGGACCTGTGGGCAGGCTGCTTCGAAGAAATGAGAGAAACGCACCCACGCCTCCGGCTAGGAGTCCAAATGCCGCCGCGATGAAGAGCAGCCGGTGCATCCGGTCGGTCAACAGATAGGCCGCCGCAGCCGGCGTGATAAGCATCGCCGACACGAGCACCACGCCCACCGCCTGCAGCGCGACGACGACCGCAAACGCGAGCAGGAGCATGAGCAGGTGATTCAGCCATCGCACTGGAAGGCCGCTTACTCGCGCAAAGCCCTCGTCGAAACTCGCGAGCAGAAACTCCTTGTAGAAGAACGTCACCAGCGCGAGCACCACGGCCGTGACGATTCCCATCAGCAACACATCCTGTGCGCTCATCGCCGCAGCCTGGCCGAAGAGAAATTTGTCGATGCCCGACTTTCTCCCGGTCGGGAGCTTCTGGATGATCGTGAGCAGGCAGATGCCAACCGCGAAGAAGCTGGCGAGCACGAGGCCAAGCGCGGTGTCCTCTTTCAACCGGGTCGTCTTTCGAATCGCCGCGACGCCTGCAGTGCCGAGCAAGCCCGCGAGCGTCGCGCCGATGAAGATCGCGACGGGGTCCTTGCTCATGTTCCAAAGGAAACCGAGCGCCACACCGGGAAGCACTGCATGCGAAAGCGCATCGCCCACGAGCGCCATCCGCCGCACGACAATGAAGCCGCCAAGCACGCCGCAGCACACGCCGAGCAAGAGCGATCCCGCTAGTGCGTAGCGCACCGACGGATCCGCGAAGGTGAAGAATCGGATCGCCTGGGAAAGCGCGTCGCCCGAGACCATGTCGCCCACTTGCGCGGCGTGGGCGGGCGAGCCGGCAAAGATGATGGTGGATGCGAACGCACACAGGAGTCTCATCGCACGCCGTGTTTTTGTAGCCCTGTCCGTAAGGACAGGGACCTCCGCGCGCGCGGACGCCCTTGGGTCCCGCCGCTCACGCGGCGGGCTACATAGGAAGACTCGGTCGCGTTTGCTTGTAGCCCTGTCCGTAAGGACAGGGACTTCTGCGCGCACGGGCGCGGTTCGCTCCCGCCGCTCACGTGGCGGGCTACACGACCGTGCCGCCAGTTGCGCAGCGTCCGCGGAACCTACATCGAGCAACGGTCTCACGGCCCCTCCTTCTCCTCGCGCTCCGTCGCGCCGACGGCTTGCGCGACTTCCGACAGAAGCGTGAGCCGGCCACCATACGTCTTCTGAAGAAGCGGCGCGGTGAATACCTGCTCCGTCGGACCGAATGCCACGACGCGCATGTTCAGCAGCAGAAGCATGTCGAAATACGTGCGGGCGGTCGTGAGGTCGTGGTGCACGACGATGAGCGTGCGACCCTGGTCGCGCAGGTCCTGCATGATGTCGACGATTGCGGATTCCGTCGCGGCGTCCACGCCGGCGAACGGCTCGTCCATGAAGTAGAGGTCGGCCTCCTGCGCGAGCGCCCGCGCGAGGAAGACGCGCTGCTGCTGCCCGCCGGAAAGATTCGCGATCTGCCGGTTTGCGAACGGTAGCATGCGGACGCGCTCCAGACACGCGCGCGCAACTTCGCGGTCTGCCTTGCCGGGGCGGCGACCGAGGCCAACGCGGCCGTAGCGCCCCATGAGGACGACATCCATGACGCTGACCGGGAAATCCCAGTCCACAGACTCGCGCTGCGGCACGTAGCCGACGCGCTTGAAGCTTTTCTTCGCAGGCAGGCCGAAGATCTTGATCCAGCCGCTGCTCACGGGGAGCAGGCCCATAGCAGCCTTGATCAGTGTGGACTTGCCCGCACCGTTTGGGCCGACGACGCCCACGAGTTTCCCCTTGGGCACCACAAGGTCTATGCCCCAGAGGACCGGCTTCTTGTGGTAGGCGACAGTGAGATCATGGACCTCGAGCGGCGCAGCATCCTGAGAAGCATTCATTTCAAAGGCGGATCGAAATCCCGGCGAAAACTGCAATGTCAGGCGCAGCCCGGGTGAGACCGAAATTCACGCCGGCATCAAGCTGGACGTTTTCGCTTATCCCGAGCGTCAACCCCGTGTTGAAGGTGAGAGCATGCGAGCCTCCGCCGGTCTCGGAAGCGAGTTCTACAAATGCCCCCAGGGAATCCGAGAGTTCGAATCCTGTCGTGACGGTGTTCAGCCAGACGGCTGTGTAATCATCGCCGTCGTGAACGAGGTCCATCGCCGTCATGATGCCGAATCCGCGGCCACCGATTGTGACCGAGGCAGGCACCACGAGTCCGCCTTCGAAGTGGTTGTTGCCCACGCCTCCTGAGTTGGTGGGAATCTTCACAAACGGCATCACGGCGAGGGCCGATTCCCCGCCGTCGTTGCCAAACAGGTTTCGTTTCAACCGGAGCGTGACGTCGCCCCATCCGCTCTGCCGCTGGCGCCAACTTCCGGATGAGGACCGCTCTTCAACGTGCAGGTAATTGTCCACGACGATCTGCAGTTCCGTGTCGTGGGTGAGGCCCACCCGGAGGTTCACAGGGGCCACGTTCCACTCCGAAACGCGGATGTCCGAGCGCTCAGGGTTGTGCCGATCATAAGTATGTTGCGCGAAGCTGATCTCGATCTGAATACGACCTGCGTCCACGGTGAAAGGACTCTCGGTCGCGTCGGGCCTGTCGGTTGTCATCGGCCTGAGCAATTCATCGGGTGTCGGGTTTGACCAAGAAAAGCCCGTCTTGTCCGCAGCGAAGACGGAGCCAGCGGTGAGCAAGACGACGATTGCCAGTGTCGCCCTCATCGAAGCGCCTCCACCACGGTGTTCAGGTTGTGGCGGATCATGCCGTTGTAGGTGCCGAGGTCGTAGCCGTGCTCGATCTCGCCGGGAGTCCCCATCGCGTCCGAGAACAGTTCGCCGCCGACGCGAACTCCCGCATCGGCCGCGATCCGCTGGATCGCCTGCGGCGGCACGCTCGACTCGACGAATATTGCACGCGCGCCCCGCGCCTTGATCAAGTCGACCATCCGCGCCATGTCGGCGAGGCCCGCCTCGGTCACAGTCGATATCCCCTGCAGGCCCACAACCTCAAAACCGTAGGCACGGCCGAAGTAGTTGAATGCGTCGTGGCTCGTGATGAGGATCCGCCGCTCCTGTGGAAGTTCGGCAGCCTTCGCGAGCGCCCACACGTGCAACTCGGCCAGCGACGCCCGCGACTGCTCGGCGCGACTCTTGTAATACGCCGCCCCTTCCGGATCCTCCGCGGTCAACGCTTCGGCTACCGTGTCCCCGCAACGCGCCCAGAGCGACACATCGAGCCATAGGTGGGGATCATGATGACCGGAGAACTCGGCCGGCGACAGGAGAAGCTCCTCGGGTATCGACTCGGTGACGGCATACACTCCGCCCTTCTTCGAGCGCGCCATGCGCGTGAGCAGGTCGCCCATCTTTCCCTCGAGCAGGAGCCCGTTGTAGAAAATCACATCCGCGCGCTGAAGGCGCACCACGTCCTGCGCGCTTGCCTTGTAGAGGTGGGGGTCGACCCCGGCGCCCATCAAGCCGTCGACCTCGATGCGTTCGCCGCCGACTTGCCGGACGAGGTCGGCAACCATCCCGGTGGTCGCCACGACCCTGAGGGGTGCGGCGTCCGCAAATCCGACAATACTCGCAGCGGCGAACAGAACCCGCGCAAGGCACGACCCAAGGCATCTCGAGATCGGTTTTCGCATAGGGCGTGTATTAGGGAGTTGTGGAATTGTTAGGCAAGCCTAATTCCTTAGCCCTCCACCTGCTCAGGGGCGCCAATGCTCTCTCAACAAAGCGGCACATGAGTGCCGCACTCCAAGACGCTATCGCGGCGTGCAATGCTTCTGTGTTCTGCGCCGCAGGCCTTGGAGTGCGCCAGTCCTCTGGCGCATTTCATCCAAAAACACGGCATGCCCGTTCTTCTCGTCGCACCCGTCCACGCAAACACCCCGCCAACAAACCCCGGCCTCGTGACCTCGGCCGCTACGGACCGCGCGAAGCTACTGGTGCTCCAGCCGCCAACGTCAGGAGGCGGGGCCCCATTCTTTCCTCCCCACGCACCATTCGTGTGAAATTAACGAGCTCCACGGAGAGGGGGCGCCCTACCTACGAACGTCGGGAACGGTGGAACATCCGGTAAAGTCCGGGCAAGACTAGCAGCGTCAGCACCGTCGACGACAGAATGCCTCCGATCACGACCGTGGCGAGCGGGCGCTGCACTTCCGCACCGGTGCCCGTAGCGATGGCCATCGGCACAAATCCCAGCGAGGCCACAAGTGCGGTCATCAACACCGGCCGTAGCCGGGTGAGCGAACCCTCGATGATGGCGTCGTCGAGCGCCCGTCCCTCCGAGACAAGCTTGTTGATGAAGGTCACCATCACCATGCCGTTAAGGACGGCCACTCCGGAGAGCGCGATGAAGCCGACGCCGGCCGAGATCGAGAACGGGATGTCGCGCAGCCACAACGCGGCCACACCACCCGTAAGCGCGAGAGGCACGCCGCTGAAGATAAGCAACGCATCCTTCACAGAGCCGAACGTCATGAAGAGAAGCAGGAAGATTAACAGCAACGAAGCCGGCACGACGACCTGCAGGCGCTTCGATGCAGAGATCAACTGTTCGAACTGCCCGCCCCATGTCGTCGAATAAGTCTCCGGAAGCTCGACCTGGGCACCAATCCTCTGCTGCGCGTCTGAGACGAAGGACCCGAGGTCGCGTCCGCGCACATTCGCTGAGACGACCACGCGGCGCTTGCCGTTCTCCCGGCTTATCTGATTCGGGCCGGGGGCTATGGAGATTTCCGCGACCTCGCTGAACGGAATGAACGCATGCCCGTTGACGCCGGAGCGCGATCGGAACGAGATCCGTGCCAGCCCTGCCTTCGGATCCTCGTTCTCGGCCACAGCGAGCGGCACTGGAAGCCGCTTGATGGCCTCCATGTCGGTGCGCAAATGCTCGGGAAGCCGCACGACGAGTTCAAACCGGCGGTCGCCTTCAAAAATCTCCCCCACGGTCCTGCCGCCGAGCGCGACTTCGATGATGTCGTGCACGTCGGCGACATTCAGCCCGTAGCGCGCCATCGCCTCGCGCTTCAGGTCGATCGTCATCACTGGAAGTCCGGTTGTCTGCTCGAGCGACACGTCGGATGCGCCAGGGACGGTCTGCAGCACGTCCTCGATGGATTTGCCGATCTCCTCGAGCGTCTCCAAGTCGTCGCCGAACACCTTCACCGCGACGTCGCTCCGCACGCCCGCGATGAGCTCGTTGAAGCGCATCTGGATCGGCTGGATGAACTCGTAGTTGTTTCCCGGGACCTGCCTGACGATCGCCTCGAGTTCGCTCACGAACTGCGCCTTCGTCTTCCGCGGGTCCGGCCATTCGGAACGCGGCTTCAACATGACAAAGCCATCGGCCACGCTCGGCGGCATCGGATCGGTGGCTATCTCCGCCGTGCCGATCTTGGCGAACACGTCCTTCACCTCCGGCATTTCCTTGATGGCGCGCTCGAGCACATGCTGCATCTCGACGGCCTGGCTCAGGCTCGTGCCGGGAATGCGGAGCGCATGCAGCGCCACGTCGCCTTCGTCGAGGCTGGGTATGAACTCCCGGCCCAGTCTAGAGGCGACGATGCCGCTGACGGCCACGAGGAAGACCGCCGCCAGCAACGTCGCCGCGCGGTAGTTCAGGTGAAACCGGAGCGCCGGCAGGTAGATCGCCTTCGCGAACCGCATGACGATGTTCTCCTTTTCGGAGATCCTTCCGCTCACGAAAAGCGCCACCGCCGCCGGAACAAATGTAAGCGAGAAGATCATCGCTCCGGTGAGCGCGATGATCACCGTCCACGCCATCGGGTGGAACATCTTCCCTTCGACACCGCTGAGCGTGAGGATCGGCAGATAGACGACGGTGATAATAAAGACGCCGAAGAAGCTCGGTCGGATAACCTCCTTCGACGCGGCCGTAACGACTTCGAAGCGCTCGGCCCGCGTGAGCAGCCGCCCGAGGTGTTTTTGTTCTCCGCCGAGGCGCCGGATGCAATTCTCGACGATGATCACGGCTCCGTCCACGATCAGGCCGAAGTCGAGCGCGCCGAGGCTCATGAGGTTGCCGCTGATG
>DATKCJ010000451.1:0-5486 GCA_035513275.1 Opitutaceae bacterium
GATCGTCCTGATACGACACGTCGAAGTCGCGCGCGGTGAGCTTGTCGACGACGTTGATGTTGACCTCGTCGTTGATGCTGAAGGAGCGGTTGTCGAAATTCACTGAGCCGAACGTCACGAAAACGCCGTCCACGATCATCACCTTGCAGTGGTAGAGCGACGGTTCGAAGAGGTGAAACTCCACCCCCGCCTCGAGCAGTTTCCCCCAGCGCGAGCGAGCTGCGCCGCGTCCGATGGCCGAATCGTTCTTGGCGGGCACGATCACTTCGACCTTCACGCCGCGCTGTCGTGCGGCGACGAGCATCTCGATGGCGAGGTCGTCGGGGATGAAGTAGGCGTGTGCGAGCTGGATCGTTTCCCGGGCTGAGGCGATCGCCAGGAGGTAGGAGAGGCGCGCGTTCTCGGGGCGCTGGTTGGGCCCGCTCATGAAGCAGTGCGCGTGGGCGAATCCTGTGGGCTCCGCGTCCGGAAAATAGTCGGGACCGGTGAGCAGGCGCGATGTGGTCTGCAGCCAGTTTGCCGTAAATACGGCCTGCATTTGCCGGACGACCGGACCGGTGATGCGCGCCTGCGTCTCGCGCCAGACGCCCGGGGAGTCGGCGTCGCCAAGCCACGTGTCGTCGATGCACACGCCGCCGGTGAATCCCACGAGGCCGTCGACGATGAGCAGCTTCCGATGGCTGCGGTGGTTGATGTTCAACTTGAGATCATACCAGTGCTCGCGGCCGTAAACGACGAACTCCACCCCCGCGTCCTTCATGCGGTCAACATCAGAGAGGTCGAGCTTCAGGTTGCCCGCGCCGTCGACCATCGCGTGGACCTTCACGCCTTGCTGTGCGCGCTCGATCAGTGCCGCGCAGAACTGGTCGCTGACCACGCCCGAAGCCCAAATGTAGGATTCGAGAGTGACGGACTTCTTCGCGGAGCGGATCGCCGCAAGCATGGAGGGAAAGATCTCCTTGCCGTTGATCAAGGGCTCGATCGTGTTGCCCTCCAAAAAATCAGCGCCGAGCAGCGGGCCGGCGTAGTCTCGAAAGAGCGGGTCGCCTATTCCGATTTCGGACTCGATCGGCTTGGTAAGGTCCCGTGCCGTGATGTTGTACATAAGTAGGACGAGGAAACCGACCATCACCAAAAGCAGCGTCCAGACCGTGCCCAGATGGAATCGCGTCCCGCGCCCCAGCCGTGGCCGGGCGGCGGACGCGGCAGGAATGCTCTGACGGTTGGAGCTGTTTCTGAGCCAGGCAGCGGGAGTCATGGAAGGGTGTGGCCGCGGGATATCCGTGGCAGGCGGGATACAGCGAGGCTGTCAGTTTTTGACCCCACTCGGGTCTGGACGGTTCCCCCATTCATTCACTTTGGTGCGCGTTGAGCGCGAACCGGTTTGCTGTGCAGGGGTCGTAGAATTTGCACATACTTTGTCGACTCATCCAAGAATCAGGTGGGGTTGGATATTCTTCGCGGGCCTGCTGATCGCCGTCGCAGTGATCGTGGGTCGTTCCGAGGCGTGGGATTGGCACGCGTTCCTGCGGAGGCTCGAGAACATGGACCGGCTTCCGCTTCTCGCGCTCGCCGCGATACTGCCGCTTTTCGGATTTTCGATCGCTGTAGTTTATGTGGTGATCGGAGCGGTATTCGGCGGCTGGCCCGGCATGGCCGTTGTTACAGGTCTCACGGCCATCCACCTTTGCGGCAGTCATTGGATTGCCAGAAGTTTCCTGCGGGGACCCTTGCAGCGTTTCTTAAAACGCCGGAAGAAGCAGTTGCCGGAATTGCCGAAAGGCGAGGAATGGGCGGTGGCGCTGATGACAGCACTTGTGCCTGGGCTGCCCTATGTCGTGCGCAACTACCTGCTCGCGCTGTCGCCCGTCCCGTTTCGCATCTACTTTCCGATCTGCCTGCCGGTTTACGTTTTCCGATCCGGCATCGTGATCTTTTTCGGAGACTTCACCAGCGATCTGAGCGTGCAGCGTGTGGTCATCCTCGGCGCGATCCTCGTGGTGAAAGTGGCCGTGTGCGCCCTGCTGCTTCACCGTCTGCGTATCCGATACAAACTGAGCCACGGTTCGCAGGGGGCTGGATGACCTTATGCCACGATGTGGTTGCAGAGCGGGTTGTTCGAGGGGTTGCCTGAAGGCGGCGAGCCATTGGATGCCGACAGCGGTCGGATTCAGAGGTTGAAAGCAGGGAGGAACGGAGGCACATTCCCGCTATGCCAATAACAGTGCAGGAGCTCTTCGACGAGGCGCGCAAACTTCCGCCGGCACAGGCGAGCGAGCTGATGGACCTGCTGCTCGTCAAGGCCGTCGAAGTGCCCGACGCAGAAGTGGAAGCTGCATGGCGCCGCGAGATTCAACGTCGCATCGCCGAGATTGAGAGCGGTCGGGAGACAGGAGTCGACGGCGACGAAGTGATGGCGGAGCTGCGCCAGATCGTGGGCTCGTGAAGCCGCTGCGCTTCCACAGACATGCCCGGGAGGAACTGCACGAAGCGGGTCGATATTTTGCGGGGATTCACCCAGACTTGGGCAGGCAGTTCCACCGTGCCGTTGACAAACTGGTGAAGGAGATCCGGATCCAGCCAACTGCGTTCCGGATGTTCGAGCCGCCAGCGCGGCGACACTTCGGCTCTCGATTTCCTTACTCCGTGGTCTATTTGAACCTTCCTGATCGCGTTTGGGTTGTGGCGATCATGCATTTCAAGCAGCGGCCAGGATATTGGATTGAACGATTGACCTTGTAACGGCTTTACGCCGCGACAGACCAGCGCGTTGAGGGTTCTGCGCGCCAGCAGAACGCTCCACCTCGAAGGCGCCGCCCTACAGCAACAGCAGCGCCGGCTGCTCGAGGAGCTGCTTGAGAGCGGCAAGCCATGTCGCGCCGAGAGCGCCGTCCACGACGCGGTGATCGCACGAGAGCGTGAGCGACATGCGCTGGCCGACGACGATCGTGTCGCCTGGGCCGACGACGGGTTTCTTCACCGTCGCGCCGACCGCGAGGATTGCGGCGTTCGGCGGGTTGATGATCGCAGAAAAGCGGTCGACGCCCATCATGCCGAGATTCGACACCGTGAATGTGCCGCCCGTGTATTGATCGGGCTTGAGCTTCTTCGTCTTAGCGAGCGGCGCGAGAGCTTTGGCCTCGGCGCTGATTTCGAAAATCGACTTATCGCTCGCGTCGCGGATGACCGGCGTGATGAGTCCGTCCTCGATCGCCACGGCAAACGCCATGTGCACCGCTGGGTGTTGCCGGATGAGCGTGCCCTCGAACGAGCAGTTCACAGCGGGCACGCGGCGCAGCGCCTCGACGCACGCCTTTAGGATGAAGTCGTTTACGCTGAGCTTCACGCCTTTGGCTTCGAGCGCGGTGTTGAGCGTCACGCGCAGCGCGAGCAGCGGCGCGGCGTCGATTTCGATCTCGAGATAGAAATGCGGGATCTGTGTCTTCGCCTCGAGCAGGCGCTTCGCGATCGTCGCGCGCATGTTTGAGAGCGGCATGTCCTTCGCCTCCGCGATCGGTCCCTTGAAAACTCCAGCCGACGCAGGCGCGGCGCCGGCGGCCGCGGCAGGACGATCCTTCGCAGCGAGAATGTCTGCGCGGACGATCCGTCCGCCTGGACCCGTGCCTTCGATCCGTGAGAAATCTACGCCCTTTTCCTCGGCGAGTTTGCGCGCTAGAGGGGAGATACGGACTCGGCCGGATGCGGCGGTTGCCGCGGGAGCCGGTGCGGGCGCTGCGGGCTTCGAAGTTTTCGCTGGCTCGGACTTCTTCACAGCTTCGGGCTTCGCCTCCTCCTTCGACTCCTCAACTTCCTCTTCGTCCTCTCCGGAAGGCTCTTCACCCTTCGATTCTGGCTCTTTCTTCGCGGCGGGCTTCTCCTCCTTCTTCTCCTCGCCGCCGCCCTTCGATTCCAACTTCAGTCCGCTGATATCCTCATCCTTCTTGCCGATGACGCAGATCGGCGCGCCTACGGCGACTTGTGCGCCGACTGCGGCGACTTGTTTGAGGAGGACACCGTCCTCAAATGACTCGAGCTCCATCGTCGCTTTGTCGGTCTCGATCTCGGCGATCATCATGCCCGAGGCGACGGTTTCGCCCTCCTTCTTGAGCCATTTGACGAGCGTGCCGGTCGTCATGGTGTCGCTCAGCTTGGGCATGTCGATGATGGTGGCCATAGGAATTTGTGGAGAGAAGGCTATCGATGCTGGCTCGTGGATCGGGTGGTGGGTTCCGCAGGTGACGAAACTTCGCAACAAATTCCTAAGCCGGCACTGCGTGCCTGCCCAATCAAATTCCGCAGCTGCGCGGAGCGCGGCCTTAGAAACCTGCTGGGGACTCGGTTCAATTGGGAGTTGTCGCTCTCAGTCATACGACGAATCGTTCGCGAGTTGACAGCAGGTTTCTAGCAGATGGAGAGCGCGGTCTTCACGACGCGGTTTGCGTTGGGAATCATGATGTCCTCGAGATGCTTGGCGTAGATTTGTGGCGCGTCGAGCGACGACACGCGCTTGATCGGTGCGTCGAGTTCGTCGAACGCCTCGTCCTGGATGATGTAGGCGATCTGTGCGCCGACGCCGCAGAACGGCTTGTTCTCCTCGACGATCACCGCACGGTGCGTGCGCGAGACCGACTCGAGGATCGTCTGCACGTCGAGCGGGCGGATCGAGCGGAGGTCGACGACCTCGGCGTTGATGCCGTGCTCCTTCGCGAGAATCTCGGCAGCCTTCAGCGAGGTGATCGTCGAGCGGCCGTGCGCGATGATCGAGAGGTCGGTGCCGGTGCGCTTAATCTCGGCCTTGCCGAGCGGGATCACAAAATCGCCGTCGGCGACCTCGCCCTTTTCTCCGTAAAGGAGCGTGTTTTCCATCACGCAGACGGTGTCGTCGTCGCGGATCGCGGCCTTCATGAGGCCCTTCGCATCGTGAGCGGTGGCGGGCGCGACGACCTTCAGGCCGGGCTGGTTCGCAAGGAACATCTCGGGCGTGTGCGAGTGCGTGGAGCCCACGTTCGTGCCGCCGTTGGCGGGGCCGCGGATGACGAGCGGCACCTTGATCTTGCCGCCCGACATGTATCGGACGGTGGCGGCGTTGTTGATGATCTGGTCGAACGCGACGTAGGCGAAGCTCCAAAACATGAGCTCGATCACGGGGCGCAGCCCCATCATCGCGGCACCGACGCCGAGGCCGAGGAATCCGGTCTCGCTGATCGGAGCGTCGATGAGGCGCTTGTCGCCGAAGCGCTTCCAGAGGCCCTCGGTGACCTTGTAGGCGCCGTTATACTCGGCGACTTCCTCGCCCATGATGAAAACGTTCGGATCCCGCTGGATTTCCTCGGCGAGCGCTTCGTTGAGAGCCT
Organism: Opitutaceae bacterium; assembly: GCA_035513275.1. Lineage (GTDB taxonomy): Bacteria > Verrucomicrobiota > Verrucomicrobiia > Opitutales > Opitutaceae > DATKCJ01. Next base: position 5,355 of record DATKCJ010000451.1, read on the forward strand.
GACGGTAAGTGATGACTGGCATGAGCAGCCTGCTGTCCGTTGTTAAGAGTTGCGCTCGAGGATTGGAAGGATCGGTAAACTCGCGGGACGATTCCTCAACAGGCTGCTAAGGCAGCGCTGCGCGCTGCGAAG
>DATKCJ010000452.1:0-10437 GCA_035513275.1 Opitutaceae bacterium
TGAACATCAACGTGTCGGAAAGAATTCCCCTATCGCACGGCTGTGGTCAAGCGGCAGATGGGAGAGTGGGGCGGGCCCCGCCGTGTCCGCCAGGAACAGCCGGCGACCTCCAGGACAGACAGCCCCCGAAGCGCCAACAACCGATCGCCAGCAACCAAGGAAACTCCAGACGCCAAACATCGAATTGGGAATTGGCTGCTTTGAGATTCACTGGGGCTTGGATGTTGAGGTTTGGAGCTTCAGTTCCGCCCTCATTCCCTTCCGCTCTCAATCCTTGAACGAAAACACGTCGCCCGGGCCGGCGTGGCGGCGGACGTTGCGACGCAGTGTGGCGAGGCTCTCGCGCACGATCTCCCCCATCGTGGTGCAGTTCTCGACGACGAGTGGCTTCCACGCACCCGGTGCCGCGGCGACGAGGGCATCGCGCAGCGGGTCGTCCGCGTTGAAGAGACACGCGTGGTCGAGCGTCCGATCGATCCATTCGCGAATGTAGCGAAGCCCGCCGAAGTCCACGACGAAGCAGTTCTCGTCCGTGTGCTCGCAGGCGAAGGTGAAGCGCAGGCTCCAAGTGTGGCCGTGCACGAGCGCGCAGTGTCCGCCGTGCCTGTGCTGGCGGTGTGCGAACGGGATATCGGCGTAGACTTTCGAGCAGGTGAACATGTGCGTGGTGTCGGAGAGAATTCCCCTATCTCACGGCTGTGGTCAAGCGGCAGATGGGCTCACGGGGGCCCGATTCTCTTCTGTGGTGGGGCGGCTTGTCCCCAAGACGCCCAAGCGCTCGCATGCGCTCAAGGCGCGTTAGGGACAACGCGCCCCACCTCGGAGGAGCTTCGGTCACCTGCCGTGTCCGACGCATGCCACCCTCAATCCTTGAACGAAAACACGTCGCCCGGGCCGGCGTGGCGGCGGACGTTGCGCCGCAATGTGGCGAGGCTCTCGCGCACGATCTCGCCCATCGTGGTGCAGTTTTCGAACGCGGGATTCTCGTAGTGCGCGGCGAGGCCCGCGCGCAGCTCGACTACGTTTGCCTCAGGCGAAATCTCGTCGGCGGACATCACATCGAGCAGCGTGCCGAGGCGTGCACGCGCGACCTCGACGCGCCCGAGAATCAGCGACTGCTCCTCGCGCTGGTATTGGAGCATCGTGGTCGGGTTGAGGTTGCGGACGCAGTAGAGGGACATCTCGCGGTTTTCCGGGAAATACTGTGGCAGGTAGAAATTTTTCCGGCCGCTGTAGGACTGCTGGTCGAAATCCATCGCGCGCATCCGGATCTGCACGTCGTCGAAATCCTGCACGACGATCGCGACGAAGTTGTAGGAGCGCATGTCGCCTAGCAGCCGCACGAAGCACCGCTCGTTGAACTTCACCATCTCCTTGGCGACGCGAGCAGGCCGCAGGCTGCCGTGCGTGAGCCAGGACTCGGCAAACGTGTCGCCTGGGATGCCCATCACGTGCTCTTCGACGAGCGTGTCTTTGCACGTGAAGAAGTGCATGCGATTCGGCGAGAGCAAGTGCTCAAGCTCGAGCCCGTAGATGCGCGAAGCGTCGGCCTTCTTGATGTAGAAATATTCGTGGTTGTCGTTGAAGGCATTCACGATCCGGACGCGAAACGGAAGCGAGTTGCCGAACGTGCAGTAGTCGATCCGGTCGACGTAGATATGCTTCATCAACGAGAGATCGCCCTCGACGCGCAGGCCCGCGTAGATGTGTGCAAGGCCCTCGTTGAGCCGCTGCATCTCAGTGCGGTCGTAAACGACGGTTTCCCAAAGCGTCGGCTCGCCCGTGGCGTCAGCGAGAGGGATCGACTCGCGAAAGCGTTGCAGGTCGCTGTAGAGCACGGGCAGCTCGATGTCGCGGTTGTAGGCAGCGAGGTAGGCGCGCAGCGGCTCGCCGATCGGGTAGCTCGGTTTGCGCTTGGTGACTGTCGGGGGCTGCTGGCGCGCGGCCATGGGCCCGAAGATGGCAGCGGCGCACGTCGCGGGCAATGCCGGGGATAAGGGGGACGTCCCCTAAAGGGCGCGCGTCTCGCCGAGAGGCGCGAAGTAGCGCGGGTCTCCGACCCGCGTCAGCAGGTCAGAGACCTGCTCTACTGGACGGACCCGTCGGTTGACACCGCACGTGCGCTGGCGGAACCTGCGCGGCTTGTCTCCCACACTCGAAGCACAGCGGGCCCGCTCCGGCGTCATCGCGACGACTTCGGCGTTCGTGCTTTGGGGTTTGTTCCCGATCTTCTGGAAGCAGCTCACCGGGGTAAATGCACTCGAGCTGATCGCGCACCGGATCACATGGTCTCTGGTCTTTCTGATTCCGATCGTGATCGCGCGCGGCACGTGGGGGGATTCCGTGCGCGCGCTGCGGAATCCGGCTGCCGTCCGGGTGCACCTGCTCAGCGGCGCGCTGCTCACGATGAATTGGTTGGTGTTCGTCTGGGCGGTGAATGAGGGCCGGATCGTCGAGACGGCGCTCGGTTACTTTCTGACGCCTCTGGTCAACGTCGCCTTCGGCATGATCTTTTTGCGGGAGCGGCTGCGGATCGCACAGGGTGTCGCGCTCGCGATCGCCACGGCCGGGGTGGTGTTGCTCATCGTGCGCCTGGGCCAGTTCCCATGGGTGGCGCTCGCGCTCGCTGCGACGTTCGGCAGCTATGGCCTGTTGCGGAAGAAATCCACGCTCGGCTCGCTCTCCGGCCTCATGCTTGAGACGACGCTCATGCTGCCGCTCGCGCTGGGTTTCCTCGCATGGCGACACTTTACCGGAGTCGGTGCCCTTGGAGAGATCGGTGCCGTGCAGACCGCCCTCGTGGTCAGCTCCGGCGTCGTGACCGCTGTGCCGCTGCTGCTTTTCGCGCAAGGGGCGAGGCTGATCCAGCTCTCGACGGTCGGCCTCCTGCAATACATCGCACCGAGCGTGCAGTTTGCGATCGGGGTGCTCATTTACGCCGAGCCGATGCCGCCGGAGCGGCTATGGGCGTTCGGGCTTATTTGGACGGCACTTGCGATCTACTCGGCCGACAGCGTGTGGGCGTCCCGAAGCGCAGGACAGAATATGCGCTGAAAAAAGCAGCGGCGCCCTTGCACCGAAAGGGCGCCAGGCGGTAAGATTTCGGCACCGTTCCCCGAACGGGGGCGGCTGGGCATGATCGCCACAACACAACTATCAAGATCTGCGTTTGCCGGATGTGGCAGAGCGGATCGAGGAGGGCGCCGGGCATCCGCCCGGGCGAAGGAAGTGTAGGGCGCGCCGGTTGCGTCCTCCATGGAGTTTTCCAGAAGCAATCCAAAACGTAACCAACCGATTCTCCCATGAAGGACTATACCCCCGCTGAGATCCGGAACTTCGCGCTCGTGGGCCACGCGGCCGCGGGCAAGACGATGCTCGCAGAGGCGATGCTGCTTTGCAGCGGAGCCATCAACAAACCCGGCTCGATCGCCGACGGCACGACTGTCTCCGACTATCATCCGAGCGAGAAGGAGCACCAGATGTCGCTCCACGTAACAATGCTTCACACCGAGTGGCTCGGCCGGAAGTTCAACATCATCGATGCGCCGGGCTATGCCGACTTCGCGGCCGAGGGTCTTGGCGCGCTGCGAGTCGGCGATTTCGCGATGGCAGTTGTTCACGCGGTGCATGGCATTCAGATCGGCACTGATCAGGCATGGGAATTCTCAGGGCGCTATGGCCTGCCGCGCATGATTTGCATCAACGCCGTCGACAAGGAGAACTCGAAGTTCGAAACCGTCCTCGAGGACGCGCGCGGGCACTTCGGACCGAAGGTCTTCCCGATGAGCGTGCCGGTGAACGAAGGGCCGGGCTTCAACCGCGTGCTCGACGTCATGCGCAGCGAGATCATCACCTACGCAACCGACGGCAGCGGGAAGTTCACCGAGGAGCCCGCGAGCGGCGAGTGGCTCGAACGCGTGAGCAAGCTTCACAAGGAGATGACCGAGCTCATCGCGGAGTCGGACAACGCGCTGCTCGAGAAATTCTTCGAGGAAGGCGGCACTCTCACCGAGGAGGAGATGCGCGCCGGCGTGCACGCTGCGGTGCAGAGCCAGCAATTGATTCCCGTATTCGCCACGTCCGCCACGGGCAACATCGGCGTCGCGCGCATGATGGACTTCATCGCGAAATATGGCTCCTCGCCCATCGACCGCGCAAATGTTGCAGCGCACGATGCCGACGGCAACGACATCGAGGTCTCGCTCGAGGGCAAGTCGCCCGTCGTCTACGTCTTCAAGATTCTCAACGAACCGCACGCCGGCGAGCTGACGTTTTTCCGCGTCTACTCGGGCGAGCTCAAGGGCAACATGGAGATCTACAACGCCTCGCGAAAGGCCAGCGAGCGTTTCGGCCAGCTCCAGATTGCCTGCGGCAAGACACGCACAAACGTCACGCGACTCGGGCCGGGAGACATCGGCTGCGTCCTGAAGCTGCGCGACACACACACGGGCAACACGCTCACCGGCGACAATCGCGCCATCGAACTCCCGCGCGTGCAGTTCCCGGTGCCGATCGTCCACGCCGCGCTCTTGATGAAGACACGCGGCGAGGAGGACAAGGTCGCCGTCGGGCTCAACACTCTTCACGAGGAGGACCCGACGTTCTCACACCGCTTCGATCCGGAGATCAAGCAGACCGTCCTCTCCGGCCAGGGCGAGATGCACCTGCAGGTGATCGCCGAGCGGCTGCAGCGGCGGTTCAACGTCACCGTCGAGCTTGCCGAGCGGCGCGTGCCGTATCGCGAGACGATCCGCGCGAAGGGCGAATCAAAATACCGCCACCGCAAGCAGAGTGGCGGCTCGGGCCAGTTCGCCGAAGTGTGGATGCGCATCGAGCCGAAGCCACGCGACAGCGGCATCGAGTTCACGCACTCGCTCGTCGGGCAGAACGTCGACCGCGTCTTCGTTCCTTCCGTCGAGAAGGGCGTGCGACACGCATGCGAAGAGGGCATCATCGCGCGCTACCGAGTGACCGATGTGAAGGTCGAATTCTACGACGGCAAGATGCATGCGGTGGACTCGAACGACGTCTCGTTCCAAGTTGCCGGCTACTGGGCGTTCAAGGAGGCGTTCAACTCCGCGAAGCCCTCACTCCTCGAGCCCGTTTACAACGTGGACATCAAGGTGCCCGACGCGCACATCGGCGCCGTGATGGGCGACATCTCGGGCCGCCGCGGCCGCATCCTCGGCGTGGACTCTGAGAACACGTTCCAAGTCGTGCACGCCACGATTCCGCAGAAGGAGATGCACAAATATTCGACGGTCCTTCGCGCACTCACCGCCGGCCGCGCATCGCACACGGAGTCGTTCGGCTTCTACCAGCCGCTTCCCGCAGAGCTCGAGAAATCTGTGATGGACGAGCGCAAAGCGCAGCTCGAGGAGCTGCAACATGCGTAGCAAAGATCCGGAGGTAGGAGCCCGCTTGCGGGCGATGGATTGAGGTTCTTGAATGCGAGAAAAGAAAAGCCCCCGGCGGTTCGAGTCCGGGGGCTTGCAGTTCAAACTGGTTGCCGGGAGGTCAGGCGTTCTCGGTTTCGAGAACGACCATCCAAACGTGTGCCCCGATAACGAGGGCGGCGTATACGAATAAAGTGATCATGCATTGAAAACCCGGATTGGCGCGAAAAGTTGCAGATTCATTTTGTATCCGGTTTCCGGGCCCGCGAAGGGCCGCGACAGCCAAAAGAAAACCCCCGGCATTTCGGCCGGGGGCTCGCAACTCAAACTGGAGGTCAGGAAGTCAGGCGTGCTCGTGTTCGAGCGCTGCGATCCAGACGTGTGCCCCGAGGACGAGGGCGGCGTAAACAATCAAAGTGATCATGAAGTGAAAACCCGGATCGCTCCGGAAAGTTGCACATCTTGTTCGCGTATTTGATTTCCGGTTGCATGGGGCGTTTAGGGAAGAAAAGAAAAAGCCCCCGGCGTTTTGCACCGGGGGCTCGCGAGTGATTTGACTGCCGCCTGGTCAGGCGTTCTCGGTTTCGAGAGCGGCGATCCAGACGTGTGCCCCGATGACGAGGGCGGCGTAGATGAAGAAAGTGATCATGCATTGAAAACCCGGCTTCGCGCGGAAAGTTGCAGACTCGCGTTCAGTATCTGCAATCGGGTGCAACGTCCTGCCACAAGGGCAGGAGATCAAGCACTTGCGCAAGCTGCAGCCTTGGCCGCGGGATGGCGTTGCAGCACGCCGAGCGCATCGCGAAGCAGCGAGATGCCTGGCTCCATGCGATGCCAAGGCGATGCGCCCGACGGATGCGGCAGTGGCAGCACTTCCAATGCGTGACCGCGCCAGTTCACGTGAAACGTCTTTCCGATTCGCTCGGTGAGCTGCGCCGGTGGCAGGAACTGATCGGCAGCGAGTTTTCCCACCGCGAGCACGAGTTGCGGTTTCAGGATGCGCAGCTCCGCCTCCATCCATCCGGCGCACTTTTCGATCTCATCAGGCGCGGGCACGCGATCGCCGCCGGTAAGTTTCTTGCCGGGGAAACAGCGACACACGGCGGCGAAGTAGATCCGCTCGCGCGACTGCTCTTCGTCCCAACCGAGAGACGCGTGCAGCCACTTGAAGAGAGTCCGGCCTGCAGTCCACGCGAACGGCCGGCCGAGCTTAGGCTCCTTGTCGCCGGGTGCCTGCCCGACGAGATAGAGCGGACTGCGTGTCGCACGGCCCGTGACAACGGGCGGAAACATGTTCGGACAGCGTCTGCATGCGCGCAGGTTCTCGAGGTGTCGCAACAACGCAGCGGACTGGCGCGGGGGCATCGCGCACACTTTCACAGCGTGCGAGAAGTGCGCCAGCGAAAAAGCCGGAGCGACGAGTCGACAGCGTGCGATTAATCACCCCGTCTTTCGTCCGGCGCGACAATCGGCGAGCCAGACGAGAATCTGAAGCACACGCTCCGCGTCGGGTTTCGACGTTCGGGAGATCAGATACTGGTTCACCGCCTGACGCGACACGCCCAGCAATCGCGCGAGCCGGGCCTGTTCGCCGCGGCGCTTGAGATAAGGAGCGCCCGCATCGGCAAGAGCATCCCACAGAAAGGACTCCTGCACGGGCCCCTTCGCCTCGGAGAGCCTCGCGCGCCGGGCACGCTTGCGCGCTGCGATCCAGACATCGTTCACGAGAAAGTCGATCGCCTCGCCCGAGAGCGCCCAGAAATCCACACCATCAATTGGCATCTTCATGCCCCAAGCGTCCCGCCGCCAAGGCAGGTTAGTCAACCAATACTTGACTAACACGCCGCCGATGCAATGGGCCGCGGCGGGATCCTCGGAGGGAAAGGGAGCGTGGGCGTATTGGAGTGAGGGCGGTCAATGGGCTCTTGATGGAACTCGCGCGACTGCTTTGGCTCGCTGCGTGCCGCACAAGAAGCCCATCGTCGTCGTGTGTGCGATCATCGAGCGCGGAGGGCGCGTGCTCGCCGCGCAGCGATCGCGCGCGAAGTCGCAGGGTGGCAAATGGGAATTTCCCGGCGGAAAGCTCCATGACGGCGAGCTGCCGCGCGATGCATTGGTGCGCGAGATCGCCGAGGAGCTGTGCATCGCAATCCTCGTGGGCAATGCGCTCGCCCCATCGACCCACGACTACGGCGGGTTCGCGATCACGTTGATTCCGTTTCTGTGCACTATCGCGGACGGTGAGCCGCTGGCAACTGAGCACGAGGCGATCACGTGGTGCGCGCCGGGTGAACTTGCTGCGCTCGATTGGGCCGCGGCGGACGTGCCGGTCGTAGCTGGCTATCTGGCCGCGCGTGAAGGAGCGAGGCCGTGAAACCCGCGTGCTCGATTCTCGGCAACCCAGCTTGGGATCTTTGCGGATTCGCGATCGGTCTCGGTCTTGCGTGGACACTCGACTGGCAGACGCGGGATCTCGTCTGGGGCCTCTGGCTCTCGAGCCTTGTCATCGGCTACCTGTCGATCGTTTTCGGCATCCTCGGAGGCATCAACCGCACGGTGATAGACAATCATCCGATCGGCTGGCTCATCGGCTTGGGAGGCGGCTTGTTTCTGCTCGCGTTCTTCACCGTGCACTTTGGCGGTTTTCACTTCGGACACTCGGTGTTCCTGAACATGTTCTTCCCGATCGCGCCCGAGGCAGAACGCGGCCTCGGTCCGGGCCTCGACGGCTATCTCACTGTGCTGGCAAACTACTGGCCGTGGCTCTTCGCCGCAGCGATTGCCGAGCGCAGCATGCTCGAGAAAGCATGGCACGGCTCGATGAAGAACGAGCCAGGCCGCGACAAACCGCATTCGATGGCGAGGCCGGCGTTCAACCCGATGAGCGCTTACGTGAACGTCATCCGGATGCACATCCTCATCTTCTTCTTCGCGGGCACCGCGGCCGCCGGCATCGAGAACTTCGCGATCTACGCGGTCGTTTATGCCGTGTATTTCTTCCCGTGGTCGCTGGCGAAGAGCTGGTTCACCGCGAGGAAGACCGCGGCGATGGGTGAGGGTGCTTAGTGGGGCCTATGCTGTGGGTCGAGTTCTGCTGGCCAGCCCCTCGACAGGCTCGGGGCCTTGAGCTTGTCGAAACGGCCGAACCGTGCCGCGCTGGCTCTCGTTGCGCAGCAAGCGCGCAACCTACACCACAGTCCTTCGCCACGTGCCGCGCTTGAAGAACCACGTCATCAGCGCTGCGCGTCCGAACCAGTCGACGACACACGCGGCCCAAACGCCCTCGATGCCGCCGCCGAGCCGGATACCGAAGAGCCAGACGAGACCGAGCCGCAGCGGGATCACGCCGAACAGTGTCACGAGAAGGGGCGGCGTTGTATCGCCCGCGCCGCGGTGGCTGCCCGCCATTACGAAGTAAACCGCCATGAACGGCTGCGCGAGCGCCGCGATCCGCACAAGCCCGCCCGCTGTGTCGAGCACCTCCGGCGTCGCGAGAAAAGGTGCCACAAGCCATGGCCCGAACGCGACAAACACGAGCCCACACGCGCCCATATAAACGCCGCCGAGGAGCGCCGCACGCCATCCGATGCGCTCGGCCTCCTCCGGCCGGCCCGCGCCGAGCGCCTGGCCGACGAGCGCAGCGGCCGCGACGCTGAATCCCCAGCCGGGTCCGTAGGAAAGGGATTCGATCCGCAGCCCGATCGCATGCGCCGCAAGCGCAGTCGTGCCGAGCCCTGTCACGAGGCCCATGAACACGATGTAGCCCACGCGCTGAACGAAGATTTCCGCGAGCGCCGGAAGCGACACTCGCACGATCCGGCGCGCGACGCCGAGGTTCCAGCGCGCGACTTCGGCGGCGCGAACTTTGAGACCGCTCGATCTGCCAAGCAGTGCCCACGCAGTGACGCCGCCTGCGATGAAACCCGAGATCGTCGTTGCCCACGCAGCGCCCGCGACGCCCATCGCGGGAATCGGGCCGACGCCGAAGATCAGCGCGAAGTCTAGGACGAGGTTCAGCAGGTTGTAGAGTCCCGAGATCTTGAGCGGCGTCACTGTGTCTCCGATCGCGCGCAAGCATGCGAGCGCCACGAGCATCACGAGGTTCACCGGCGCCCCGACGAGCAGGATGCGCATGTAGGTGGCGCCGTGGCCCACGAGATCGGGCCCCGCGCCCATCGCGCGCAGAAACGGTATCACGAGAGCAAACGAAAGCACCGTCGCGATCGCTGCGGTCACGAACCCGATGCCGACTGCGTTCGCCGTAGCGCTACCGGCTGCGGGCCGGTCACCAGCGCCCCACGCGCGCGCGGTGAGCGCGGTGCCGCCGACGCCGAGCGCGACGAAAATTCCCTGCAGCGCGAAGTAGAATGTGCCGCCGAGCGCCACGGCACCGATTGCCGCGGGGTCGCGCAGCCAGCCGACCAGGACCGTGTCGACGAAGAGCACGAGCGTGAGCAGCACGCTCTCCGCCATGGCGGGCAGCGCCATGCGGATGATCGTGCGGTTCAGGTTTCGCGGCAGCGTCGGTGCTTCCGTGCTCATCGGAACTGGCGAGCGTGGCGGCTTTTTGTGTGGAACCAAATCGCAAATTCGCGCGATCGCGCTGCCTGCTTGTTGTGGGTCGGGCTTTACGCCCGACTCCGAAACAGACTGTCGGGCCCAAACCCCGACCCACATGAAACATGCCTCTGCTTCGCGCGATTGCACATCGTGCACCGCCATGCCTTCTTCGCGTGCATGAACGATCCCATCTCGATCCGGCCGGCGGTGCATGGCGACGCGGCACTCATCGTGGAGTTCATCCGCAGTCTCGCCGAATACGAGCGGCTCACGCACGAGGTCGAGGCGACGGCGGAGCGGATCGAGGCAACGCTGTTTCCCGATGCAGCGCCGCCCGCCGCACGATGTGTGCTGGCGTTTGCCGGTGCCGAGCCTGCGGGCTTCGCGATCTACTTCCACAACTTCAGCACGTTCCTCGCGAAACCGGGACTCTACCTAGAGGACCTGTTTGTGAAGCCGTCGTTTCGCGGACGCGGCATCG
>DATKCJ010000453.1:0-7044 GCA_035513275.1 Opitutaceae bacterium
GCCGAGTTGCTCGCCGACCCGCTCTACCTGGGCCTCGTCGAGCCACGCCTGCGCGGCGCCGAATACGATGCGCTCATCGAGGAATTCGTCACCGCAGTGCAGGAGGTCTTCCCGAAGGCGTGCATCCAATTCGAGGATTTCGGCAACTCAAACGCATTCCGCATGCTCGCGAAATACCGCGACCGCGTTTGCACCTTCAACGACGACATTCAGGGCACCGCCGGTGTCACGCTGTCCGGACTTCTTTCGTCGGCGCGGCTCACGGGCACTCCGCTCACGGAGCAGCGCGTCCTTTTCCTCGGTGCCGGCGAGGCGGGCATCGGCATCGGTCACCTCATCGTCGAGGCACTGAAGCTGCAGGGCGTGCCCGAGTCAGTTGCTCGCAAGCAATGCTGGTTCGTCGACTCGAAGGGGCTCGTCGTGAGCTCGCGCACCGATCTGGTCGAGCACAAGAAGAGCTTCGCGCACGATCACGCGCCCGTGGGTTCGCTGCTCGAGGCCGTCGAGGCGCTCAAGCCGACCGCGCTCGTCGGCGTGTCGGGCATGCCGCAGACGTTCACCGAGCCCGTCGTAAAGGCGATGGCGCGCCTCAACAAGCGGCCGGTCATCTTCGCGCTCTCGAATCCGACATCGAAGTCGGAATGCACCGCCGAGCAGTGCTACACATGGACGGACGGTCGCGGCATTTACGCGAGCGGCAGCCCGTTTGCCCCGGTCACGCTCAACGGAGTCACGCACGTCCCCGGGCAAGGAAACAACAGCTACATTTTCCCCGGCGTCGGACTTGGCGTGCTGGCCACAGCGTCGTCGCGCGTGACGGATGAGATGTTCTACACCGCCGCGAGCGTGCTCTCGAGTCTCGTGACCGAGGGAGACCTCGAGATCGGTCGCGTGTATCCCGACTTGAAACGGATCCGCGAGGTCTCGCTCGCGATCGGCACCGCCGTAGCCGAGGTCGTGTTCAAGCGGGGTCTCGCCGGCATCGCGCGTCCGGCCGACGTGCAGGCGCACGTCGCCAGCACGATGTTCGATCCGCGGTATGCCTCATACGTATAACACCCCATAGGCGCACTCTCGCGTCGGAGGTGCTTTTGTTGGGACAGTGTTCCCCACCTTCGGGGAAACGAACATTCCGCAGGCGAGGCAACCCACCGAAGAAATACCCCATGGGCGACAGATCTCCAAAATCCGTTCAGAAAAGTGCATCGCAGAAGCAGTCGAAGAACGACGACATCAACAAGCAGAAGAGCGCGCTGATCCAGTCGCAGCAGGCCACGAAGGCCAAGGCAGCCGCACTCAAGAAGAAGTAGGAACCGGGCGCAACCGCACCAACCCGAAACAACTCCATGTCCAAGTCACAAGATTCCAGGAAGCAGACGAAGAAGGCCCCGCAGAAGACACCGGCCGAGAAGCGAGCCGAGAAGCGCGCGAAGAAAGGGCGCTAGTCCGCCGTTCAATACGGTCCGCGGATGTGCGCGGCGACTTCGCGCTCGTAGAATGCCGCGAGCTTCACGTGCAGCTCCACGCTTAGCGGCGGGAGCGACGAAGCCCGCGCGTTTGCTTGTGCATACGCAGGATTCTTTGCGCCGGGGATGATCACGTTGATCGCGGCGAAATCGAGGCACCAGCGAAGCGCCATTTCGGGCAGCGACATTCCGGCGGGCACGAGCGGCTTGAGCGCGTCGGCGAGTTCGACGCCCTTTTCGAATGGCAGGCCCGCGAAGGTTTCGCCGACGTTGAACGCCTGGCCGTCGCGGTTGAACGTGCGGTGGTCGTCGGCCGCGAACTTTGTCGCCTTCGTCATCTTGCCGCCAAGCAGGCCGCTTGCGAGCGGGAGCCGCGCGAGTAGGGCAACATTGCTGCTCTTCGCCGCGGCGAAGAGTTTGTGAACCGGCTTTTGCCTGAAGATGTTGAAGATGATCTGGAGCGAGGAGCATCCCGGCTGCGCGCAGCACCAAAGCGCCTCGTCCATCGCCTCGACGCTCGCGCCGTAGGCCTTGATCTTCCCTTCCTGCTTGAGCTTTTCGAGCACGGCAAACGGCTCGCCGCTCATCAGCACATCCGGCGGTATGCAGTGGAGCTGTGTGAGGTCGATCGCATCGACTCCGAGCCGGCGGAGCGAATCCTCGGTGTGCTTGCGCATCACCGCCTCGGTGAAGTTCGCGGGCCAGCCTGGATCGCCGCGGCGACCGAGCTTTGTAGCCACGAAGAACGAGTCCCGCGCTTCTGTCTCTTTCAAGAACCTCCCGACCAGCGTCTCGCTTCGCCCGTCGCCATAGACATCGGCCGTGTCGATGAAGTTCGTTCCGGCGGCGGCGGCCGCGCGCAACGTCTCCAGCGCAGCGTCCTCGGAGACATCGCCCCAGTTGCCCCCGATCTGCCATGCCCCGAGGCCCACTTCGTTCACGATTCGTTCTGTTTTGCCGAAAACGCGGTTGTTCATCGCGTCGATGGTTGCAGGGGGTGCCAGACCAAACAAGCCCCGGCTTTGCGATGACGGCGCAACGGCATCCGCGCGGAACCGGCCTTGCGATGCCGGGTCTGTGAGGGCTGAATCCGCGCTGTCACTCACCCCCAGCGATTCAAGGAGCCCGCATGACCCTAAGCATCGACCGAAGAAAATTTCTCCACGCCTCGACCGCGCTCGCTGTCGGCGGTTTGTTTTTCCACGGCAAGCTCATCGCGCAGGGCACGCCCGCTGCGTCACAAGCACCCCCGAACAACCCACCACCGAAACCACCTGCGGTCTCCCCGGAGGATGTGCAGGCGACCGTAGGCGTGGCGCATCGCAGCATCGAAGACCTCAAGAAGCTCGTCGATGCCACGCCGCTTCTCGCCAACGCATGCTGGGATTGGGGCGGCGGCGATTTCGAAACGCCGCTCCAGGCCGCCGCACACACGGGCGGACGCGAGATCGCGCTCTACCTGCTTTCGAAGGGCGCGCGGCAGGACATTTTCGCCGCCGCCATGCTCGGCCAGCTCGACTTCGTCAAGGCCGCGCATGCAGTCGATCCACGTGCGCACGAGATTCCCGGTCCGCACGGATTCACGCTTCTCCATTGTGCGAAGTCGGGTGCGGAGAAATCGCAGAACGTCGTCGACTGGTTGCTCGCGAGCGGCGTGCCCGATGTCACGTTTCGGCCGCTGCCCTACGCCTGGCCCGAGGGCGCCACACCGGCCTGAGTGTCGCGGCGTTTGAGGGCAATGATCAGCGGGACGATCAGCAACAGTGTCGTGACGGTCCCAGGCGCGCTTCCTTCGATTCCGAACTCGCCACCCGTGGCCCACGCCGGACCGTTGAGTTGAAACGCCCGCCAGCCTTCGCCGAGCTCATCGGTGCCACTCACCGTCAACCCCAACACGGGTCCGAGGAGAAAATTCCACGCGGTGTGAATGCCGACCGGCACCCAGATGCCGCCGGAGATTTCGCGGGCGAGGCAAAACAGCGTCGCGGCGAAAACGACATTGAGCGCCGGCAGCCAATGGCCCTGAAACGCCGGAGCGTGATAGGCGCAGAACAGAATGCTGGAAACGATCACCGCCGCGATAAGTCCGGCGCGAGTGCGGATGGCTGCAAAAATGTAGCCGCAGAGCAGGAGTTGTTGTGCGACTACGTTGACGATCGTCGCGAGTGCGGCGAGAGGCATTGCTGCCAGAGGGAACGCGCCATGATCCAAAGGCGCGATCCAGCCTGCGACCCACGCGAAGCCAAGAGGCAGGGCGAGCCAGGTCGCGCCGATCGCGAGTCCGCCCGCGAGATGCCGGGGGAGACCCACGATTGTGACACCGGCAGTGCGAAGAGGCTGGTGGTCGACAAATCGCGTCATCAGCCACGTGGCAAGAAGGAGCGAAAGCACGGCCCATGAGTCGCCACTCAAGCGCATGAGCACCGGATTTGTTTCGTTCCAACTCTCGATCTGTCCCTTCGCGACGACAAAAAACGGCGCTGCAAGCACGCCCCAGGCGAGGAAAAACAATGTGACACGCCAGGTTGCAGCCCACGCCGTCTTCATGCGAACGCCGCGGACCAGACCGCCTTGTCGAAACCGACCAGCCCGAACTTGTCGCCAAGCAGGAAGGGACGCTTCACGAGATCTCCGTTCGCGGCAAGCAGGCGGAAGGCGACAGGCACGGACATCCGCGTGAGCTTTGTCGCGAGCCCGCGCTCGCGGTAGTCGACGCCGGATGTATTGAAAAGCCGGCGCAGGTTGCCGTCCTGATAGACGAGCATCCGCTGCAACTCATCGAGAGTTGGCGGTGTTTCGCGGATCGGTTTCTCCACAAACTCCACGCCGTGCACGCGGAGCCAATTGACCGCATCGCGGCATGTGCTGCACTTCGCGTAGGTGTAGACGGTGACGGGTCGGGAGTTTTTCTTGGCGGGCATGTGAATTGGGATGGCGAGGGAGAGTCAGCTCAGAAGGGATTGAAAGGTAGGAGCCCGCTTGCGGGCGATGGTTTGTCGTGGCACCGGCTTCCAGCCGGTGATTCTGCGGCTGCCCCTCGACAGGCTCGGGGTCCTGAGCATGTCGAATGGAGAAGCCGCAGCCTCACGGAATCGCCCGCAAGCGGGCTCCTACATTCCGGATTCACGTTGGACGGGTCGCTCAATCCCAGATCGGCCGCCAGTTGCGGTTGTAGCTCGTGAGCGGACTCAGGCGGCTCATCTCGTCGGCAGTGAGGCGGTAGCCAGCGGCGCCGAGCGACTCCTGCAACTGTGCCGCGGTGTTTGCGCCGACGATCGGGGAGGTGACCAGGGGATTCGTGAGCAACCATGCAAGCGCGGTTTGCGAAATCGTCTTCCCGTGCGACTTGGCGATCCGCTCGAGTTCCTCGATCACGGCAAAGCCGCGGTCGTTGGCGTAGAGTTCTTTCACGTTGCCAGCTCGCATGCTCTCGACCTCGACGCCCTTGCGGTATTTTCCGGTGAGGAAGCCGGCGGCGAGAGGAGAGTAGGGCAAGACGCCGAGCCCGTGGTGCTTGCAGTAGGGCATCGCCTCGATTTCGAAAATCGCGCGCTCCATCAGTGAATACTGTGGCTGGTAGCTCACGAAACGCGCGTAGCCGCGCATGTCGCTCTGCCACTGTGCTTCCATCAGGCGCCACGCGGGAAAGTTCGACGCGCCGATGTAGCGGACTTTTCCGGAGCGCATCAGGTCGTCGAGCGCAGACAGCGTCTCCTCAATCGGCGTCTCGAGGTCGACCCAGTGGCACTGGTAGAGATCGATGTGGTCGGTCTGCAGCCTGCGCAACGAATCCTCGCAGCAACGGATCACGCGCGCCCGCGAGAGGCCCTCGCCGTCGGGACCCTCCCACATCTTGCCGCGAACCTTTGTGGCCAAGACAATCGAGTCGCGGTTGCCTCGCTCCTTCATCCAGCGGCCGATGATTTCCTCGGACTCGCCTGCGCCGGCCAGTCCCTTCAGCCCCCAGGTGGTGTAGATGTCGGCAGTGTCGATGAACGTGCCGCCCGCGGCGACAAATGCGTCCATCACGCCGATCGAGCTCGCCTCGTCGGTCGTCCATCCGAACTGCATCGTGCCGAGGCACAGTTCAGAAACCTTGAGTCCCGAGCGTCCGAGCCTGCGGTATTCCATGGTGTGATCCTTGCGGGCGGCGGTGCGCGGAGTCACGCGGTATTTCAACGGCTCTTGTGTAGCCCGCTCCGTGAGGAGCGGGACGGGAGGACAGCTTGCGGGAAGATCGCACAGGGTCCCTGCGCTCACGCGCAGGGCTACACGGAAAAACAGAATCCGAGTGTAGCCCGCTCCGTGAGGAGCGGGACAAAGTCGCGATCGGTGCGACAGTGGCTCGGAGTCTCTGCGCTCTTCCGCCTTCGCGGAGCTTCGGCGCGACAAGCGCGCAGTGCTACTTCAATTCTCGTCCACCACCTCGTAATGCAGCGTCGCCGGGCCTTCGCGTGTGGAAAACTCCATCCAGCCCTCAGCAAACGTCGCGGCGATCTCCGCGGCGCGGCTTCCATCGGGCGCGAGCGCGAAGACTTGTCGCGGACCTTCCGTGCGCAGCCGTACCGTTGCCGGCACACGCTCGGCGATCGTCGGGCCGCGGCCCCAGTTCGCTCCCGCGGTCGACGTGCGCGCCTCGTTCCAGATGGCACCTGTGTTTCCCGCGCGCGCGGCGAGCGTGACGAGCACGCGTGCTGAGTTGTTCAGTTCGCTTTCGTCGAGCGCGACCGCTGTGAGCGCGCCGAAGTTGAGCCCGAAGATGTCGCACTCGATCGCCAGATCGGGCTCGTTCAATTTCGCACCTCCGAAGTAACCGACGATGGTCGCGGCGCGCGGCGCGTTCACGAGATAGATGACACCGGCCGCCGTTCGCCCGATTCGGGCGGGGCTCGGGAGGTCCGACGGCCGGCGCTCGATGCGAGTCTCTGCAGCGTGTTGCTCGCTGACCGTGAGTCGGTCGGAGAGGAATCCGATATCCTTGCCTGGCTGAAGTTGGAGCCAGAGCACGTCGAGATGGTCGGCCTGCGTCCACACGGGTCGCTTCACAAAGAGCTCGCGGACGGATTCGGCTCGCGGCACCAGCCCGAGCCGGAATACGCGCGCAGCGAATGGACCGAAGCCCCACTTCGCGGGATGGTTCATCTGGTCGAAGAAGCTGCCCAGCGGCCCGCCTGTCTGCTCGCTCGCGGATCCGACCATGTCGAAAGGGTAGAGCGCGTCCCAATCCTGCACGGCCGCGAACGTCGCGAGCACGGGATACATCTCGCACGCGAAGTCGCTCGGCGCGGGGATGTCGACCTCCGTCACGCTGAAGGGCTTTCCGGTAACGCGCAGTTGCGCGAGTCCGCCAAACTCGCCGAACCAGCGCGCCGTGGCTTCGCCGATCTGCGACGAATTGTTGATCGTCCACGCGTCGAGGTTCCACGCGCCGCTGATGCCCGCGAAGTCGGGATGCTGCCAGTAGGCGTGCGCGTCGATGAAGTCGGACTGCTCCTCGCGCACGAGACCGGCGATGCCGCCGTAGTTTGCCTGCGTGCAGACGATCGGAGCTGTGACGCCGAGATCCTTGCGAAGGTAG
>DATKCJ010000454.1:0-26773 GCA_035513275.1 Opitutaceae bacterium
CAATCAGGAACACAATGGCCGTCAGTGTGAGGAAACCGATCCCGAGGGCCGCCAGATAGAGCATTCCCGCCAACACCGACTTCCAGAAAGTCCCGGCCCGCGAGCTGCCGAAAACCCGCCGTGCCGCCACGAATGCATAGACAATCGTGTAGACGGCCGCCGAAAACGACACGAGCCCGCCCAACCATGGAGATACGAACCCGAGAAGCATCGCCCAGCCCGAGGACACAAGGCTGAACAGGAAATAGAACGAGTGCAGGTGCAGCGCCATCACCAGGTGCGAGAGAAAGCCGAGCTTCGCCCGCCGGAAGACCATGCGAGTGATCAGCGCGAAAACCGGCAGGCATGCGAACACGAGCTTTGGCAGGTTCTCGGCAATCATCTGCGCGGCCTCGTGACGCCGCTCATAGCGATCGCGGAAGAACCCCTCGATCCGTCGCTCGGCGGAATTGGCCTCGCTGGCGCTCGTCGGGATCGCAGCCGCGGCCGAGTTAAGTCGTGAAGTCGTCGCCGGATCGAAGCCGAGGCTTTCGAACGACACTTCGCGCGGCGAGTCGTCGAGATTGACGATCTCTCCTGTCGGGTCGAACGACGAGGTGAGGAAAAAAAGGATCGAGACGAAGAGGTAGAATCGCAACGGCGGCACCTGACGCGCGCGGCGCCCCGCGAGAAACTCCTTTGTCAGGAAGCCGGGCCGCAGGAGCAGGTCGACGACCCCGCGAAGCAGCTTCGAATCGAAACTCCAGAAACTCTCCGCAAGCTCAGCGGCGATCTCGCGGAACGAGCGCTCGAAGTCGTAGTCGCGCTGACCGCACTTCGGGCAATATTCACCCGGCAGCGGTGTGTCGCAGTTCTTGCACGTCGGGGCGGCGTGGCCGTCAACTTCCACGCGGCGGAGCGTGCGCGGGGCGCGGTGAAACGCAATCCCGCGGCGTGCGCGCTTGCGTGTTCGTGCGGTTGCAAACGACGCGGTGCTGGCAATTGTTTCCCCCATGAACCGGCGCGAGTTCCTCCTCAAATCCTCCGCCGTCGCCGTGCTCGGCGCACTCGGCGTTCGCAATCTCCACGCCCAGGCAGCGGCTGCGGACATGGGCACCTTCGTGCCGCTTCGCGGTGGCGCCGGCCATTATCTCGGTCGCGGCGGCACCATCGGCTGGCTCGTGAACACCGACGGCATCGCCGCAGTCGACACGCAGTTTCCCGAGTGGGCGCAGAAGTTCCTCGACGGGCTGCCGGGACGCGACGCACGCGTCGTCGATCTCCTCATCAACAGCCACCACCATGGCGACCACACCGCGGGCAACCCGGCGTTTCGCCCCGTCACCACCTCGATTGTTGCGCACGCGAATGTGCCGCCGCTGCAGAAAGCTGCCGCGCTACGCGGTGACGCCGCGCGCGGCACCAACACCGAGGCAGCGCAGGTTTACGCCGACACGACCTTCGAGACCTCGTGGAAACGCTCGCTCGGCATTGAGACGATCACTGCGAGCTACTTTGGTCCCGCACATACCGGCGGCGACGTGATTGTGCACTTCGAACGAGCCAACGTCATCCACATGGGAGACCTCGTCTTCAACCGGCTGTATCCCGTGACCGACCGCCCCGGCGGCTGCGCGATCGCGAAGTGGGTCGGCGTGCTCGAGAAGGCCGTCGCGACATATCCTGCCGACGCGATCTACATCTTCGGCCACGGCAACGAGAAGTTCGGCGTCACCGGCGCGCACACGGAGATCCTCGGCTTCCGCGATTATCTCTCGGCGCTCCTCGAGCACGTTGAAAAGCAGATCGCCGCCGGCAAGAGCCGCGCGGAGATCGTCGCACTCGAGAACCTGCCCGGCTTCGACGATTTCCACACACCCGCGCCTAACCGCCTCAGCGGCAACCTCGGCGTCGCCTACGACGAACTCGCCGCGACCGGTTGACCGCCGCGCGTCTCGCAGAGGAGGCACGACTCAATGTCACCCAATAGGTGACATGTTCCACGCCGGAGCTTTCGCAGGCGCCTGCGAATGACGAACGAAGCCCTTCGGGCCAATGTCACCTAATAGGTGACATCTTGAAATGGACCGGTCCCGGGCGAATGTCACTTAATAGGTGACATTCACTTGATCGTGGTCCGTCGGTCATCTCCGCTCTGGCGGCGACATCCGCGGCCTTCACCGGTCGAGGCTTTGTCCTGTTGGGTGCAAGTTCCGAGAGTGGATTTGCCGGGGGAGAAACATTGTCACTCCATTGGGCGCAGCACGGCGCGCACGGGTGAACCGTCGCCGCCGCGGATGCGGAGCGGGAGTGCGATGAGTTCGTAGATGCCGGGCTCGGTCTCGCGCAGATTCGTGCTCTCGAGGATCAGCAGGTTTGCGCGGAAGCAAGCGAGATGGACTGGCAGCGTTTTGCTGTCGAGCTTGTCGACGGAGGGGATGTCGAGCCCGACGAGTGTCACTCCTTGCGTTGCGAGCCAATCCGGCAGGCCTTCCTCCATCACGGGCCAGTCGCGCGGAAACACCTGCGGGTCCGTCCAAACGTCGGTGCGGAACAACACGCGCGGCGTCGGCGCGAGGTCGATGCCATCGAAGAGATCGCGGCTGAGCGAGTCGCAACCGCGCGCGTCGATCACGCGAGCGGGGCCGACGTAAGCGTCGGGCTCGACTCGATCGATTGTCGCGCCTGCGTCGGCGTAGTGCCACGGCGCGTCGACATGCGTGCCTGTGTGGATGCTGATCTTGAGCGCACCGATGTTGACGACGGCGCCGCCGGCGATCGTCGCGACGATGTCGAATTTCGCGTCAGTGTCGCCGGGCCACACGGGCATGCCGGAATAGATGGGTCGGGAGATGTCGATGAGGTTCATGGTTCAGATGGGCGGATTCGAATTTTGGTCACCACGAAATACCCTCCTTCGCCAAGGCTTCGGAGGGCGCGGCACGGAATACACGAAAAGAAGACAGGGCCGCGGCAGGGTCGGCACGAACGGAGAGTTCCAGTCCGCTGTCCGACTTTCGTGTATTTCGCGTGTTTCGTGGTTTCAAATTTCTGTGCACTCCCGTTCACGTGACCGAATTTGCTGCGATCGGAAACGCTTCGTGGGAGCGCGTGTTGAGAATCAACTTGAGCGTGCGCATGGCGGCGACGATTTCGGCAAAACGCGTGAAGAACGGCGAGGGCGCGAGACGGATGATGTCGGGCGGCCGATAATCGGGCACAACGCCCGAAACTCTCAGCGCCTGGCAAACGCGCCACGCGTCGGGATGGGTGAGCGCCACGTGTCCGCCGCGCGCGGCGGGATCGCGCGGCGTGGCCACGCCGATGCCAAGCGCGTCGGCCATCTCGATGATGAGCGAGGTTTGCGCGATCGACTTCGCCCGCAGCGGTGCGACTCCGCCAGCTTCCTCGAACAACTCGAGCGCACCATCGAGCGGCGCGGTGCCAAGGATCGACGGCGTGCCGATGTGCAGTGCCTCCGCGCCTGCCGCAGGCTCGTGCTCCGCGGCCATTGCAAAGCGTTTCTCGAGCGGCACACCCCACCAACCCGCCATGCCCGGTCGGATACCGTGGTGACGACGATGCAGAAACAGACCGCCCGCGCAGCCGGGCCCGCCATTGAGCCATTTGTAGCTGCACCAGAATGCGAAGTCCGGTCCGTCGTCGCCGCCGAGCTCGACTGGCACCGATCCGATGCCATGCGCGAGGTCCCAACCGATGAGTATTCCGCGTGCGTGCGCCTCGCGCGTAATCGCTGCGACATCGAGCAATTGACCCGTGGTGAACAACACATCGGGTAGCAAAGCCATCTGCACATCAGGCGCGAACGTCGCGACGATGTCGTCCGCGGCGAACATCCGGTCGGCGCGCGGCGCGACGAGCCGCAGCGACTTCGCGGGATCGCGCCCGCGAAGTAGAAGGTGACTTGCGAGCGCATGCGTGTCCGACGGAAAATTTCCCGCGAGTCCGATGATCGCGTGTCGGTCGTCGTGCGCAGGGTCGTAGAAAGTGGCGAGGAGCTGATGCAGGTTCACCGTTGTGCCTCCGGCAACGATCACCTCGTCGGCGTGTGCGCCGATCAGCGGCGCGAGCCGTGCGGCCGCACGACTGGTGAGCTGAGTCCATGGCGGATCGGCTTCCGTCCAGCCGTTGATTCCGAGCGCACCCCACTGCGCGATGGCGCGCACCACCGCGTCCTGCGCGCGGCGCGAGAGGGGGCCGAGCGAGTTGCTGTCGAGGTAGATGCAACCCGGCGGCAGCACGAACTCCGCCCGGAATCGCGCGAGACACGACGCGGCGGAGTCCGCATCGAGTGCGGCGGCTCGTGTCGCGAAGGTGTCGATCGCCTGGGCCATGCGAACCATTGGTGGCGGAATTCGCGCCGGTTATCAACGCATCCAACCGGTGACTTGCCGGGGCACGCGGGTTGGGACACTTTGCGCGGATGCCGACTCAACATCTTCTGACGCGCGCAGCGATATGGCTGCTCGCCTTTTCAACAGCAATCGCCTGCGCAGCCGCCTACACACCGGAGGAGATCGCCGCCGAGTCCGCGAAAGCGAGCGAGTTTTTCGACCGCAAGTTCGACGAGGTCATCGACCGGAATCCCGAGTTCCAGACCTTCCTCGGGATCAAGACGGATTACGGCAAGTGGAACGACGATTCCGAGCGCGCGCAGATCGGGAACCTCGGCTTCACGGTCGCTGCTTATGAGGAACTGAAGCGAACGATCGATTTCGACAAACTCGATGCCGCGGCGAAAGTTAACTACCGGCTGTGGGTCCGTGGCGTGGAGAACCAGATCTCCGGTTGGCAGTGGCGCCACCACAACTATCCGGTCAACCAGATGTTCGGCGATCATGCGAATGTCCCGGCGTTTCTGATCAACACGCACCGAGTCGACTCTGCCGACGACGCGCGCGCCTATGTTGAGCGCCTGCGTGGCATCGGCGCGAAGTTCGATCATTTGATTCGCGAGATCACGGTGCGCGAGTCCGAGGGTGTCCTGCCGCCGAAGTTTGTTTTTCCGCTCGTGCTCACGGCGTGCGCCAACGTCGTCACCGGCGCGCCGTTCGACGACTCGGGCAAGGACTCCGCGCTGCTTGAGGATTTCGGCGCAAAGGTAGCGAAGGTCGCCGACTTGTCGGACGAGGATCGCGCGGCGCTCATCGCCGATGCACGCGCCGCGTTGCTTGAGGTCGTCGCGCCCGCCTACGCGCGGCTCGTCGCGAAGCTCGAGGACCAGGCCACTCGCGCGACTGACGACGACGGCGTATGGAAGCTCCCGCAGGGCGAGGACTACTACAACCGCACGCTGTTCAACTGGACGACGACGCGCCTCACGGCCGACAGGATTCACGAGATCGGTGTTTCGGAAGTTAACCGGCTGCTCGAAGAGATGGACGCCATCCGGGAGAGGGTGGACTTCAAAGGCGACCGGAAGGCGTTTGCAGAGTTCATTCGCACCGACCCGCAGTTCTTCCTGCCCGCGACCGAGGAGGGGAAGCAGGATTATCTCGACCGGGTGAACAAGGCTCTCGACGCGATCCGCGTGCAGCTCCCGCGCATCTTCAAAACGCTGCCGAAGGCGGAGCTTACGGTGAAGGCAGTCGAGCCGTTCCGCGAGGAAGGCGCCGCCGAGGCGTTTTACCAGCGTCCGTCGTTGGACGGCACGCGGCCAGGAATCTACTACGTGAACTTCCACGACATGAGCGCGCTACCGATCTACCAGTTGGAGGCGACCGCATATCACGAGGGATTGCCGGGCCACCACATGCAGCTCGCCATCGCTCAGGAGCTGCAGGGCGTGCCGAAGTTCAGAAAATTCGGTTTTGGTGCGAGCGCATACATTGAAGGGTGGGGCCTCTATT
This sequence comes from Opitutaceae bacterium, assembly GCA_035513275.1. GTDB lineage: Bacteria > Verrucomicrobiota > Verrucomicrobiia > Opitutales > Opitutaceae > DATKCJ01. Next base: position 5,850 of record DATKCJ010000454.1, read on the forward strand.
CCGAACGCCTTGGCAAGGAACTCGGCGGCTACGCGGATCCGTATTCCGAATTCGGCCGGCTTTCGATGGAACTGCTCCGCGCCGGGCGGCTTGTGGTGGACACCGGCATCCACTCGAAGAAATGGACGCGCGAGCAAGCGATCGAATGGATGTCGGAGAATCTCCCGTTGCCGCACGCCACGGTGAAGACCGAGGTTGAGCGCTACATCGTCATTCCCGGGCAGGCCACGTCCTACATGATTGGCCAGCTCAAGATCGTCGAGCTGCGCGAGCGAGCGAGCGCCACGCTCGGCGATCGGTTCGACCTCGCGGAGTTTCACGATGTGGTGCTGCGCAACGGCGCCGTGCCGCTCGAGAATCTCGAGGAATTCGTCGACGAGTGGATCGCGTCGCAGAAGGGTTGAGCCCGCACAGCGTCGCGAAAAAATAACCGGGCAGGGCTCGACGCATCGCAAATCGCGGCGCGATAATGAGCGGCCATGTTCTCTCGAATCCTGCCCCTCCTCGCCGGATTGCTGGCTCTGCCCGTTGCGGCGGCCGACGCTCCGGGAAACGTAATCTTCATCCATGCCGACGGCACCCCGACCTCCGGGTGGATGGCCACACGATGGATCGTGGCCGGGCCCGACGGCCGGTTGAACTGGGACCAGATGCCGCACGTCGCCGTCTACGACGGGCGGATGTCCGACGATCTCACGGCTACTTCGCACGGCGGCGCCACGGCCCACGCTTGGGGCGTGAGATCCTCGCGCAACAGCTACGGACTGATGGGCTCCGACGCTCGGTCGCTTTCGGGTTTCAACGGCAGCATCCTGCAGGAGGCGATCGCTGCAGGACGGCCCGCTGGGATCGTCAACTCAGGCAGTGCCGTCGAGCCGGGAACCGCGGTGTTTGCCACGAGTGCGGCTTCGCGCTCCGACAACGAGGGCATTTGCGCCGGGCTCGTGGCCTCGGGCGTGCCGTTGATCCTTGGCGGTGGCGAGGAATGGTTTCTTCCCGCAGGAACGGACGGCCGCCACGGGCCGGGGAAACGAACGGACGGCCGCGATCTCGTGAAGGAAGCTCGAGACCGCGGCTATGTGGTTGTCTTCACGCGCGAGGAGCTGGCCGCGCTGCCGGCGGATACGCCGCGCGTGCTCGGGCTGTTCGCGCGCGCCCACACGTTCAACGACCGGACCGAGGAGGCGCTTCGCGATACTGGCCTGCCGATGTTCGACCCGGCCGCGCCCACGCTCGCGGAGATGACCGCGAAGGCGATCGAGATTCTGTCCGCGCAGGGCGAGGGATTTTTCCTCGTGGTGGAGGAGGAGGGCTCTGACAACTTCGGCAACAACAACAACGCGGCAGGCGTCATCGAGTCGCTTCGCCGCGCCGACGAGGCGATCGGCATCGCGCTTGGGTTTGCGGAACGAAATCCGCGCACGCTCGTGATCACGACCTCGGACAGCGGCGCAGGCGGATTCAGCGCGACGGGCCTTCGATTGGGCCGGAGCGCAGATGAACCACTGCCGGCGAGGGACCGCAATGGCGCGCCGATCGACGGGCGCGATGGAGCGGAAACGCCGCCGTTCGAGTCCGCGCCCGACCGCGTCGGCCGACGTTTCCTGTTTCAAGTGTCATGGGCGCTGATCGACGACACCTCGGGCGGAGTTGTGGCGCGCGCGGCCGGCCATCGCGCGGAGCGGATCTCCGGCAATGTGACGAACATTGACATCTACCGCGCGATGCATTCGGCCCTCTTCGGGGGCGAACTAGCGGCGAAGTGAGCTGGAGTCTATTTGTGGGTCTAGCGCCCATCGTCTGCCCTGAGCCTGCCGAACGGGCGAGGGGCGCGTCGTTCGCTCCTCTCGAAGAGAGGAGCGCTTCCTTCCGGAGGCAACGAGGCGCGCGTTCGCGTTACAGCCCGTGATCTTCGCGGATGCGGTTTCCGAGCGCCTTGCCATCGACGAGATGGCCCTGGCGTTTCAACTGCTCGACTTGTTTCCACCGACGATCCGTGAAGTAAGAAGAGAACGAATCGAAGAGATCGCTCTCTGCCTCGGCTGCCTGCTTGTCGGTCAATTCGCCCGAGGACTGCTGAGCGCGGACGGCGTCGATCTTCTTCGTCATCGACTTGAGCGCCGCCACGAGTCCGAAGCCGGGCCCGAGGCGCCGGAAGTGGCGCGGCATCCGCATTTCCAGTCGCAGACCGATGTCGTTGAGAAGGAGCCCGATCAGGACAACGAAGGCGATGATCGCCAGGAGCGTCGCGATATCGACGCCCGTGAACGGATTGCGATCCCGGAAGAGGGCGAATCCAGTCAATCCGATCAGCAGAAGGCCCGAGAAAACGACCAAGACAAAATGCCTGCGAGTATCCATGCCTCGATCATGCGCCTGAACCATCGCCCGACAAGCTGATCCTTGGGCGGCGCCCGACGACCCAGGTTCAGCCGGGTTCAAGCAAGGGGTTTTGTTACCGTTTTGAGACTCCGCCTCCGTTTCGATCGCAATGCAGGAGCCCGCTTGAGGGCGATTGGGTCCCGTTCCTCACCGAGCGGGCTACGAGGCAGCCGGAATCGCCCGCATGCGCGCTCCCGCGAGTGCCTCCCTCACCGCGCGAGCCGGCGCCAGTTGTCGAGGATCACGGCGGCGGCCAATGCGGCGTTGAGCGACTCGGCCGCGCCACGCGCGGGAATCGTCACGAAGCGGGAGATGGAGGCACGCACTGCATCGGAGAGGCCGCGGCCCTCGCTGCCGATCACGATCACGGCATCGCGCGGGGCGGCGAGCGTATGGATGTCTTCGCCGCCGAGATCGCAGCCGAAGACCGGCACACCCGCGGTAGCCAGTGTGGCTCGCAGGTCGGCGCGATGCACGCGCACGCGGGCGAGCGAGCCCTTGCTGGCGTTCACAGCCTTTTGAGAGAACGGATCAGCGCAGCCTTCGCCGAGCACGACGCGGTCCACGCCGAACCAGTCGGCGGTGCGAAGGATCGTGCCGACGTTTCCCGGATCCTGCACGGCGTCGAGCGCGAGCGTGAGCCCGAGTGTGAGTGCGCCGGGCGCCAGCGGCTCGTCGTCGACGCGGCCAACGGCGAGCACCTCCGGTGGCGACGGGAAGTGGCTGATCCGCGCCATCTCGTCGGGTGTGACAGCGATGCGTGAGGACGCCGCGGTTTCGCCTTTCCACGAGTCGAGCGCGTAGAGCGTGAGTTCGAATCGACCGGAGCTGAGAAACTCGCGGACCGATTTGTCGCCTTCTACGACGAAGAGCCCGGCCTCGCGCCGATAGCGCTCCTCGTGGAGGCGGCGCAGGTGGCGTAGCTCGGCGTTGGTCGGCATGGGTCGCGTCGGACTTTGCGCCGCGGGGCGCGCCGACGCAACGATGGCGAAGTGCCGCGGCTCAGGCCGGCGGGTTCGCGGAGGCGACGTCCTCGGCGGTGAGCACGAGAAGATACCAGGCGAGGATGACGAGGAAGCCGACTTCCTGGCGGCCGGCGGCCTTCACGCCGATCTCAACCATGCCGGTGGGCTTGTTGCCCGCGAACTCGGGGCGGATCTGGACGAGCTTGTTGCCTTCGTCGTCGAAGAACGCCCAAGCGTTCTGCATGAAGTTGACGCAGCGCCACGGAAATTTCTGTTCGCCGAGCGACTCGAGGACGCCGCCGCTGCTGTTGATGCGGAAAGTGCCGAAGTCGTAGTCGGAGTTGGGCAGGCGGATCGTGACGCGCGGGTGGATGAAGCCGGCGGACTTGAACGTCCAGGTGCCCTCGGGTGCGCGGGCGATCGCGGTGGTGCCGCCGATCCTCTTCCAGCGTAGCGTGGCGACGACTTCGTCGTTCACGGCCATCTCAAATTCCTGGCGAAGCGGGCTGGGCTGGCGCCACGTTGCAGATTGGCCGGCGAGGTCTCGAATGCTCTTGATCATGATCTTTGCGGGCTTTTCGCCGGTTGCCTCGGCCTTGGGCGGAGGGGTGGCTGCCAAACTTCTCAACGGTATGGGCTTGTCGGGATTTTCTTTGTTCATCTGGGGCGGGGGCCCGCGCGTCCCGCCTTCTTTTTCGGCCGGTTCCACGGGTTGAGATGCTATTGGGGTCATCGGCTTTGTGAATCTCCAAATAGGGACATACCCCCAGTCCGCCGCTCCGGGCAACTCCCGCATGGGCTGGTTAGCTGGTTTGAGATGATTTTGACACCGGCACCGCCAAGCTTCCGCGCTTGTTCTTCCGGGCGTTCGGGACAACTTTTCCAGCAATGCCCTCCGCCCTGCGCAGCCTGATCAACGAGATCGGATCCGTCGATGCCGTCGGCATCGAGGAGCGGGTGGCGAAATACACGACGCGGAGCATCAAGAAATCTTCGAAGGTCTTCGGGCTGAAACTCGCTGTATCGATGGTCGATCTCACGACGCTCGAGGGCAAGGACACGCCCGGCAAGGTGGCTTCGCTCTGCCAGAAGGCAGTGCGACCGCACGACGATCCGGAGATACCGGCGGTTGCGGCGGTCTGCGTGTATCCTTCGATGGTGAAGCATGCGCGCCGCTATCTTGGCGACACGACAGTGCGCATCGCCTCGGTGGCGACCGCGTTTCCATCGGGCCAGGCGCCACTGAAGACCCGCCTCGGCGAAGTGAAGCAGGCAGTTTCCGACGGCGCCGACGAGATTGACATGGTGATCAATCGTGGCGCGTTTCTTGCCGGCGAATACGCGCGCGTGCAGGACGAGATCAGTGCGGTCGTCGAGGCGTGCGGCGAATCCACGCTCAAGGTGATTCTCGAGACGAGTGAGTTGGAGACCTTCGACAGCATCCGCGCGGCGTCATTCCTCGCGATGCGCGTCATCCGCGCAAACGACTTCATCAAGACAAGCACCGGCAAGACCTCGGCGAACGCCACGCTTGGCAACAACCAGGTGATGCTCGAAGCGATCCGCGATTTCTACCTCGCCACCGGCAAACCGGTCTCGATGAAGCCCGCGGGCGGCATCCGCACCGCGAAGCAGTCGCTCCATTTTCTGGTCGCGGTGAAGGAGACGCTCGGCGACGAGTGGCTCAACAACACGCGCTACCGTTTCGGCGCCTCCTCGCTGCTCAACGACCTCCTCCGCCAGATCGAGAAAGAGCGCACGGGTGCCTACCAGGCGCCGTATTACTTCAGCGAAGCCGCGGAAAGTTACTGAGAGGAATCCCATGCCCACGCTCACCGAGAAGAAACACTCCCGCCCAGCCGGCCGAAACGGCGGTCGCCCATTGCCTGAACTCATCTTCGGAGACTTGTGGGAATACGACCCGGCGCCCGAGTCAGCGGACCCGAAGCTGAAGTCGCGCTACGATCTGTTCATCGGCGGCAAGTTCGTCGCGCCTGCATCGGGGAAATACTTCGATTCGATCAACCCCGCCAACGAGCAGGTGCTCGCCGAAATCCCGCAGGCCGGCGCAGCCGATGTGGACGCCGCCTACCAGGCAGCGCGGAAGGCCTTCGACAACGTCTGGGGAAAGATGCCCGGCCGCGAGCGCGCGAAATACATCTATCGCATCGCGCGGCTGCTGCAGGATCGGGCGCGCGAGTTTGCCGTCGCCGAGACGATCGACGGCGGCAAGCCGATCAAGGAGTCGCGCGACTTCGATGTGCCGATGGCCGCCGCGCACTTTTTTTATCACGCAGGGTGGGCCGACAAACTCGACTACGTAGCGCCCGGCCGCGAGGTCGCGCCGCTCGGCGTCGTCGGCCAGGTGATTCCGTGGAATTTTCCGCTGCTGATGCTCGCATGGAAAATCGCGCCGGCGCTCGCGATGGGAAACTGCGTCGTGCTCAAGCCCGCCGAGACGACTTCGATCACCGCGCTCAAGCTCGCCGAGATTTTCCGCGAGGCGGATCTGCCGCCGGGCGTCGTCAATCTCGTCACGGGATTCGGCGACACGGGCGCGGCCGTGATGGGCCACCCGATTGCGGCAAAGGTCGCATTCACCGGGTCGACCGAAGTCGGCAAGATCATCATGCGGTCGCTCGCCGGCACAGACAAAAAGATGACGATGGAACTCGGCGGCAAGGCGGCGAACATCGTGTTCGACGACGCGCCGATCAACCAGGCCGTCGAGGGCATCGTCAACGGCATCTTCTTCAACCAAGGTCACGTATGCTGCGCAGGCTCGCGACTGCTCGTGCAGGAGACAGTCGCCGACGAGGTGGTCGCCAAGCTCAAGAACCGGATCAAGGTGCTGCGTGTCGGCGACCCGATGGACAAGAACACCGACATCGGTGCGATCAACTCGAAGGACCAGCTTGAGAAAATCCGCGAGCTATGCGACAGCGGTGTGAAGGAGGGCGCGGACTGCTTCCAGCCGGCGTGCAAGCTGCCGACGAAGGGCTACTATTTCCGGCCAACGGTCTTCACGAATGTGACGATGAGCCACCGGATCGCACGCGAGGAGGTCTTCGGCCCGGTGCTGAGCGTGCTCACATTCCGCACGGTCGACGAGGCGATCGAGAAAGCGAACAACACCGCCTACGGCCTGAGCGCGGGAGTGTGGACCGACAAGGGTTCGCGTATCCTGAAGATGAGCACCGAGCTCAAGGCCGGCGTCGTCTGGGCGAACACCTACAACAAGTTCGATCCCGCCTCGCCCTTCGGCGGCTACAAGGAAAGCGGCTTCGGCCGCGAAGGCGGCCGCCAAGGGCTGCTCGATTACTGCAAGCTGGTCTGACCGAATCGTGTCGCAAGATGACTTCACTCCTCCAGGCGAATGCCCGGTCTGCGGCGAAGACGTTCCGGCCGGGGCGAGATCGTGCCCGGCGTGCGGCGCCGATGAGCGCACTGGATGGGACGACGAGGCGACTCGCTACGACGCACTCGACCTTCCCGACGAAGCGTTCGACGAAGAGATCAACCGACCTCCGCGAAAGCGTTGGCACCAGAGCGCCCTTTGGGTCGGCGTCGCGCTTGTGCTCGTCATCCTTCTCATCGTCGCCGTTGTTTGACGCCGCTCAATCCGCCCCACCTGCCCGTTCAGGCGACTCTTCAACTTCAACTTCCTTCTTCAACTGACGTCATGACCCGTCTTCCCATCACCAAAACTCCGAAGGTCTACGTCGGCGGTGCGTTCATTCGCTCGGAGAGCGGGCGCACGTTTGCGATCAACGACGCCGAGGGAAACTTCTTCGCGAACATCCCGCAGTGCACGCGCAAGGACTTGCGCAACGCCGTTGAGGCCGCCGCGAAGGCCGGCCCGGGCTGGGCGAAACGCACGGCATACAATCGCGGCCAGATACTCTATCGCCTCGGCGAGATGATCGAGGCGCGCGCCGCGGAGATGACCGCCGCGATCATGATCGGCGGCGCCTCGAAGTCGGCCGCCGCGAAGGAAGTGGACGCGACAGTCGACCGGCTCATCCACTACGCGGGCTGGACCGACAAATACGAGCAGGTGCTCGGAAACGTGAATCCCGTGGCCTCGCCGCACTTCAATTTCACGGTCACCGAGCCGATGGGAGTTGTCGGCGTCATCGCGCCGGACGAGGCGCCGCTGCTCGGACTCGTCTCGCTCGTCGCGCCCGCGATCACTAGCGGCAACACGACGGTCGCGCTCGCATCGGGCGCTCAACCGTATCCGGCGATCGTGCTCGGCGAGATGCTCGCCACAAGCGACCTCCCCGGCGGCGTGGTGAACCTTCTCACGGGTTTCCGAAAGGAGATGGTGCCGACCTTCGCCACGCACACGCACCTGCGCGCGATCCTCGCCGTCGCAAACGCCGACGAGCGGAAACAACTCCAGCTCGCCGCCGCGGACAGCGTGAAGCGCGTTCGCCTTTGGAAGTCCGAGGAGAAGAACGACTGGTTCTCCGCGAAAGCCCAGGGAGTCTACTCGATCCGCGACACGCTCGAATTCAAGACCACCTGGCACCCGATCGGGGCATAGAGCGAGACACACGCTCAACGCAGCAACGCCTTGAAACCCATTTGTTCAAAGTGGTGATCACGGGTGAGCGCATCGGTCAGTTGCCGGTCTCTCATCACCTTCAACGAGTGACAATCGACTGCGCTCCATTCCTTGTCGGCATGTTGCCGATAAAGTGCGGTGGCTTCTTCGAGATCGCTTCGCAAAGCAGGCACAACTTCGACGTTCGGGCTGTTGCGGATCGAATCGCAGGCACGTGAAACGGCCTGACGCAGGGCGGGCCCCTTATCAGAGAAAAAGTTCAGCACCTCGATCAAGACCCAGTCGCTCGTAACTATTCGAATTAGTCCTTCACCAGTCGCGGACTTGGCCCGTTCGTGCAGCTCTTCCTTGGGGTGCAGCAACGCAATCCAGTAGTCGGCATCCGCAAATACTGTCTTCATTCCTCCGCCACTTTTGGATGTCCGTAGAGATAGTGATCAAGGTTGCGGGCACCGTCCGTTGGCACCTTGGCCCATGCTTCAGGCGGAGCCGACCTGCCGATCTCCGCTACAATTTCCCAAATAGGTCTGGCGGATGGGTCGAAGACCGGCTCGCCCTTTGCGACAATCTCAATGCTGGCGCCAGACTTGATGCGCCGGAGAGACCCATCAGTTCCAAACTGACCGGTGCCACGGACACGCAACCGCACGCTTCGGTGCTCATGAAGCGCCTTGGTAACCTCAGCCTCGTGTTCGTCGGAAAACACGCCCTCGGCTTTTCCGCCGTGTTCGAGCGAAATGGTAAACTCGCCGCCTCCGGCCAGTCTGAGGCTGGCGGCCCGCACCTCACCTATCAGATCGATGCTATCTTCGTAGCCAAATCGGACCCGCGTGAGCAAAACCTCGCGGGTGCGCAACGTGTAATCGGCGGCTCTCCGGGACCCCAGGTTCGTAAACTCGATGCCCTCGTCGCTTTGAAGGGTCCGGCCAAATTCCTCGAACAACCCCAAAGCCTGCCGGGGAAAGCGATCGGGAAGAGCGGGATCGCCCGGCGTGTTGCCGGCTTCGATGCAATCGTTGATCAGGATCACCGCAGAGTCCACGTCGTCCTCGGCGTTCAGACCGAGGACATCTTCGTCGAGTGCCGGGCAAGCGCGTTCGATTGGGACGCACGCCGAGCCCTTTCCAACCTCCCGGAAGAAGAGTTGGATTCCATCCTCAAAGTAACGTGGCAGTCGCTCCCGCTGCGGATTCCGGGCCCGCCAGAGACCTTTGGCGGTCTCGACGACCAGCTTCTTGAATGCCATCAACTCCGGCAATGCGTCGATCTCCAGAAATCCGGCCGCATCCTCGAAACGGCCGCCGTGAAACCGGAGTGTGGTGAGCGGTTTGACGGGCGTGTTCATGGCGTGCCGGGGATGCGGACAGCGATAACAGACCACTCATCGATGCCGAGTGCAAATTCGGTGCGTGGTAGCGGTTCACACCGGAGGGTGGAGGAAGTCGGGCCAGCTGATCCAGCCTCGATCGCGATAGGTGGTGGCTGGATTTGAAGGCAAGTCGATAGGGCGATTTCCTGGGATGCGACTCCATGCATGCCATTCGTCGTAGGAGCGAAATCCAAGTGTCCTTGCAAAAACACGCGCCTCTTCAAAGGGGCGGATTTTTTTATCGGAGGGCGCAAAATTCCCAGTGCCGAGCCAGTCGCCCCATCCTTTCCAATGGGTTGCGTAGACGTTTCTAGGACTGGCAGGAATGTCGGCGGGAAGAGGCACTCTGTCCGCAACCAAACCTTTTGCGTAGTCCTGCCATTCCAGCGATCCACGCAAGCGCAGGTTCTTTGCGAACTGTCGCGCAGACTCAAAGTCGCGAAAGCGACTCGGTTTCGAGCGAGAACGAAGGACAAGTCTGACAGAGCTTCCCAACCAGTCGGTCCAGTCGACCCAGCCCACAGTAGCATAAACAACATCTGGGTTGCGCGGGATGTCGGGTGCCTTGGGCGCGATCCCGGGCAGCTTTGCTCCGCAGTAAAGCCGCCATTGTTGAATCGACTTCAATCCAAGTGCGCGAACGAACGTGCGAGCGCTGTTGAAATCACGATAGGCGATCTTTCGTGAGGCGACAGTTTGGGTTCCGAGCCAATCGGGATATCCAGCCCACCCTTTGCTTTTGAAGATTGTTTCAGGAGCGCTGGGTATGTCGTTTGGAAGTGATGGGCGATCCGGCAAGAGACCCCTGCAATAGCGACGCCATTGCCTTTGTCCTGTCAGGCCGAGAGATCTCGCGAATTCGCGAGCAGACTCAAATTCACGATACGAAACCTCGGGAGGACGGCGACGGCGATTGGGCTTTTCGAGGCCGAGCCAATGTTGCCAGCTGATCCAACCACGACCGAGATACACACGCTGTGGATTTCTCGGAATGTCGTCTGGAAGCGGCGGCTTTCCCGGCAGACCGAAACGGGCGTAACTGGTCCATTGCGTTCCTTGCTTCAGACCCAGCGCCACGGCGAATTCGCGGGCGACATCGTGCTCAAGAATTTTCTTCTTGGTCGCTGGGCGCCTGAATCCAAGAAAATCACCCCAGTCGATCCATCCGTCGCTTTCGTAGACATGGTAAGGAGCGATCGGAATGTCTCGGGGAATGCCGCCTTTCTTCCAAAGCCGAACCCACGCAGTCGATTTATTGATGCCGCTGTTGCGCGCCCACGCGCGAGCTTCTTCGAAGGGGCGCCAATTGAGTTTCGCGATGCTCTCCCAGCACTTCACTTCGACTTGATTGGCGAAGTCTGCCGCATTCACGCCAAGCGGTGTGACAACAATCCCAAAGTCGAAATTCACTAGGCCACCGACTTCGGGTGAGCGACCTTCGGCAGTGGCGCGGAACCATTCGATGATCCGCTCGTCGTGGGCGGCGAGCGCACGCAGGACGAAGAGCACGAACTTGAAGGCGCTGCTTGTGGCGACTTCCTCGAGCGTTGTTCCATCCTTCACGACAAGCGGGAGCAAGATGTATCCCATCGATTTTCCCGGTGCGAGGCGGAGGGCGCGGCCGGACGCTTGGACGATTTCGATAGTGCTTCCCTTGGGGTCCGCGAAGAAGACGCAATCGATACTAGGCAAGTCGACGCCCTCCGTCATGCAGCGGGCGTTGGTGACAAGCGATGGGCTCGCACCCAGGAACGCGGCTAGTTCGCGTTGCCTTGCGGCACTTCCCATCGTCCCATTCACGTGATGAGGAACTACGGCAGCCTCGTCCGGAAGCGCGGTATTGAGCCGTGCGCACAGGTCGCGAAACCGCTTCGCACGGGCAATGCTGCTGTGAAACGAAACCGTGTGCCTGACGCCGTGGTCGACGGTGGCGCGTCGGAGCGCGATCAAGCTCGCGAATGCTTGCGAGGTAACTTCGTCGAGTCCTTGAGCTCCGAGGTCGAGCCACCGGTTGTTCTCTACCAGTTTGGCAACCTCTGATTCCCTCACACCGATCGTCAGGATTCGATAGTCGCTGAGGATCGGTGGCTGTGCGGCTATTGCGGCCTTGAAGGTGAGAAGTTCAAACGTCTCGCCGTAAATCGCCGGATCTTCCATCGAAACGACTTCATCGGACGAACCTTGGAACCGGCGCTCGGTCGCCGTCATGAAGAGTCGGCGCGGTAGAGAGAAGTTCTGGTCGAAGAGCAGGTGCGCGAAGCTCTTGGCCTTCTGGCCAGTCGTGCGATGAGCCTCGTCGAATACAGCGAAGTCGAAACTGAACCCTGCGGCGCGCGCTGCGGTGGCCAGGACTGGCGAACTCTGGTAAGTCGTGATTACGACCGCTTGCCCGAGGTGGTCGCGCAGTCGCAGGAGATGATTCGCCAGCACCCCTGGCTTTGTGTCGCACGGTATGCCGAGTTCGTGAACGTGGGCGACAAGCTCCGCCCTTTCCGTTTTGGCGGCATCATGATCGCTGCAAACGCAAAGCCAGTCTGCAGCATCTCCGCGTGACACGGCCTCGTGCATCCATGTTTCAAGCGTCTGCCGAATCAGCGCGATGCTCGGCACTGCGATGAGGACACGCTTGGCGTCCAGCGCCCTCGCGATCCAGCACGCCGTAAGGCTCTTGCCCGAACTGCACGGGCTGATGAGCTTCCCTCTGGAATTTCCCTTGTCGCAAAAGTGCGCGATGGCATTGGCGACCGCACGCTCCTGATGTGGCTTTGGTGTGCGAGCGACAGGTCGGGCAGGCGCCGCACCGATGCGGAGACTCTCGTCAAGCGACTCGAAGAAGCCGGAGTCGAGCGTGGTCCAGACCTCGCTGGTCAGGTCGCCAAGATTCTCCAATCCTTCGAGAATCTTGGGAATCCTGGCAGTTGTCGTGCAAACGAGCCCGTAGCTGATGCCCCGGCAGATCGTGAATGCCAAAGACGCAAAAGTGGAAAGTTCCGCGAAGGTGAGGGAAGCGTCAGCGTCGCTGCGATACTTCGCCTGAACCGCCCAGAATTCTCCGGCGTGGGTTTGCGCGACCAAGTCGATGCCCATGTCGCGGGGCGGTAGATTGAGCCGTGTGTGGATGTCAGCCGGCACCTCGGTTCGGAGCCACACCCGACTCAACTTTGCGCGATAGATCGGATCGGTCCGAAGGTAGTGTTGAACGATCCGCTCGAAAAGAGAGCCGCGGAAACCCTCCGACTCGCGTGTAAGGCGCTCGGAAAGTTCCACCCACGACGTGACAGATGCCAGTAGATCCGGAGCAGTCATCCAGAGAACAGATCGGTGGGGGTCCGACGAGAATCTGCCTATGAATGCCCCTTAGTCGAGGGCACAAATGAGTGTTCGCGAGGAGCCAACCTGTCTGCTGGCCTCGCCAGTTTGAGCGACAGGCCTAATCTCGGCGCTCGATCCGTCGCCGCTCAGTCCGTCGGCTGGCCCATGCGGCGCAGCCAGCGGTAGTGGGAGACGAGCCCGGCCCAGAGGGTCTTGTGCTCGTTGTAGCGGATGCCGAACTCGCGGCACGTGTCCTCGACGATCTTCGATATCTCCGGGTAGTGCACGTGGCAGATCTTCGGAAAGAGGTGGTGTTCGACTTGGAAATTCAACCCGCCGAGCATCCAGCACATCAGCTTGCTGCGACGCGCGAAGTCCACCGTCGTGAGGACCTGGTGGACCATCCAGTTGGTCTCCATCTTGTTTGTCTCGATGTCGGGCATCGGGAAATCCGCCTCCTCCACGCAGTGCGCGAGTTGGAAAACGATGCTCAGCACGACGCCCACGATGCCCGCGACGAGCGCGTAGAACAACAGGACCTTCCACCACGAGTGGAGAAACATCGGCAGCACGAACGCGAGGGTAAAGAAAATCGCCTTGCCGCCGATGAAGATGAGCAGCTCTTTGCCCTTCGGCCGCGGAATCTTCTGCCCGCCGATGTCGCGCGTGATGAGATCGCGGAAATCGCCGTAGAGGTGCCAGCGGATCGTCATGAAGCCGTAGAGCGCCCAAAGGTAGAAATGCTGCACCCTGTGGAAAAAGTAGCGCGGCTGGTGCGGCGTCACGCGCGCAAACGCGCCGAGGTCCACATCGGCGTCGTGGTCCGTGATGTTCACGTAGATGTGGTGCGACGCCACATGCTTCCAGTGCCACATGTAGGAGCTCGCGCCGATGAGATCCATCGACATCGCGGTGAGCTTGTTAATCCACGGACGATCCGAGTAGGCGAGGTGGCTGCCGTCGTGCTGGATGTTGAAGCCGATCAGGCCAGCCGCGGAGCCGAGCACGATCGCAGCGAGGATCGCGTGCCACCAATTGGCCGCGAAGAAAACGAGGATGACGTAGGAGAAGACAAATGCACCGAGGATCAGCGCGGTCTTCAAATACATCGTCGGGTTGTCGCGCGGGCGCCTGCCGGTCGATGCGAAGAATGCATCCACGCGCTTGCGAAGCTCGCCCGGGAAGCTGTCGATCGGGCGAAACTTCGGGCGGTCACCCGATCGCTCGGTCAGTGGAAGGGAAATGGATTCAGAATGGGACATTGGAGGACTGCTTATCGGCCCAAAGGAGGCGGCTGTGAATTGCGAAAGGCTGAATTGTGTGGCTGGCGTTGCAAGCCCGCGAATCGCGCGAACCGGCGTCACTAGGAAACTTGCGTCAGAGAACCTGTTTCAGCAAGGCGCTCGACGAATATCGCGCAACGCTTTCCCTGCACCTCGGGACTCTTGGCTTGCAGGATGTAACGGACGATCTGCCTGCGAATCGCGACGCTGTGCGCGGACCATTTCTCGCCAAGCTCGGGGCGGACGTTGAACGCGCGCGCCATCTCTCCAGGAAGCTCCGGTTCACGCGATTCGAGGTCGGGCTCGAGCGTGAATGAAACAACGTCGCCCGCCTCGACACCGGCCGGTCTCAACAGCTCGACCTTGAATGCCAGTTTGTAGCAGCCGGGTTTTCCAGGGAGGAGTGTCACGCGGTCGATGTCGCCGTTGAAACGCAGCAGTGAATCGATTGTCCGCGACTTGCCGAGCCGTGCGACCTTCGCGCGCGGGATGTCGACCCAGCGCACTTGTGTCACTTTGTAGAGTCGCGCAGTCAGGACGATGGCGCCGGAGCGGACAAGACTGCGGCTTCGCTTCATTCTTGCCGGTCGGCCAGCCACTTTTCGATTCGCGGCAACTCGCGATCTCGCGTGGCCGCCTGCCTCCGGATCCGCTCCGCCGCCTTGCGTGCCTCGTTCATTGCCTCGGGCGGGAAGTGCTTCTGCACAAACTCGACGAGCTCGTCGGCGCGCTCCCCGTCGTTGAACACGCGGAAGGTGAACGGAACCAGAATGTATTGAGCGTCGTCTGGAAAATTCGCGAGAAGCGCATTGAGATTTTCGCGCACAAAGTCCCAGGCGAGCGCTGCGTGGCCATGTGTCGCGACGGCGATTGCGTTGCCGGTGCGGATTGATGGCGGCAACGAATCCGAGAGCGAGAGAGCGAGTGTCTCTCGCGCCAGTTCTGGATCCGCGGCTTGTTGCATGGCCGCATACGCTCGCGTCTTTTCAAGTGTAGTCGGCGCGGAGCGCGCCATCTCGTGCAGGCGGTCGTAGGCCGTGCGGTCGGCGTGGCGGCCGACGACTGACAACACGGCCGCTCGAATCCCGGCCGGGATGTTTCCGCCATCCGCCGGGTAGTCCGCAAATCTGTCTCGGCATTCCGCGATCGTCGGCTCGTGTCCAAAACGGCCGAGCGCGGTGATCAACGCGGAGCGCATCTCCGACCCGGCGAGAGCCTCTCCGGATTCGGCGTTCCATCCCACACGCTCAAGCTGCGGCGCGAGCAGCGACACCGCCCATGTGCGAAACGCATCCCGCACCGCGCGGCCCTCGGCGAGCCTGTCGATCGCAACCAATTGCGTGATGGCTCGCGACCAGACGACCGGCTCGGTGGATTCGCGAAGACCCTCCAGTAGATTGAGCAGATCCGGAGCGGGTGTGACGCCTGCATCGACCAATGCCCACGCATCCGAGAGCAGGCCGGCCTGATCTGCCGCGGGCAAGCGTGACGCGGCTGCAAAGAGCCGCGCAGCGAGCGCACCCTCGTAGTGCGTGCGGAAGTAGCCTGTGTTGCCGATGTTCACCTTGATTGCTCCTGCGCCAGCGGGGATGGGAATGCCCAGCGATTCGCCCTCCAGAAGCACGACGTGCGCCGCGTGAAGATTGTCGGTGTTCGCGATCGAGACCGGGATTTGCCAAAGCACAGATTCGGTTTCCCAATCGCCCACCTCGAAACGCGCCTGGCGCAGAACGACCTGATCACCGTGCGCGTCGAGCGACACATGGATGACCGGCAGGCCCGGCTCCTCGGTCCATGTTTCCGCGAGTGCGCGCAGTTTGCGCTCCGAATGCCGGTCGAGCGCGTTCCACAGATCGGCGGTTGTGGAATTCGAATAGGCACGCGTTTCGATGTAGTCGCGCACGCCAGCGCGAAACACATCCTCGCCCGCGTATCTCTCGAGCATCTCGAGAATCGCCTGTCCCTTGTTGTAGGCGATGGCGTCGAAGGCATACTTGGCCTCGTTCTCGTCGATTATGCGCACCATCACCGGATGGGTTGTGGGACTCGCGTCCAGCGTCATCGCGTTCTCGCGGCCTTGGGAGCCGCGCGTTTTCAGGTCCCATTCCGGATTGAGCGCCTTGGCAGCCTTGTTTCCCATCCAGGTGGCGAAGCCCTCGTTGAGCCACAGGTTGTCCCACCACGCCATGGTGACGATATTGCCGAACCACTGGTGGGCGATCTCGTGTGCGATGATCGAGAACACGCGCTGGCGGTCGCTTGGCGAGCCGCTCGCCGGATCGAAGAGCAGGACCGAGTCGATGAACGAAATGCATCCCCAATTTTCCATCGCGCCGAATGTCGCGAACGCGTTTGGCACGCCGACGAGGTCGAGCTTTGGCAACGGATAGGGCGCGCCGAAGTAATCCTCCATGAACGCGAGGATTCTCCCTGCGGATTCGAGAGCGTAGGCGGCGGAGTCGCGCTTGCCCTGGGTGGTGACGACGCGGATCGTCACTTCGCCCGCATTGCGCTCTAGGGTTTCGAACTCGCCCGCGAACAATGCCAGCAGGTAAGTGGACATCGACGGCGTGCGCTCAAACGCGACCTCGCGCAGTCCCTCGCCGACAGCGCGCTCGCGGGCCACCGGCATGTTCGAAACCGCGAGGAAGTTCTCCGGCACGACCGCCGTGAGCGAGAACGTCGCGCGAAACGCTGGCTCGTCCCAGCACGGGAAGATCCGCCGCGCGTCCGCGACTTCGCACTGCGTGCCGAGCATCATCTTTTCGCCCGCCGCCGTCGGATAGCGGTCGAAGAACAATCCGTTCGCCTGGGAGTTGATGGTTCCGCGGAATGTGATCGCGAGCGAGTGCTTGCCGATGGCGGCGTCCGACGGAAGGACGAGCGTGAGGGTTTGGCGCGACTTGTCCGCCTCGAACGAAACGGTCGCGCCATCGAACGTCGCACTGTCGATCGCGAGATCGAGCGCGTTCATCACGATACGGGTCGTCGCTTCGGAAATTTCGACGTCCGTTAGCACGGAGCCGGAGAACGTCAGGCTCCCGAGGTCCGGCTGCAAACGAAGCTCGTAGTGCAGCGGCACGACCGTCTTCGGCAACCGCCCCGGCGTCGTTTCAAAACTGAAGGGCAGCTCGGCCGGAGCCACGAGGGGAAACGCGATAGCCAGTGCGATCTGGGCGACGCGCGGAAAGAAGAAGCGCATGGCAAACATCTCTATGCTTGAATTCGTCTCGTCAATCGCGAGTCCTCACCGCGCCGTGCGCAGAAACTTCGCGAGCTCGCGCGCCGTCGGCATCGAGGGAGCCGTGCCGGGCCGTGTCACGGACAGCGCAGCGACGGCGTTGGCCATGCGCGCGGCTTCGAAGATCGATCCGCCGCGCGCGAGTCCGGCGGCGAGTCCGCCGATGAATGCATCGCCCGCTCCGGTTGTGTCGACGGCGCGCACCTTATGTGCGGGCAGGTGCGCGAAGCCGTCGCCAGTCGAAACATAGCAGCCCTTCTCGCCGAGCGTGATGATGACGGTGGGCACGCCGATAGTGCGGCACAGCGCGTGTAGATCGGTGTGCTTCATCGATGCACGCCGCGCCTCGGTGAAGTCGCGCACGCCGGTTGCGGGCACACGGTTCACGAGGGCTGCGAACTCGATGTCGTTTGGCACGACGATGTCGACGTGACGTAGCATCGCGGGATCGAAGTCCGCGCGCAGCGGCGCTGTGTTGAGGATCGTCGTCACGCCGGCCTTGCGCGCCTCGCGCAGAACCCATGCGGTCGTCGCGAGATTGCTTTCGAGCTGGGCAACCACGACGCGCGCCGCGCGGACCGCAGCGATCGGCACATCGGCCCGGACGAGCGCGAGGTTCGCCGCGAGATCGAGGACGATCTGGTTTCGCCCTTCCGCATCGACGAGAATTCCAGCGGTCGCTGTCGGATGCCGCGGTTTCACTGCGAGCCGGGCAGCGATCCCTTCGGCCCGGTAAAACGCCCGCGCATCGCGCCCTAGAGCGTCCTGCCCGACAGCGCCCACAAAGAGCGTCGCCACGCCGAGCCTTCCGGTGGCGACTGCCTGGTTTGATCCCTTTCCACCGGGACCACTCACAAAAGCTCCGACCGTAGTTTCGCCGGGGCGCGGAAACGACGCGCACTTCCAGCTGAGGTCTTGCACGTAGCTGCCGACGACCACGACGCGGGGTTTCATCGGGGCCGATTAGGTCGGGTTTTCGAGCCCAGACAAGGCATCGCTGGGCACGCGGCGTCCGCCCATCCGTGTTCCCTCGCCGCTCGTCCAAATGCGACGGCTCCGCGCCGTTGCCGGGCGCATCGTATCGGGGTTGCTGCACGTGCAGCCGCCCGCATGATCGCCTTTGCACCCATGGAAAAGCCGAGAGAAACCGGACCGAGCGCCCGGCGCTACGTGATCGCGCAGACGGCGGGGTGGGGCGGCTTCACGGTCACCTATATCCTGCTGATGCAGCTCCTCACGCAGCCCATGCGGCTTAATTCTGTTCTGCTGTTCGTTGCGCAGAACCTGATCGGTCTGCTGATTTCGCACGGATTCCGCACGCTCATCAACCGCTGGGGTTGGAAAAAACTTTCCTGGGGCGGACTGATTCCGCGGGTCGTTGGCACCGTGCTGGCCATCTCGCTGCTTTGGACGATCGCCGACTGGCCGATTTTCCACTACCTGTCGGAGGGTTCGTCGATGAATCCGTTGAATCTCTCAAAGACCGCGATCTTTGTTTTCAGCACGTTCAATGCCTTCTGGCTCTTCACAGTCTGGTCGCTCCTGTATTTTGGTTACCATGCCTTCAACCGCGCGCGCCACGCCGAGGTGGATCGCTGGCAGATGGAATCCACTGTGAAGGAGGCCGAGCTGCGCGCGCTCAAGTCGCAGGTCAACCCGCACTTCATTTTCAACAGCCTCAATACTGTCCGCGCCCTGATTCATGAGGATCCCGCGACAGCGGAGACGATGGTCACGCGCCTCGCGGGGTTGCTGCGCTATGCGTTGCAGGCCGGCCAGCTCGAGACGGTGTCGCTCGAGCGCGAACTCGCGATCGTGCGCGACTACCTCGCCGTCGAGAAGATCCGCTTCGAGGAACGACTGCGGCCGACGTTCGAGATCGACGAGCGCGCGCTTGGCTTCTCGGTGCCGCCGCTCCTGCTGCAGACACTCGTCGAGAACGCCGTGAAATACGGCGTGGGCGGCGATCCGTCCGGCGTCGACATCGTCATCAGCGCCTCGCTCGACGAGGACGTGTTGAAACTTTCCGTAGCCAACACCGGCCGGCTCTCATCCGGCGGCGCGTCCACCGGGCTCGGGCTGCGAAACGCGACCGAGCGACTCCGGATGATCTTTGGCGAACGCGCGGTGCTGCGCCTCAGCGAAAAAAGGCCGGGCTGGGTCGTTGCCGAAGTAGTGATGCCGGCTAAGGGAGCAGTGCGCGCCGGCGTGGAGGTCGTGGCATGAGGGTCCTGATTGTCGACGACGAGCGACTCGCCCGGAAGGAGCTTCGGCGGTTGCTCAAGGTCCACCCCGGCGCGGAGGTCGTTGGCGAGGCGGCCAATGCCGACGAGGCGCGCGCCTTTCTCGCGGAGCATCGGCCCGACGTCGTGTTCCTCGACGTGCAGATGCCCGGCGAGAACGGATTCGAGCTGCTCGAGTCGCTCGAGACCGTCCCGCACGTGATCTTCTGCACAGCCTACGACGAGTATGCGCTGCGCGCGTTCGACGTGAATGCGCTCGACTACCTGCTCAAGCCCGTCGATCCCGCGCGGCTCGCGAGCGCGATTCAGCGCGCGGAGTCGCAGCCCTCCGGCGCGGTTCCGGGCGATGAGTCAGTCGAGCCCGCGCCGCGCACCGGTCCGCTGCATCCCGACGAGCGCGTTTTCGTGCGCGAGGGCGACCGCTGCTGGTTCGTGCCCGTGCGCTCCGTGCGCCTCCTCGAGAGCGAGGGCAACTACACGCGGCTTCACTTCGACGAGCACCGCCCGGCGGTCTTCCGCTCGCTCAACGCCATGGAGGAGCGGCTCTCGCCCGAGACATTCTTTCGCGCGAACCGCGCGCAGGTCATCAACCTCGACTTCATCGAGAAGATCGAGCCATGGTTCAGCGGCAGCTACGTCGTCACGCTTCGCGGTGGCGAGCGCATCGAGCTCAGTCGTCGCCAGTCGCAAACTTTTCGGGCCAGGATGAGTTTATGAAAGTCAGATCTTGGAAAGAGAAGAAGGGGGAGCGGCTTCCGGTCGAGGAGGTCCGCAAGGCCCGCTTGTGGGCCGCGATCCCGATCGGGATCGCAGTCGGTGTCGCGATGTCCCTCGCGATCGACGTCGTGATGGGAATCGCGTTCGGCGCGATCACTTTCATCTTCCTGCTTCTGCGCCGCGGGCGGATTTGAACGAACGGCACGCTCATGATCGAGGCGCTGAATCTCACGAAGGTCTTTAAGGACAAGAAGCGCGGTGAAATTCGCGCCGTCGATTCCGTCACTTTCCGCTGCGAGCCCGGGCGCATCCACGGGCTGCTCGGCGCCAACGGCGCGGGCAAGACCACGACGCTTCGCATTCTCGCCACGATCCTCGCGCCTACCTCCGGCACCGCGGTCGTCGCCGGGCACGATGTCGTGCGCGAGCCCGGGCAGGTGCGCCACGGCGTGGGGTTTCTCTCCACGGCCACCGCGCTCTACGGCCGGCTCACCGCCCGCGAGATGGTCGAGTATTTCGGCAGGTTGCACCACCTCGACGAGGCGCTGCTGCGCGAGCGGATCGACGCGCTGTTCACGCGGCTCGACATGCACGGCTTCTCCGACCGGCGCTGCGACAAGCTATCCACGGGCATGAAGCAGAAGGTCTCGATCGCGCGCACGCTCGTGCACAACCCGGCTGTGATGATCTTCGACGAGCCCACGCTCGGGCTCGACGTGATGGCCGCGCGCACGATCGTCGGCTTCATCCGCGAATGCCGCGACCAGGGGAAGACAGTCCTCTTCTCATCGCACGTGATGAGTGAGGTCGAGAAACTCTGCGACTTCGTGGGCATCATCCAC
>DATKCJ010000455.1:0-6391 GCA_035513275.1 Opitutaceae bacterium
GAGATCCTGCGTCGACTCGCCGCTGGTCGCGCGGCGCCCGACGTGGATAAGTTGCGCGAGGCGATGGTCACCGTGGCGCTCGCGCTCTACCGCAGCGTGCTCGACTGCGGCGAAGCGAAGCTCGATTCGCGCGCGCAGCTCGTGCGCCGCGCGGCGGACCATGTGCGGGCCGAAGCGCACCGATCGCTCAGTCTCACGGAAGTGGCGCGCGCAGTGCACGTGTCGCCCAACTATCTCACCGGACTCTTCCGGAAGGTGACCGGAGTTTCACTCGGGCGCTTCATCCTCGGCGAGCGGATCGTGCGCGCGCAGCAGATGCTGGCAGCATCGGACGCAAGCGTGAAGACCGTCGCGCTCGAGCTAGGTTTCGCAGACCCGTTCACGTTCAGCCGCGCGTTCAAACGCGTGAGCGGCCGGTCGCCGCTCGCATGGCGTAGCGCCCGGGCGTAGTTTCTGACATGGTTTGGTAACGGCGGCCATTCACGCGCGCCGCGCGCCGTGGTAGACTCCACCATGCCCCCCACAATCGCCCAAGCATCCCAACTCGCCCTACTCGGCGGCACGCGCGTCGGCGAGGTCGTGTATTCGCCGTTTCCCACTTTCACCGAGCGCGCCATCGAGCGCGCGGCGGAGATGCTACGCACGGGTAAGCTCTACGGTCTCGGCCGCAAGCACGTGCCGGAGATCGCCGAGGCCGAGGACGTCATCTCGCGCTACCACGGCAACCGCCATGTGCTCGCCACCGCGTCGGGACACAGCGCGCTGCAATCCGCGCTCGCGGGCCTCGAGATCTGCGGCGGCGACGAGGTGATCACCACGCCCTACACATGGGGCGCATCGGTTTCGTGCATCCTGCACCAGAACGCGATTCCAGTTTTCGCGGATGTCGTGCCCGCGACTGGGTTGATCGATCCGGAGTCCGTCGAAGCCGCTATCACGCCGCGCACGAAGGCGATCCTCGCCGTGCACATTTTCGGACAGCCGGCGGATTTGAAACAACTCCGCGCGATCGCCGACAGGCACAAGATCATGCTCATTGAGGACGGCAGCCAGGCGCACGGTGCGGAGATCGACGGCATGCGCGTGGGCACCGTGGGCGACGCCGCGGGATTCTCGTGCATGGGCGGCAAGGTTCTCGCAACGACTGAAGCGGGCTACATGGTCACTCCGCACGAGCGCGTCTATTGGAAGGGCGCGATGATCGGCCAGCACATGGGCCGCGCGTCGGACGAGGGAATGCCGGACGATCTCCGCCCATTCGCCGACTCGCTCGTCTACACCTACCGCGTCTCGCCGCTCAACGCGGTGCTCCTCACGGAACAGTTTGCGAAGCTCGACTCCGAGCTGGCCGCGCGCCGTCGCGCCGCGGCGCTGCTGCAACAGCACCTGGCCGGAACGAAATTCCTGCGGATTCCGGAATACGCGCCGGGCGTGAAGCCTGTGTTTCATCTGATGTCGTTCACGTTCGACGAAGACGCGTCGGGCGTTTCGCGCGACACGTTTGCCGCCGCGCTCCGGGCCGAAGGCATGATGGCGTTCGGCTACGTGCCCTCGCCGGTCTCCGACTGGCCGCGCCTGCATTGGCAGGATTACCGAGGGCCGCGCGTGTCGTGGCTCTCGACACTCGAGGCGGCGGGCGTCGACTACCGCAACCTCCCGCTGCCGAACTGTCGCTGGCGCGTGGCGCACTCGATCGAAACCCGCTTTGACTTCCTCGAGGGAAGCGACGAGATGGTCGGCCGCATGGCTGAGATCATCCTCAAGGTGGAGGCCAACATCGACGCGCTTCGCGAACACGAGCGCCAATCGGGTCCCGCCGTTCCGGCCCGGCGTTGATGACGGCGGGATTCGGAAGCTCCGACATCACGCCGCGCACCGGCGTGCAACTCACAGGCTACGGCCCGTATCGCAATCGCGCCGCCCGCAAGATCACCGCGCCGCTGCTTGCGCGGGCGATGGTGCTCACGGAGCGCCGAGAGCGCACCGCGCTCATCAATTTCGAGCTGTGTGTCACGCCGCGCGATCTCGCGAAGCGCATCCGCGAGGCCGTGGCGGCGCGGATCCGGATGTCCCCGGATCGCGTGCTCGTGACCGTGACTCACACGCACAGCGCTCCTGCCACGGGCGGTCTCGTGGGCTGGGGCGAGCCGGATGCAATGTATGTGGAGACGCTCCCGTCGCGCGTCGCCGCCGCGGCGGAGCGCGCGGTCGCTGCGCAATCGGAAGTCGAGTGGCGCTACGCCGAGGTGCCCTGCGACGGGATCGCGATCAATCGCGAAACCGACAGCGGCCACTGGATGACTGAACCGATCGCGGAGCGGCTCGATCCGGCTTGGCGCCCGGCGCGCCCGCAGGACACAGACCCCACGCTGCGCGTGCTCGCGGCGTATTCGCGCGGCAAACTTTGTGGCGTGCTGCATCACTTCGGTTGCCACGCGGTCGTCGGCAGCGAGCAGACGTTTGACGTGCACGGCGATTTCGTGGGGCTCGCGTCGCGCACGATCGAGCGCACGCACGCGGGCGCGACGGCGATCTTCTTGCCGGGCGCGTTAGGCGATATCAATCCGCCGGTCGTGCACCGTGGTCCCGCGGAGACGCGGCTCGGCCTGCGCGTGCTCGGGCGCAAATACACGGACGCGATCGTGCGTGGGCTTCGCGCGGCGCAACCGGTCGCGGTGGACGAGGTGCGATCGATCCGGCGCGAAGTGCGCTTCACGCGCAAGGCATGGACGCGCGAATGGGTGGTGCGACGAATCGCGCAGTTGGAGAAGATTTTCGCGGCGCCGGGAATCACGGATGTCACGCGTGTCGGAACGCCTCCGCTCAACACGAACGGGATGCACATGGCGCGCCTGGCGGGATTACGAGCCGTGCTCGCCGGTTTCAAGGGAGCGCGGGCACCGAATCCGTCTGTCAATGTGCACGGCCTGCGGATCGGACCTGTGGCGTTGCTCGGCGTCGGACTCGAGGTCTTCCACAGTCTGCAGGCACCTGTGCTCCGCGGCAGTCGGCACGAGCACACGTGGGTCGTCAGCCTCGCGGGCGGCGCCGGCTATGCGCCCGACAAAGCGGCGCACGCGAAGAAGGGCTACACAGACGAGCTCGTGCCGCTCCTGGTCGGAGAGGTTCCGTTTGCCCGGATCTACGACGAGCTTCCGCGCGAGTTGATCCGTTTGGCGCGGGAGCTCGGGTGACGGAGACTGACGAATGGGTGCGTGTGATCGCGCCCTACCTCATTCGTCTCAATTCAGTCCGGGACGTGAAAGCTGCCGTCGTTCGAAGGATTGCCTCCGATTCCGCGTTCGGACACACGGGAACCGACCTGCGAGCGCTGGGTCACCCACGGAGCCGTGCGAACTCTACACCGATGGACGTGCTTGTTTCTCGCTGCGGGTTGCCTGCCGCTTGCGGCGGGCGAACCGGCCGCCGCGGTGCTGCGCGATGCGGGCGTTCTCTACAACGAGCTTTGCGCCAACTGCCATGACGGCGGCAAGGCGTCCTCGTTTCAGGGCGGCTCGCTCAAGCACGGCACCGACAACGCCGCGATCTCCCGCGCGATCCGCGAGGGGTTTCCCGGCACGGGCATGCCGGCGTTTGGCGCGACGCTGAGCGAGGCGGAGATTCACGCGCTCGTCGTGCTCGTGCGCGAGCGTGTGGCGAACTTCACGATGCCGGTGGCCAACCTCGCGATCGATCCGCGTGAAGTTCGCACGAGCGATCTGCACGACTACCGCATCGAGACCGTGGTGGAACCCGGGCTTCAGGTGCCGTGGTCGTTCGTGTTTCTACCCGACGGCCGCATCCTGCTCACCGAGCGCGCGGGCCGGCTGCGCGTCATCGAGCGAGGCCGGCTGGTCGAACAACCGGTGCGAGGCGTGCCCGAAGTGATCGAGCGCGGCGAGGGCGGCTTGATGGCCGTCGCGATTCATCCGGACTTCGCGCGCAACAAATGGGTCTATCTCGCCTACAGCGATCCGGGCCCGGACGACACGGCGATGACGCGGATCGTGCGCGGTCGGCTGCGCGGAATGCGTCTCGCAGACATCGAGCCGGTGTTCTCCGTGCCGCGCGAGGAATACCAGCCAGGCCACGTATCGTTCGGCTGCCGGATGGAGTTCGCCGGCGGATATCTCTTCTTCAGCATCGGGGACCGCGGCGTGGTCGGTGATGCACAGCGCCTCGAAGTTCCAAATGGAAAGATCCACCGCGTGACACCGGACGGGAAGATCCCAAACGACAACCCCCACGCGCACACGCCTGGCGCCGTGGGATCGATCTGGTGTATCGGCGTCCGCAATCCGCAGGGTCTCGCGATCGATCCGCGCGACGGCTCCCTATGGGAGAGCGAGCACGGCCCGCGCGGCGGCGATGAACTCAACCGCATCGAGCCCGGCCGCAACTACGGCTGGCCCGTCGTCACACATGGCATCAACTACGACGGCACCCCGGTTTCGGAAACAACCCAGGCCGACGGCATGGAGCCGCCCGCGCGTTATTGGACGCCGTCGATCGCCGTGAGCCCGATCACGTTCTACTCGGGTGAGAAATTTCCGCGTTGGAAGAACAGCCTGTTTCTCGGATCGCTCGCGCAGCAGAAATTCATCCGCTTCGAGATCGACGGCCCGCGGCTCGTCCGCGAGGAGGAGCTCTTTACCGGCCTCGGTCGCGTGCGCGATATCAAGACCGGGCCGGACGGATTTCTCTACGTGGCGCTCGAACAAATCGGCGCTGCGTCGGGACGCCTCGTGCGCCTCGTGCCGGCCGACGAGCCTGCGCGCGCTCCGGAGTGATCGACGCTGCGCCGCGCGGGGGTTTCCCCACTCGTCGGTTGCACTCGCGCGGGGTTGGGCGACCGTAGGCGTCTACCCTCCCAACCATGAGCACACTCGCCCGCTTCTCCACAAAAGCCTACGCCACGCCGGGTGCCTCATCGCCACTTGCGCCCACCACGATCGAGCGCCGCAGGGCGACCCCGACCGACGTCGAGATCAAGATCCTCTTCTGCGGCGTCTGCCACTCCGACCTGCACTTCGCCCGCAACGAGTGGAATTTCACAGTGTATCCCGCGGTGCCCGGTCACGAGATCGTGGGCAAGGTGACGGCGGTCGGCAGCGGTGTGAAGAAATACATCGTCGGCGACACGGTCGGCGTGGGCTGCCTCGTCGATTCGTGCCGCACCTGCGCAAACTGTCGCGACGGCCTCGAGCAGTATTGCGACAACGGGATGATCATGACCTACGGCAGCACGGACCCGCAGCTCGGCGGTCCGACCTTCGGCGGCTACTCGCAAAGCATCGTGGTGACGGAGGACTTCGTGCTGCGCCTTCCCGCGAATCTCGATCTCGCCGCCACCGCGCCGCTGTTGTGCGCGGGCATCACGACCTACTCGCCGCTGCGTCACTGGCAAGTCGGCCCCGGCCAGAATGTCGGTATCGTCGGACTCGGCGGGCTCGGCCACATGGCCGTGAAGCTCGCACACGCGATGGGCGCGAACGTGACGCTCTTCACTACATCGCCCGGCAAGGCCGCAGACGCGAAGCGCCTCGGCGCCGACGAAGTCGTCATCTCGAAGGACGATGCGCAGATGCAGAAACAGGCGGGCCGGTTCGACTTCATCCTCGATGCCGTATCGGCCCAGCACGACATCAACGCCTACTTGAACCTGTTGAAGCGCGACGGAAACCTTACGCTCGTCGGCGCGCCCGAGAAGCCGCTGCCGGTCGCGGCATTTCCGCTGCTATTCCGCCGGCGCTCGCTCTCCGGCTCGCTGATCGGCGGTCTGCCCGAGACGCAGGAGATGCTGGATTTCTGCGGAAAGCACGGCATCACGAGCGACATCGAGATGATCCGGATGGATCAGATCAACGAAGCCTACGAGCGCATGCTCAAGAGCGACGTGAAGTATCGCTTCGTGATCGACATGGCGACGCTCGGCTGAATTGCGGATTGCGGATTGCGGAATGATTTCGGAGCGGCGGGCGCACTGAGTAGGGCAGGTCTTCGACCTGCAGACGCGGGTCAATAGACCCGCGCTACTGTCCTCGGCATCGGACCGCACCTACAACATCAAGCCGCTCTTTTCCATTCTCCTGTTGCAGTTCGGAACCGGCCCGCAAGCCTAGGCGTCACCCCACCCCGATGTTCTCCCCCAACTCGAGGCCATGGCGAAGGAATGCAGATTCCTGTCTGCCAAATTTGACGGCGACGCCCACAAAATCGCTTCCGGCTTTCGACTCATCTGGTCTCTCAACCCGCAGTCGCGATCCTGCCTTGTCGAATAATCTGCATCTACGCGCCCGTATCTCGCGGGCAACCCCATGAACAACGATATGAATCCCCTCGTCCTCTTGGTGTATGCCAAGTGGACGATCATCAGCATTGCTTTGCTCTA
>DATKCJ010000456.1:0-7315 GCA_035513275.1 Opitutaceae bacterium
ACGTAAGGTCCGTTGGGCTTTCGAATGCCATACACTCGCCCATCAAGGCCTATGGTTAGCCTTCCCGTGGGTCCGGAGCCCTCAACAAAGAACGTCGAATACCCAGACCCATCCAGATTTAGTGAGAACATGGACGACGAGTTGGAAGGACCCGCCCCGAACAACCGGCCTCCACCGGTTGCAAGCTTGGCGTCCCGGTAGTCCAAGTAATCGGTCAGTTCACGCAACACAATGAAACCGGTCCCGTCGCGATTGACTGCGAAGATTGAGCCGTAGTTGTTCGCTCCCCCGAGGTTCGTGATTCCGTACAACCGTCCATCAGGCCCAAGAATCAGGTCTTGCAGGAACGCGCCCGCAGTCGGGGAAAGGTCGCGAATGACCTGGAAATTCGATCCGTCCAACTGCACGGAAAACAGGACTCCATATCCATCGACCCCACCTTGCACTAAAGCACCGACCAGTGTGCCGTTCGGCGACTCGAGCAGTGCCGGGTTGTGCGCGAACCCGCTGTTCGAAGGCATGTGGTGAATAACCGAGAACCCTGATCCGTCCAGGTTCAGTGAGTAGATTGTTCCACCACTGTTGAAACCTCCCCTTGAGGCCAACCCATACAACCTGCCGTCGGAGGCCTGCATCAATCCGCCGGGGGTCGCCCAACCGTCGCTTACCGCGAAGTTGTGCACGACGGTGAAGTCCGAGCCGTCAGCCGCGACTGAGTAGACAATGCCGAGTCCATTGAGTCCGCCGATCTGCGTGGTTCCATACACCCGGTTGTTCGACGCCTTGCACAGCGGCGACAGCTCAAACCACATGTCCACCGCATCGAAATAATGCAGGATGCCGTAGCCAGAGCCGTCGCCGTTCACCTTGAACACGGCTCCAGCGCCGTAGAGTCCTCCCGAGGAAGTGACTCCCATGAAGACGCCTGGGGCGACTTCGATCACACCCGATCTCCCGTAGTAGCCGTCCTCCGGTCCCTGCCATTCGTGCAAAACCTCGAACTTCTGCGCGTGGGACGACGCGGTGGAAAGGGACGCCACGAGCACACAGCCGATCGCGCGTAGGGATTGAAGCAAGGCCGTTACCAACGGTTTCATGGGACACACGCTTTTGAAATGACCAACAAATGAGTTAGCCTCGAACGCGGGACCGAGCGTGTGGGCGACCGGAACAGGATCGAAGTAGAGATCAACGCTACCTTCGAGCGCATCACAGTCAATGCTGCCTACCCGGTGAAGACCGTGTGCGTCTCCACATAGTCCGGGTCGATCGTGATCCCCAAGCCTGCGCCCTGCGGCGCCTTGATCACGCCGCCGCGGCTTTCGAACGGGGCGACTTTGGGTTCGTAGGGAATGATCGTGCCGTTCGCGTCCTTGGCCTCGAAGAGCTTGAACTCATGAAACTCGTAGGCGGCGGGACATACCGCGACCATGTGAAGCATGTAGAGGAAGCCGAGCCCACCTTCTGAAATGTGCGGCGTGATCTTCAACCCAGCGGCCTCGACCATGCGCGCCACCTGCATCGTGCGGGTCATGCCGCCGAAATAGAACAGGTCCGGCTGTAGGATCTGAAACACCTCGCGGCCAACCAGGTAGCGGAACCCGTGGATCCCGAACTCCTCCTCGCCGCCGGCCATCGGGATGTCGAGCGCGGCCTCAACTTCTTTCTGCTCCTCATACCAATCCCAAGGAACCGGCTCCTCGTAGAAAGCGAATTTGTATTCCTCGAGGATCCTGCCGATCCGGATGGCTTCCTTCACGCCATAGGAGCCGTTGCCATCGATCATCAGCGTGTAGTCGGGGCCGAATTTCTCGCGCGCGAGTCGGATGAGCTTCTCAGTGCGACCGGGAGCGTTGTCGATATCGGTTGCGAGGTTGTCGCCTCGGCCGGCGCGGAGTTTCACAGCGCGCGCTTCCGTCGCGATCGCATCCCGATGCATCAACTCGAGCGATTCCTCGGGTTCGAGCCGGCGCAGTTCCGGCAGGAGGTGGCCGAGATAAATGGAAACCTCCGGATTGACCAGGTCCCCGATGAGTTGCCCGGCGGGTTTGTCGGCGATCGTGCCGAGCATATCGAGGATGGCGAACTCAATGGCGGCCACGTGGACGCACAGCGGGATGCCCTGGTTCTTCACGTTGCGCTCGTGAGCGTCGAAAATCATCCGATCGAGATCCCGCGCGTCCTTGCCGACGAAGTGGCGTGCCAGAATCTTCGGCACCATCGGATAACTCACCTCGGCGATGAACGGGTGGCCAACGGATATGCCCTGCGCGCCATCCTTCGAGCGGACGCGGTAGAGGCAATTGTCCCGGTCGCGCAGTAGCTCAAGCGACTCGATGATGATCGGGTCTGAAAACAACTCCCGCTTGAGGACCGGGCGTTGGAGAGCCTTGTCGAGGATCGCGTAGTCGGTCCCGGCCTTCTTGTCCGCTGCTGAAAGCCGCGCACAAGACGTCAGGCCAAGAAGCGATGACGCGCCGCCGACCAAGGCAGCGGAAGTGATGAAGTCACGTCGATTGGTTTTCATGCGTGCTCAATGATGTAACAAGCTGCGGAAAGGGAGTCAGTCACTATCTCCCTTTGAGGCTTCGCTACACGGGCTTATCTGGTTTCAAGCTCTCAAAGTTTCGGAGTCATGGAGCTGTCCTGCGTCCAGGGTTCCTTAAGAGTTGAAGCGCCTCCGACGTTGCGCTGCTATGCTGCGCGCGGGACCTCCCGCCTTCGCGTGATGACCCGATTCCTTTCCCCCATCCTGGCCGGATTTCGATCCCTGCGTGCCAAACCGGGATACGCGCTCACGTGCGTGCTGATACTGGGTGTGAGCTCGGCAACGCTTTTCACCGTGTCCGCCGTGGTCGACGCATTGCTGATGCGGCCACCTTCGGCGCGCAATCCCGCGGAGCTTCTCTTCATCAAGGGAGCACTCTACGGCGGCGTCCTCAGTCACCCGGACTTTGTGGACCTGCGGGAACGCAACACGATGTTCGAAGAGCTCTTCGCCTACGACTGGCCTATCCGAGTGGGACTCGACATCGACACCCGGCACCGGGACGTCCGCAGCGAAGCCGTAAGCGGAACACTCTTCCCGACGCTCGGCGTCATCCCCACGCGGGGCCGCCTCTTCACCCCCGCCGACGATGTCCTTGGCGCCGAGCCTGTGATTGTCGTGAGCGACGCGCTACAGCGCTCGCTCCAACTCGAACCTGGGGCCCTCGTGCAGATCAACAAGCGTCCGTTTAGGGTGATCGGGACCGTCGCTGCAGATCACATCGATCTGGCACGCAGTCGGCGGCCCGACGTGTGGATTCCCCTCGCGCAAGTGTCCGCGTATCGTCCCGAATGGATGCTAAACAACCGCAACAGCCAGTGGCTGAACATTGGCGGACGGCTCAAGCCGGGTGCGACGCGCGAGGAGGTCGACGCCGAGCTCACTGTGCTGGCACAGAGGTTTCAAAGCGAGTGGCCGGACTTCTACTCGAAGCTCAAACTCTCGTCAGTCACCTTCCCCGCGCTGCGTCTCGGGCAGGACGCCCGTGCGCGCACGATGCTGCTGCTCGGCGGCACGATCGCCGCCTTGTTTGCGCTGGCCTGCACGAACTTCTTTGCAATTACGCTGCTGCGGTTGCTTTCCCGCCGGCGCGAGATTGCCGTGCGCGTGGCGATCGGCGCCACGCGGGGCACAATTGCCCGCTGGATTTTCGGCGAGTTGAGCGCCGTGCTTGTGCTCGGGCTCGCCGCGGGCGCGGGGATCAGTTGGTGCATGTTCCGCCTCATGCAACTGGACCCGCGGATTCGCGACTTGCTTGAGGGCGCGAGTGTGCGGCCCGACGGGCGGGCCGCGTTCCTTGTGGCGGCGTTCGCCGTGGCGGCTCTCGGGATCATCTGGATCATGCTCAGCAGGGAAGTGGGGCGCGAAGATGTCTCCACCGCGATCAAGGAGAGCGCGACTGCTCCCGGGCGACATCGGTCGTTTGGCGCGCTGCTGGCCATGCAGCTCATGGTCGCGCTCTTTCTGCTCGCGATGTCGGCCGCGTTTCTCAGCACACTGCGCGATGCGGTCAACCGATCTCCGACCTTCCACACAGAGCGGGTCGTGATGCTCGATGCGGACATTCGGCCGCTGGGCGTCGCCAGTGATCGCGCGGGGGAACATCGTTTCTGGAACAACATGATCGATACCCTCGCCCGGCTGCCAGGAGTGACAGCGGTCGGCGGCGCGACGTCGCAGCCGTTGTGGCGCGCCCGTGGCACGCATACGATCTTGGATAGCGACGAGGGCCGCGAGAACCCGGAGCACGCCGCGATGTTCACATTCACCAGTCCGGGCTACTTCGATGCGCTCGGCGTTCGTTTTCGGCAGGGCCACTCGATCAGCGAAACGGAGTTTCGCAGCAATCAGCCTGTCGGCGTGATCAACCGGGCGATGGCGACGAGGTTCTGGCCCGGCGAAGCCACGGCAGTCGGGCAAACATTTCGTCCTTGGGCCGGCGGTCCGCGCACCGTCGTGGTCGGGGTTGTCGACGATATCCCGACGGGAATCAGCGGGGATCCGTCGCCGCATTTCTACCTCCCGTTCACGAGTTCTGATGTGTCCGCGCTCCAACTGGTGATCGGCGTGCGCGACGACTCCGAAGCCTCGCGCCAGCAAGTCGCAAGGGCAGTCGCCGCGCTCTGGCCGAATTCGAGCCCGCCCGAGCCGTATCCCATCGCGCAGCATATCCGCGAGAGCCGGAGCGACCTGTTGAGTTCGACCCGCGTGATTCTGTGGGTGGCGTTGTTTGCGACGGCGATCACCGCCTTCGGACTCTATTCGTTCTCCGCCTTCACGGCGGCGCAAACGATACGCGACTCGGCGGTGCGCGTGGCGCTTGGCGCATCCTTCGGGCAAATCGTGCGCGCGCATCTCCTTCGATATCGGTGGGGATTCACTGGCGGATTTGCAGGAGGACTCGCGCTTGTGTTTGCCTCGGGACCGGTGCTCAGGCGCCTGGATGTTTCGTTGCAGCCGCTCAACGCCGCGACCGTCCTTGTCGCGGGATGCGTGCTGGCCGTGATCGCCGTGATTGGGCTGTGCGTGCCGCTCCGCCGCATCCGCCATGTCGACATCCGGGCCACCCTTACAACAGAATGACGAATTGCGGACGGGCCTGAATATCGTGCGAACCCTTGGTGGATAAAGATGATGACGCACTCCGCGTGACGACCGCATTGACGGTCACTCCGCCGCTCCGACTTTCTCCGGCGGCGCGTTCCTCTCTTCGGCCGACACGAGAAGCACTCCGCCAGCGGCGCGTCTGCGCGAAGCTTCTGAGCCACAGATGAACCGGAAGGACACGGATTCAGACTCGGAGTCTTGAACCGCTAATCTCCGCTGATCAGCGCAAATCACAAACGGTGGCCCAGAGCATTCAAAGCAGCATCCGACTCCGTGTCTTTGTGGCTCGACTCCTATCTGCACTCATCCGCGCTGTGCCCTGTGCTATATCCTCCCAGGACCCGAGACCCCAGCCCCGAGACCCCAGCCCCGGACCCGAGACCCTAAACCCGACACCCCAGCCTCCGGCTCATCCCAACGTTTCGGCAGCGAGTTCAGACAGGTCCAACTCGCCGGCGTAGCCGAAGGGCGCGGCGACGACGGAGCGGATCGGCAATCGGCCATCGCGCGGATCGAGTCGCGGCCATCCGGCAGCGCTCTTCGTGTAAAGGTCGCCGTGATGCGCAAGAACGTGGGATTGGATTGACGCGGGAAAATGACTCAGTCCCGCGAAGTAGTGATGGCCGTTGCGCTCGATGCTCGTCACGCCAAGGCATGCCGCAGCGGCGAGGTCCTGCAAGAGTGCCACTGGGCCGACATTCGAGAGATCCTCGCCGCTGAGGATTGCGGGCAGCCCTGCGGCGCGGCGTTGGGCGAGCAGGCACGCGTTGGCCAAGCTCTTGAAAACGCCCTTGCAGTTCTTGTGGCTCGTGCCGGCGTAGCCAAGACCGAGCGCGATCGGAAGGCTGCTGAGTTCGGCATCGGACTCGTCGATGACGATCGGAGGTCGATCCGGCCAGGCGCGCGCCAATGCACCGATCGCGGTCGTGAGCGCGACATCCCGGTGCCACGGTTGCTCGATGAACAAGAGCCGCGACCAAAAGGTGGCGTCACCCGACCCGGCTTGCAGGTCGCGCACGTAGTCGGCGAAGCCCGCGACCTCGCGGAAACTCTCATTGCCATCGAGGGAGAATGCGCAACCGGCGCGGCACTCGCGGGCGAGGATCGTGGCGATTCGCGCCATCCGGTCGAGATCGCGAGGCGCATCGCCGTTGATCTTGATCTTGAAGTGACGCAACCCGTAGGCACGGATGCAGGCGACGAGCGATTGGGGCAGCGTGTCGTCGATGCGCTCGTCCTCAGGGATTTCGTCCTCGGTGAGTGGATCGGACAAGCCCACGGTATGGCGGGCGAACACCTCTGCAGGCGGAGTCGCGGGAAGCCAGTCGTGAGGCGCGCTTCCGGCCAGGCTCGGGTGCAGCGCACCCAGTTCGATGCCGAGCTGATTGTCGTGAAGGGCTGCCGTGAGCGTGAGCCCGTGGGCACGGCAGAACGCATCGATCAGCGCACGCTCGACCAGCGACGTGCCGAACTGCGCGAGGAGGGGCGGAATGCCGTTCACGGCAGCCCAGTTCGCCTGCGCATCGTGAAGGTAGCGCCAGAAGGCGAACGGTGTCCCGGCGCGGCCGGTGCGCGCGTGCGAGACCGCGGCGCGGATGACCGCGAGCATCTCATCGACCTCATCGCCGAGAGCGCGCGCGGGATCCTTGGTGAACCACTTCGGCGGCAGGTGATCCGCGGCGAGTCCCGTCTGTGCCTTGCCGTCGAAGTCGAAATTCAGCCGCAGGAAAATGTGCGGCACATCCGTCATGGTCGCGATCCCGTAGCGGAACGGGATGCGTGTCTTGAGCTGGATGCGGAAGAGCTCGGCTCTATGGAGGAAAATCATGGCGGGCGTGTTTTCCAAATTTGCACCGTGGCGCGCGCATTGAAACCACAGATTTGTCATAGTCCCCCGACATGACTGGGCTTGTTTCTCTCCGAAACCCTAGAACCGAGCCCAAGATCCGAGACCCAATTTCGGTTGCACGGATGGGCAGGGTTGAGAAACGAGCTGGGAACGATCCGTCGAAACGGTGTATTCTCACGCGAGTGGAAACAAACCGGATCATCTGCGGCGATGCCGTCGCGGAACTTCGCAATTTGCCTGCAGCGTGCGCGCAGGTCGTCATCGCGGATCCGCCCTATTACAACGTCCTGATTGAACAAGACTGGGACACA
>DATKCJ010000457.1:0-2459 GCA_035513275.1 Opitutaceae bacterium
CTGGAGGCTCAACGAGGCGTCGGCGGTGACCCCGTGGGTCGCCTCGATGGTCTCGGTCACGGCGGAGTCGGCGAGTTGCCCCGCGAATGCAAACAGGAACAGGGGAACGAGCAGTCTCATGAGAATGTCCTTTCAGATTTCCCGCTTGAAGCGGGTGGGAAGGTTCAGGCTTCGACCTGCTCTTCGACGATGCGACCGTCGAAGATGTGGATGGTGCGATCGGCGTGGCGGGCGAAGCGCGGATCGTGGGTGACCATCACGATGGTCGAGCCCGAGCGGTGAAGCTGCTGGAGGAGTTCCATCACGGCGTCGCCGTTCTTCGAATCGAGATTGCCCGTGGGCTCGTCGGCGAGGAGGACGGAGGGCTTGCCGGCGAGTGCGCGGGCGACTGCGACGCGCTGCTGCTGACCGCCGGAGAGCTGACTGGGCAGGTGCTTCGCGCGGTGGGCCATGCCAACGCGTTCGAGCGCCTCGGTGACGTGCTCCTTGCGCTGCGCGCCGGGCATGCCGCGGTAGGTGAGTGGCAGCTCGACGTTCTCATAGACCGTGAGGTCGCCGATAAGGTTGAAGGACTGGAAAATGAAACCGATCTCGCGGTTGCGGATGCGTGCGCGATCCGTGAGCGAGAGCGCCTCGACCGGATGGCTGTTGAGCATGTATTTGCCGTCGGTCGGCGTATCGAGCAGACCCAGGATCGAGAGGAGGGTCGACTTGCCGCAGCCAGACGGGCCGGCGATCGAGACGAACTCGCCCTGGAGGATGTCGAGGTGGATGCCGGAGAGGGCGTGCGTCTCGACTTCGTCGGTCAGGAAGACTTTTGTAATGCCCTCGAGTTTGATCAGGTTCTTGCGGTCGGTTGTCATGGAGCGGGTCGCCGTTGCGGTTTCTGGTGAGATCATGGGTGCAGGGGTGCTGAAGGTTGGAGTTGCCGGGGGCACGGTTGATTAACCCATGCGCGCCGGGGAAAGTTGCGGGAAATTTTAACGCGCGTTGTTCAATTGAGCCGGACGCGGTCGGTGTTCTCCCAGTTCGACATGTCCGAGAGGATTACGCGGTCGCCGGGGGCGAGGCCCTGGACGATCTCGATCGTGTTGACCGAGCTGCGGCCGAGCTGCACGGGCACCCGGGTGGCTTCGCTGCCGTCGGGCGAGAGGCGGAAGATTCCGACCGTGCTGCGCTCCTGGCCGAATGCGGGGCGGCCGACGAAGATGACCTTGTCGAGACGCTCGAGTTCGACCGTGCCGTCGACGCTCAAGTCGGGGCGCGCGCCGCGCGGCAGATCGCCGGTGAGCGTGACATCGACCAGCACCGTGCCGTTGACGACCGCGGGATCGACGCGGGCCACGACACCGGCAACGACTCCATTGCGTGTATCGATCGATGCGATCTGGCCGGCCTGCACATCCTTGGCCTGGGTTTCCGCGATCCGGATCTCGGCCTTGAGGCGGGTCGGATCGGCGACGCGTGCGAGCGTCGAGCCGGGCACAACCTGCTGGCCGACCTCGAGAGGCAGCGCCTGCAGCACGCCGGCGTATGAAGCCCGGACGGTGAGGGCATCGAAGTCGCGCTTGGCGAGTGCAGCCTGCGAGCGGAGGCGGGAAACCTCGGCCTCCTTGGGCGCGATCTGCGCGTCGACAGTCTTACGTGCAAGGTCGATACGCCTTTGTTCGAGGGCCCAGCGCGTGGCGGCCTCCTCGGAGGCGACTTGCGATTGTTTCAAAATGACGGTGGCGACGAGGCCCTCTTTGAACAACTCGCTATTCACCTGCTCCTGCAGGCGGGCCTGCTCATACTCGGATTTCACGCGGGCCGACGAGGCCTCCTGCGAGAGCAGCTCGCGCTCCACCTGTGCCTTGAGAAACTCGAGTTCTGCGAGCGCCCCGGCCAGTTGGAGTTCGCTGTTCAGCGCGGCCTGCTCGACGTCGGGATTGATCAGAATCATCAGCACCGTGTCCGGCTCAACCGGCGCGCCAGGACGCAGGAGAATTTCGTCGACCCGGCCGTTCGTGCGCGCGGCGATGAAGCGGATGTCCTGCGGCACGAGCGTTCCCAGGCCGCGGACCTGGCGGACCATCGGCCCCTCTTTAACACTGTCGATCCATACGAGGTTGCGCTCGACGGTCGGAGCGGCCGGCTTGAGCTGGCCGAGGAGCACTGTAATCACGATCACTCCCAGTAGGACGCCTCCCCAAAGTATGATGCGTTTGCGGCGCTTTTCTTTTGCTGCGGAAGGGCGGGGAATATCCATGGAGACGTTTGTGTCTCAGACTATTGCAGGCGTTGTGCCACCTTAGCGGAATCCGGAAACCGCACGAGGGCAGCGAGTTAGAATCACTAGTCGCGACCGCGAATTCCACTCGCCGAACAGCGATGGGACCAGTGCGTCCCATTCTTGGGACGGGTGGCAAAGTAGGGCAGGTCTTCGACCTGCCGCTGGGGGATGCGCCTGGCGGGTCAGA
>DATKCJ010000458.1:0-14738 GCA_035513275.1 Opitutaceae bacterium
CCCTGTTTCCACCAGCGGCCGCGTTTCCAGCGGTCGCCGATCGTGGTGAACTCATACTCGTAGATTACAGCGCGCAGGTAGCGCGGCGGCTTGCCGTCGAACGGATCGTGCCCGATCAGGTCGAGCACGTCCTCCTCGCCCTTGAGTATCTGGTGCGCCATCCGCTCGAACCACGGGCTCGCGCGCAGGTCTCTCTTCGCCGCGAACCAAAGCTGCCAGTCAAGCCGCGGCTGGTGCGGCGCCACGAACTTCGGCCGGCGTGAAACATCGCCCGGTTTCCACGCGAATTCGTAGGTCTCCCACTTGCGGCCGTCCATGCTGCCTTGGAGGATGATCTCCGGGCGGTCCTCGGTCATGACTGCGAACAGCCCGTAGTTACGGCCGAAGTTGAGCGGGTCGAACACGCGGAGGAAATAGCCCACGGGCGTGGGCAGGGACCAACTGTTGCTGAATGCAAAGGGCATC
Organism: Opitutaceae bacterium; assembly: GCA_035513275.1. GTDB lineage: Bacteria > Verrucomicrobiota > Verrucomicrobiia > Opitutales > Opitutaceae > DATKCJ01. The sequence continues at coordinate 466 of DATKCJ010000458.1, forward strand.
CGCGCCGCGCCGCAGAAGAGAATGATCCAGGCTGCCACCGGGATGGCCGCGCGCACCCACACGTGGCGCGACGCCGGGGGCGCGGGCACCTTGTGCACGCGGTTGCGCAGCCACGCGGGCCAGGCGTCGTCAGAAAGAAGCAACAGACAGAGTGCGATCGTGAGCCAGTTGAAGAACGTGTAGTTGCCCGTGATCAAGATGAGCACTTGCAGGAGCACCATGCCCGCGCACGCGAAATGCCGCAGGCGCCTCGGCGCCCAGATGAGGAACGGAAGCAACAACTCGATCGCGAACATCACCGCGCACGCTGCAGTCAGCACGATGTCCGGCAACTGGTGCGCGAACCAGCCGATCCATGTCGGCAGCGGCTGCGTCGCGAAGTGATACTTGAGCGCATCGAGTCCGCGCCACGCAGGATCCCCGCTCGAGAGCTTCACGATGCCGGAGAGAAAAGTCAGTCGGAAGAGAAGCCACTTGGCGAGAAACAGCCCGATCCGCGACGGCGACGGCGCGCTCCAACCCGCGCGGCGCGACGGACCCGCGAGGAAGAGTGCCATGAGCCCCGCCTCAAGCAGCAGGATGTCCCACTGGTATTGCATGAAATCCTGCCCGACTGAAACAAGGGAGAGATAGCACACCCACGCCACGATGAGCGCGATGCGCTGGTGCCGGCCGGCGGCAATCAGCACGCCGCCCGCGAGGCCCGCGAGGCACAGTACGTGAAGGAACCAACCCGTGCCGAAGATCCACGACAGCGTGGGCAAAAACCAATACCGCTCGAAGCCCACCTGCTCTGCGACGGCCTTCAGGTAATCACCCGCCGGCGCGATGCCGTCGGATCCGATCAATCCGCTCACCTGCACCCACATCGAGAGAAACGCGACCGCGTAGACTGCGCCAAGCATCCGGAGGAAAACCCAAACCGCAGTCGCAAACGAAGGCGCTTCGGTATGGCTGCCCCAGAGGAAGCGGGTGACCGCCGCGAGCGGACCGCGGTTGCGTGCTGCGAGTTTGTAGGTCGCCTCCGAAGCCGCGGCGAAGGGACCGAACGACCTGTAGGCGCGCGCGAGCCACGTGCCCGCGCCGGAGACGTGCCGTGCAAGGAGCACGGCCGCCGCGCCTCGAGTCACGCTTCCGTCGGTGCCGACGAGCAGCACCGCGTCGTTCGGCGCCGCCGCTGCCAACTCCGGATAACGAAGCAGCGCCGAGGTCGACGGCTCAAAGTCAATTCGTCCCTGTGCTCCCGCCTCCCACCGGTTGATCCACGCGCGGCAGAACCCGCAGTTTCCGTCGAAGACCATCAAGGGACGCTCCGGAGGTTGCTCGACCCGGACCGTTGACGCAGGGGATTGTGACATGAGCCCGGACTTCTACCGGACCTTTTCGTCCGGCGTCAACGGGCGTCGGTGACCGGTGGCGCGCGGAGGAACAGAGAAACGGCAAGCCTCCCCGGAAAGGTGCGTCGCCCAACGAAAGCTTTGTTGTCGTCGACAGCCCGAAACCATGTGCTTGGGACGTGAATCGGACCGACCGGCTCGTGGCGACGGTGCTCTACCTGCAAGGACGGCGCGTCGCGCGCGCGTGGGAGCTTGCGAAACATTTCGAAGTCACGGAGCGCACGATCTATCGCGACATCTCGGCGCTCTGCGAAGCAGGCGTGCCCATCGCGGGCGAAGCCGGAGTCGGCTACAGCCTGATGAAGGGTTATCAGTTGCCGCCTGTGATGTTCACCGCCGAGGAGGCGACATCGCTGTTCGTCGGCGGCGAACTGGTGAAGCAGTTCACCGATGCGTCGTTGAGCGGGCCGATGGAGTCCGCGCTCGACAAACTGCGTGCCGTGCTTCCGCGCGACCGGCAGGATGAGGTGGAGAGGCTCGTGCAGCGGACGATTGTATATGGCCGGGGAGCGAGGCGCGCGTCGGCGGAGGCCGCCGCGCAGCGCTGGCTGCTTCCGGTGCAGCAGGGGGTGGTGCTCCGCCGTGTGCTTCGCATGACGTATCGCGGAATCGATCGTGACGAGGATACGCAGCGCGACGTCGAGCCGCTGGGAGTGGTGTTCTACGGGGGAGCATGGTATCTGGTGGCGTGGTGCAAGCTGCGGTGCGATCACCGCCATTTTCGAATCGACCGGATCCGCCGGCTCGAGCTGTCGCCGGTCGTCTTCGCGCCACGTGCGGATTTCTCGCTTGCCAGGCACATGGAGGAAACCGGCCGGCGCGAGCACACGCTGCCCGTGCGCGTGTGGTTCGCAAGGAAGTCGCAGGAGCGCGCGCGCCGCGAAAGCTATGCGACGCTCATCGAGGAAAAGCAGCGCGACGGCGGGGCCGAGTTCTCCTTCTACGCATATTCGCTGGAATGGACGGCCCAATGGCTCCTCTCGTTCGGCGATCATGCGGAGGCGATCGAGCCGTCCGGGCTGCGTGAACTAGTTTGCGCCCAGGCGGAGCGTGTGGCCGGCCGGCACGCTGAAAGAATCGCTCAACGCTCCTGACACAGGGTTGTCAGTGGGGAGTGGTAGAGTGGCGGCATGAACACGCCTGTCGCCGCCCTCAACGTCACTGGTATCGCTTTCGCCATGCACAAGGTGACCGACGTCCCCCGCGCCCGTCACTTCTACGAAGACACACTCGGGCTCCAAAAATGCGCCGAGATGGAGTTCGCTCCGGGCCAGTGGTGGATCGAATACGACGCCGGTCCGAGCGCTCTCGCGATCACAAACTTCCAGGCACCGGACACGCAGTTTGTGCAAACTTCCGCTGTGACGCTTGAGATCACCGGTTACGATGCCGCGCTCGCTGCGATAAAGGCGACCGGTATCCCGATCACATGGGGCCCAAACGAGTTTCCGGTCTGCCGGTGTTTCGGCTTCAGGGATCCCGACGGCAACGAACTCTACCTCCACGAGCGCGCGAAGCAGGGATGAGCAGCCTGTCGGATTTGCGCCGTGACCCGACAAAGGAATTTCCAGCATCCGGTCTCCTAATGAAGCTCCGCCCCCTCCAGGCTGCTAAGCCGGCACTTCGTGCCGGTGCAGGGCCATTCAACGGATGTCTTTCGGCGCGCAGCGCTGAATTAGGAGTTTGCCGGCTGAGCGGAGGCGCAGACAAGGCAGCCTTCTGAGATTCCCGAGAGCGTTCGAACCCAAGCCAGACAAACTCCTGCGCCATGAACTTGCAAACCTACACCGCGACGTTGCGCGCTCCGCGCGACACCGTTTTCAACTTTCTTGCGAACATCGAGAATCTTCCCCGCTGGGCGACGAGCTTTTGCGAGCACATCTACATTGAGGGCGGGCGCTGGAAGGGGCTCACGGTGCAGGGCGAGAGCTGGCTCGAACTGGATGCGTGCGGCGCGAAAGGCGTCGTCATCCTGCGGGCCGGCACTTCGCACGACCGACTCGCGCCGCTGCCCATGCTCGTGCTGGCAATTGGGGAGGAGCGCACGCTTGTCGTCGTAACAATCCCTTCCGCGGCCGGGGCGCCGACGGGGATCCTCAGGCGCGACGCGGAGGGTATGGCGGAGGATTTGCGCCGGCTCGCGAAGCGTTTCGGCGGTGACGTGCACCTGCCCGCGCGCGAACCGGAGCCCATCGAGGCCGCGGAAGAAGAGGCGGAGGTGTGCGGTTCGACGCAGTTTTTCATCTGACGCTGCGCCTATGGGCTGGCGCGTGTCACGAAGGAGCCCGCTCGCGGGCGATTCCCGGTGGCTGCAGCTTCATGGTAGGGCTGCACCGCCGGCAAGTTGTAGGGCCGGCGCTCGCGTCATGCCTGACCGGGGAGAAGCTGATCTCCGCTAATGGACTCGAATTCGGATCGGTGAATTATCCCTTTCCGACGTAGGAGCTCGCTTGTCCCTCGCCAGGCTGGGACCCTGAGCTTGTCGAACGGGCGGGCGATTGCCTCGAAATATAGCCCGCTCCGGAAGCCCCGCGACTCCGCTCTGGGCCCTGAGCCTGCCTAAGGGGAGCGGGACCTCGTCTATGCGTGCTCACTCGACTCTCAATGCTCCCGCCCGATTCAGATAATCGGGAGCCCGACCGTGTGCGGCTTCATTCGAAAGGCGAGGACGAGACCGACCACCGCCCAGCCGCACGCGATCGGCAGCGCCACTCCATACAGGAACATCCCCGCCGTGTAGTCGTAGCCGTAGAACAGGTTTCCGCAGATTGTCGAAAGATGTAGCGGCGCTATGATCGTATTCGGAGCGTGATGGTATGCTGTCGGAGTGAACGCAAAGGCGTAGAGAAGCGAACGTGCGAACAACTGCCACCGAGCGTCCGCCCGCCGGGCGATCCGACGTTCGAGGAACACGACTGCCAAGACGATCGCCCCGGCCGTCAGCACCGCGGCAAGAACTTTCAATGCGATTTCCATGGATCGACTTGTTACACCTGACCGCCAGACCAATTACTCAAAACCATTCGGGGCGCAACCTTTCAGGACGGACGAGGCGTGAAGTGGGCGTTCACTTCATGGATTCCGCTCTCGTCCGAAACTCCGCGGAGCACGTCAACGGGCACATTCGTTCGCTTCGAATTGTATGGCCGGCGCTCGCGCCGCGCCTCGCTTGGCTAGCCGGGATACTCACTGTGACAGGCCATGACTTGAGCTTCGCGGTTGTGCCGAACGAACAGAACGTGGCGCCTTGGTTTGGGCATCGTTCATCTCTGCGCTTCTTCCGTCTCTGCGGTGCGAATGTTTTGGTCTGACGCGGGTCTCTACGGGGAAAGGCGGCAGGGGACTGCCGCAATCCATGGCCTGCAGCGCGCTGAGAATTGGCCGCTGGATTAGCGTCGATTCGCGTTTATTCGCGGTTGAAAGGTTCGATCTGATTCAGAATCGCCCGCAAGCGGGCTCCTACCTTTCGGAAAGGTGTGCCGCAAGGTGCACGGGCTTCGTCGAAGGGATGGCACTCGGGCAAGAGGAATGGATGGTCGAGCGCGCTGCCAGATTGCTGCGGCTTGCCCGGTGCGGCGCTCCAATGCACGCTTCAGGCATGCGCCTCTATGCTCTTCGTGAGTTTGCGTTGTCGTTGCCGCACACGACGTGGGTCAAGCAATGGGGCGAGTGCCTCGTGTTCAAGATTGCCGGCAAGATGTTTCTGATCCTCGTGCTCGACGCGGAAACGATCGACGGCGTGGTCTTCAAGTGCACTCCCGACGAATTCGACGAGCTCACCGAGATCGACGGAGTCGTGCAGGCGCCGTATTGCGCGAAGAGGCACTGGGTTCGCGTCAACGATCTGCTGGCCCTGCCCGCGGCCGAACTCGAGCGCCGCATCCGGCGCAGCTACGATCTCGTCATCGCCAAACTGCCGAAGAAGACGCAGGCCACGCTGAAGTGATCGAGGGTCGAATCATAATTTTATCGACACAGAGGTCACGGAGGTCGGAAGGAGTTCACGGAGAGAGAAGTGGCACTCTGTGCCCTCGTTTCGCTCCTCCGTGTTCTCTGTGTCTCACTTCTGTGCCTTTCCGTCTGTTCGATCTGCTCCGCGAATCATCGGTCTCTGCGGTGCAAATGGTTTGGTCGGACTCGGGGTCTCAAGGGGAAAAAGCGGCACGGGACAGCCGCACTCCAAGGCTTGCGGCGCTCTGAGTGATGGCCGCAGGATTTGCGTCAATTAGCGCGTATTAGCGGTTTAACAGCTCCGTCACGTTCGAGCGTTCACCCAAGGCCGTCCAGAAACTACATCGCGCGGGTTCGTGCCACCAGGCGCCGTTGCCGCGCGGGGACCACCTGTCACCCAGCCGACGTGGCTGCCGTGAGTTCTCGGACTGGAGTCCTCACGGAACCAAGACTCTCTGCTCATTTGGGTAACCTTCCGGGGCGCGAAACTTGAAGGGAACTCTCGCCCGCACTGTCACGGGTTTGCCGTTGCGCGTCGGCTGCTCGAACCGCCAGTCGGAAACTCCGTGCACCGCCGCGTAGCCAAATTCCGGCCGGCTGGCGGAGATGACGCGGGGGAGGAGCGCGCGTCCGTCCTCATTCACGAGGAATTCGACCACGGCCTCGCCGTCCACCGCTTCATCGAGCGAACGCGGATAGGCCGGCGCGGGCGTGTGGATCGCGCGCGGTTTCGCGTCCAGTTCCGTGGTCTTCGCGATCTTCTCGGGATTCTTCAGCTCGAGCTTCAGCGCAGCCCGCTCCTCGTCCGATACGACTAGATTTTCCCCGGCGGTCTTGATTTCGAATTTTTCCTCGACCGTGACAATCGTCGGCGTCGGATCTCCGTTCCTGATCGCCGGCTCGTATCTGAACTGCTCCACCGCCGCTTGCAGGGCGTAGCCAAACTCCGGCGAATCCGCGCGGACGACCTTCGACGTGGCAATTTTGCCATCGGGACCGATGACGACTGCAATCTGCGCCGAGCCTCTGACCGATTTGGCGAGCAATGCGTAGGGATACTTCGGGTGCTCGAGTTGCCACACCTTTGGCGCAGTGTCGTAGCGCAACGACTCAGGAAGCTTCGAAGGATCGCCCTCACTTTTCACAGTCACACCCTTTCCGCCGCTCTCGCTTCCTTTCCTCAAGCTCTCGTCCATCTGGCTATCGTCCAGGGTGAAGGTGAACAACTGTCTCGCCCGGCGATCGACCGGCAGCCCGTCCCGCAACGCGGGCGCGAACTTCCACTTCTTGACCGCGCTCACTGCGGCCGACGCGAATACGTCGTGACTTCTTCGCCGCACCTTGATTTCAGTCGCGATGCCATTGGTGTCTACAACGTAGTCGAGCAGGACGGCTCCACCCACGCCGTATCGGGCCGCTTCAAATGGGAAGGTCGGTGCCACTTTCGAGAGGATATGAGGGGGCACGAACACGTTCTCCTCAAGACCACCCGGTGCCGCCAGGATTACCGGCAGTCGCAATGCCGTCTCCGTCGGAGCCCCGCCGCGCCGGGCCGGCGCGAACTGCCAGTCGCTCATTCCGGCGAGAATCAATTTCGTCAGCCGAGGCGACGGTGCGAGGACCTCGGTCACGCGTCCAGACACATCGACATGGGCGGCGACCCACACGACTTCGGGCTCCGGGCGCAAGGTCTCTTCTACGACCTTTCTGGCCGGGTCGATGATCATCTTCGCTCGCAAGAGCCGCGGCGTCGCATCCGGCCCGTCGGGCGCAGCCGAGGCCGGATTGAAGAGCAACACGTGGCGAAGACGTGCGGCGATCGGCGCTCCGCCTCGATGCGCCGGATCAAAAGTGACGTTCGCATAGGCCGCTTCTGCCAACCCCGCAAAGCAGGGGAGAGTGCCGCTCGCTTCCTTCACGTAGAGCACGCCCTTCTCGTCCACGTAGGATTCGATCTCCGCCCATCCGATCTGCGTCGTCTTCGTCAGCTCGGTCGGAAACTTCGGCTCGGCGAATCCTTTCATCGCCGGTAGCTCGTCTCCCGGATCGTGCGGGCCGAGCCAGTCGAGCGGCATCACCGTCACGTCCTGCGCGGCGATTCGCACACTCGCTGCAACAAAGCTCAACACCGCAAGCGCACTCCAAGGGGCTCGAGATCGCATCGCTGTGAGATTGAAGGATCGATGCTCGAGGTCAACGCGGTGGGCGGCGCGGTCTGCGCCGCGGCGATTAGATGAATCCAAGAGTGGACATGCGGATGCCAAGCGCTTAGCTTATCTGACATGGATCACAAGACTTTCAGCCGAAAGGGCGGCAAAGCGCGGTCGCCGGCGAAGACCGCGGCAAACCGCGCGAAGGCCAAGGCGTATTGGGACGCGGTGCGTGACGGCAAGAAGCCGAACCCGCGTCGTCCGCGAACTCCGCCGACGCCTCAGTTCATCGGCGAGCGCCTGACCGACTACTGCCGGCTATCTGGAATCACCCGCCTCGAGGTTTTCGGTTCGACGGCAAGGGGCGAGGCAGGGCAGGGGAGCGATGTGGATTTGATCGCGACGTTCGCCGACAATCCCGGTCTTCGATTCTTCGCAATGGAGGAGGAGATGTCGGCGATCCTCGGCGTGCCGGTGCACTTGTTGACGCGCGACTCCGTGGACCAGATGTCCAACCCGTATCGGCGAGCTTCGATTCTGGAGGATGCCCGCGCCATCTACCATGGCTAGGCCCGCGCAACGTTCGCAAGATGCCTACCTGCACGACATGCTTGAGGCAGCACGGCTCATTCGCGGCTACATGGCGGGCGTCACTTTCGACGAGTTTTGGAACAACAGCGAAAAGCGCGACGCGGTGGCACTCCGGAGTTCCGTGCTTGGCGAGTCGGCACACAAAGTCGACAAGCCGACCGAGGCCGCTCTGCCGAGCATACCCTTCAAAAGCATTCGTGGAATGCGCAATCGGATCGCTCACGACTACGGTGCCGTGGATTTCAAGATCGTGTGGGCAGTTGCGCAGCAGGTGATCGATCCCCTGATTGCTGAGCTGGAGGCATATTTCAAGAGTCGACCTCGGAAGAGGTGAGGGCCACGCCGTTCGTGCATCGCCGTGTCACGCTGCAATCAACGGCGAGACAGACCGAACTCCGGATGGCGGCGATTGTGTCTCAGCACCAAGACGCGCACTTCATCTCCAACGATGCGGAAGAGAAAGTGATAACGGAACACATAGAGCCTCGCACGACGGATGTCGTCCTTGAAGAAGCCGAAACCCGTTGGGTTAGCCGCGATCTTATCTTTCGCGGCTTCCACTTCGGCGAAAAAGCGATCACCAAGCATTGCCCCGCCTTCCCGGTCGAAATATCCAACGCTCGTCTGAGATCCGTCTGGACCTTGCGGTGGAAATGAAGCCTCACCTTTCGACCCTGCGACGAAGCTGCTCCCAGGTGATCGAGGTGCTTGGATCTTTGTCCATCTCTTGATCGCGGCGCTGTGCCTCCGCGATTCCTTCATCCTCGTCGTCAAGGACGGGCGGCAGGGATTCGAGCAGAGAGGCCGCAAGCTCGGCCTTTTCACTACTGGACAGGGTGCTCGCCTGCTGCCGAAGCTCCTGAACTCGCGTCATGAGAGGAAGCTAATCCAAGAGCCGTGGATTGCCAGTGGATTTTGCCCCCGCAGGGTCCCGGATCTCCACTGGAATCCCCCTCTGCTGCCTCTGCGCCCTCCTGTGAGCACTTAGGTTCAGTTGTCGTTCTCCTCCAGAAACTCCATCGCGCGGGTTTCGTGCCACCAGGCGCCGTGGAGGCGTGGGGACCACGGCGTCACCCAGCCGACGTGGCCGCCGTGTGTTGTCGGCTCGAAGGTGAAGTGCGAGCTTGCGCGCGCCTCGTCGAACGGGAGGCACTCGGGCGAGAGGAACGGATCGTCGAGCGCGCTGATGAGCAGTGTGGGCACCGCGATACTCGGGAGCAGGGGCTTGCTGCTTGCGCGCGTCCAGTATTCCTGCGCCGACGCGAAACCATTTGCGGGCGCTGTGACTGCCTCGTCGAATTCGTGGAAGCGTCGCATCCGCCGGACCTGCGCGGGCGTTGCCTTCAGGATGCCGGGGAAGCGCGCGTTCTTTTCGTCGAGATATTGTGTGAGCAGCACGATGAAGCGTTGCATGTAGGGCCGCATGACCGGGCGCGCGAGCACGTCGGCGCATGAGGCGAGGTGCGTGGGCGCGGCAAACGCCACCGCGCCGCAGAGCCACGGCGGCGCCGATGTGCCGAGTTCGCCGAGGAGTTTCAACGTGATGTTGCCGCCGAGGCTGAAGCCGGCGAACGCGACTCGCTCGTAGCCGTCGCGTGAGTGCGCGAGTTCGAGAAAGTGCAGAGGATCTTCCGTCGCGCCGCTGTGATAGGAGCGGAAGAGCCGGTTGGGTTCCCCGCTGCATCCGCGGTAGTTCACGCACGCGATATCCCAGCCATGCGCGAGGGCCTGCCGTCCGAACGCCGGCACGTAGCGCGACGTCGTCGAGCCGCCGAGCCCGTGGAGCACGATGACGAGCCGCTTGTTTCCACGGCGCACCCAGTCGTTGTCGAAGAAGTCGCCGTCGGGCGTCTCGATCCGCTCGCGCGCAAACGGGAGCCGCCACACGACGCGCACCTTGCTCGCGTAGATCGTCTGGACGTGCGGATTCCGGAAGAGCCACGGGGCTTTGTATCCGGAGTGCTCGATCAGCGGCATGAAGGAGAGATCGAAACCGGAACTTAACCGCTAATGAACGCTAATCGACGCTAATTCTGAAAGCGTAACCGAGGCAGAGAAGTACCACAGATGACACGGATCAGCACGGATGAGGAGGGGATTACCACGAAAAACACGAAACACACGAAATGAGAAGACAAGGCAGCTCCGGCCCTGAGATCACTTTCGTGTATTTAGTGTGTTTCGTGGTGGCCCCGTTTTGATCCGCGGTCATTCGCGCAATTCGCGGGGAAATTCCGAGTCTGAGTTAGCGCTCATAAGCGCCGATTAGAGGTTTCAACCCGCCGGGCGTAACGGCCGGCCCTGCGGTCCGGCCCTACCCACGGATATCAATACGGCAGCGGGAAGCGCTGCGTGAGGTCTTTCACGATCGCGAGCGCCTCTTCGCGGCCGCTGGCGCCGTCGGGATCGCTGAGCACGAGATCGATCGCCTTTGCGATCTGCTTCATCTCGGCGACGCCCATCCCGCGGCTCGTGACTGCGGGCGTGCCGAGCCGGATGCCACTCGCCTGGAACGGACTGCGCGTCTCAAACGGAATCGTGTTCTTGTTGCACGTGATGTGCGCGAGATCGAGCGTCTCCTGCGCTTTCTTGCCGGTGAGCTCGGCGTTCTTGTTGCGCAGGTCCACCATCATGAGGTGATTGTCGGTGCCGCCGCTGACGATGCGGTAGCCGTGCGAGGCCATCGCTTCGGCAAGCGCGCGCGCGTTCTCGATGACGGATGCTGAGTAATGCTTGAACGCCGGCTTGAGCGCCTCGTGAAAGCAGACTGCCTTCGCGGCGATGACGTGCATGAGCGGTCCGCCCTGCGCGCCGGGGAACATCGCCGAGTCGATCGCCTTCGCGTGCGCGGCGCGGCAGAGGATGAGCCCGCCTCGCGGGCCGCGCAGCGTCTTGTGCGTGGTGGTCGTGACGAAATCCGCATGCGGCACGGGCGACGGATGATGACCGGTGGCAACGAGGCCCGCGATGTGCGCGATGTCGGCGAGCAGCAGCGCGCCGCAGGAACGTGCGATGGTGCCCATGCGCTCGAAGTCGATCTTGCGCGAGTAGGCTGATGCGCCGACCGTGATCATCTTGGGCTGCTCGCGCGCGGCGACCTCGGCGAGCTCGTCGTAATCGATCAACTCATCGTCCTTGCGCACGCCGTAGTGGACGACCGAGTAGAGTTTCCCGCTGAAGTTGGCGGCGTTGCCGTGCGTGAGATGGCCTCCGTGCGAGAGGTTCATCGTGAGGATGCGATCGCCCGGCTTGAGCGTGGCGAAGTAGACGCCGGTGTTGGCCTGGCTGCCGGAGTGCGGCTGCACGTTGGCATGGTCGGCGCCGAAAAGTTTTTTCGCGCGCTCGATGGCGATATTCTCGATCTTGTCGACCTGCTCGCATCCGCCATACCAGCGGCGGCCGGGATATCCCTCGGCGTATTTGTTCGTGAGCACGCTTCCCTGCGCCTGCATCACGGCCGGCAGCGTGAAGTTTTCCGACGCGATCAGCTCGATGTGGTCGGCCTGCCGGGCGAGCTCGGCGTCGATGATTTCCTCGATCTCGGGATCGAGTTCGCGAAGGGGCGTTGGGTCGATGGAGTGGGAGAGGGTGGCGCGGCTCATGTGATCACGATTTTGTGGGCCGAATCACGCCGGGCCGCAAAGGATTTTCGCAGGGAGAGTGTCCTATTCCAAACCTGTAGGTGGCGCGCTTGTCGCGCCTCGTTGCGCGGCTAGCGCGCAACCCACCTCCGATTGACTTACCCCGCCGCCGGTGGGGAAACAATCGTCCGCAAAAACCTCACGAGCGACGGGATCGCCTCAACCATGCTGTCGCGGCTCGAGACGTAGCTGGTGAAATTCTGCCCGTAAGGGTCGGGGATCTCGGTGTCGCCGTCCTTGCCGATGAACTCGCGGAAAAGGTGCATGTGCTCGGGCACTCGCTCGAAGCCGATCTCGATCAACGCGCGGTGGGTCTCGGTCATGCAAAACACAGCAAGCGCCTGGTCGAGCAACTCCTGTGTGACCGGGCGGCTCTCGTGGTCGGAGACGTCGATGCCCACTTTCTTCATCGCGGTGATGGAGTGATCGGTCGCTGGGTGGCCGGTGCCCGCGGCGACGCCGACCGAGACAACTTTCAACTGGTTGAGCGGCGGCTTCTCCACGGCCAGCGCGTGGCGGAGCAGGCGCTCCGCCATCGGGCTGCGACAGATGTTCGCGGTGCAGACGACGAGAATGGTGTCTTTATCGGGCATGCTTCAGGCGGCAGTCGGTAGCCGTCCCAGCGCGATCAACGCGCGATGGAGGAAGACAGCGCGCTGGAGTGAAAGATCCTTCAGCGGGGCAGGCTTGGGCTCGGCGTCCAGAGCGGGCTGCGCATCAGACTCGGTGCCGTCGGTCGGTCCGCGGCTGCCGCCATTGTTGCGGGTGCGCACAAGCTCGGCCTCGTCGAACCGGGGCTTCTCGAGTTTTTCCTTGATGAGCTCGCTGGGAGACGTGCCTGCGGCGATCGCATCGCAGGCGCGGCGTTCCTCCTCGAGATCAGGAGCGGTCACAATCTCGGGCGCGAGTTCGGGGGTGGTCGGGCCGATGAAGAGCAGCGAGCGCACGGAGCCTTGGACCGAGGCGAGGTCGCGTCGCAAGAAGGGATCGGTCGCGGAATTGACGAGGACGAACAACGTAGCACCGGATTGCGCGGCGGTCTGGAGGTGTCGTGCGAGTCCCTCGGCCGATTCCTCGAGCGCATCGGCGAAGCGCAAATCGACGACCTGGGTGCCTTCGAACTTGGCAATCACGGACGCGTCCGACAGCCGGATGTAGCGCAGGCCGTTGCCGAGGTCGGCGGTGAATGCCGCGGTGGTGGCATCGGCGGCCCTTGCGGCGGAAGGAAGCGCGAGAGCGGCCATCCAGCAGGTGAGAACGGCAAAGGATGCACTGTGTAGCCAGCTCCGGAATGAGCGGGACCTGAGATCGTTCGAGCGCGCGAAAGTCCCTGCGCTTCCGCGCAGGGCTACGAAGCCGTCGCGACCTCGGAGTTCGTGTTCAGGGTTGTTCATTTCATCCGGTGCAGTTGGCGGGCGCCAATGTCGCGCCGCATGTATTTCGATGCAAAAGCAATCTTCCCGCAGAGCGCGTAGGCGCGGGCCGCCGCTGCCTCGAGTGTCGACGCAAGTGCGGTCACGCCGAGCACGCGGCCGCCGTTGGTCACAACCTCGCCGCCCTTGAGCGTGGTGCCGGCGTGGAAGATGTACTCGTCGGTGCCCACAGATGCGGGAAGTGTGATCGGATCGCCCTTCGGGTATTTTCCTGGGTAACCCCCGGCGGCGAGCACGACGCAGAGCGCATGCTCGGGGCGAATGCGCACGTCGACGTCTGCCAGCCGGCCGTGCGCAGCGGCCCACATGAGGGTGAGCGGATCGGAGGCGAGGCGCGGCAGGAGGACCTGGGTCTCGGGGTCGCCGAAGCGCGTGTTGAACTCCAGCACCTGCGGACCGTCGCGCGTGAGCATGATGCCTATATAGAGGACGCCGCGGAAATCGATGCCGGCGTCGGCGATCGCATCGACGCTCGGCCGGCAAATCTCGCGGTCGATCTGCTCCATGATCGCAGGCGTGACGACCTCGGCAGGGGAGTAGGCGCCCATGCCGCCGGTGTTCGGGCCGGTGTCTCCGTCGCCGACGCGCTTGTGATCCTGGCTCGTCGGCAACACGACGTAATCGCGACCAGAGACGATGAGATGGATGGAGGTTTCCTCGCCGAGGAGACAATCCTCGATGAGCACCTTGCTGCCGCTTTTGCCGAATGCGCCGGCTTCGAGCATCATCCGCACGGCGAGTTCGGCGGCCTGCGTGGTTTCCGCCACGACGACACCCTTGCCAGCCGCGAGCCCGTCGGCCTTCACGACGATTGGCGCGCCGCGCTCGCGGATGTAGTCGATCGCCGGCTTGGCCGCAGTGAATACACCGGCGGTCGCCGTGGGGATCTTCGCGCCGAGGAGGAGTTCCTTGGTGAACACCTTGCTTGCCTCCAACCGCGCGCCAGCGGCTACCGGGCCGAACGCGGCGATGCCCGCGGTTTTCAGCGCGTCGACCAGCCCTAGCGAGAGCGGCACCTCAGGCCCGACGATCACGAAGTCGGCCGACTCTCTCTTCGCGAGAGCGACTAGTCCGGGGATGTCGTCGACCGCCACGGGCACGCAGGTCACA
>DATKCJ010000459.1:0-2965 GCA_035513275.1 Opitutaceae bacterium
GTCGCATGAGATACGCACGCCGATGAACGGCGTCATTGCGCTCGCCTCGCTCCTTCTCGAATCCCCGCTCAATGCCGAGCAGGCCGACTGGGTGCGCACGATCCGCTCGAGCGGCGACGCGCTGCTCACGATCATCAACGATATCCTGGACTTCTCGAAGATCGAGTCGGGTCGTCTCGAGATAGAGAAGCACCCGTTCGCGATCCAGGACTGCATCGAGGATGTGTTCGACCTGTTCAGCCTCCCTGCTGGCACCAAGAACGTGGAACTCGCCGCGCACATCGCGGACGACGTCCCGCGCCGGATCATCGGCGACCCGACGCGCCTGCGGCAGGTATTTGTGAATCTCGTGGGCAACGCGGTGAAGTTCACGCCCGAGGGAACGATTTCACTCATCGTCCGGCGCGGCAGAGGCGAGGACGTGCTCGACTTCGAGGTCGTCGACACAGGCATCGGAATTCCCGCCGACCGCGTCGAGCTGCTGTTTCAGCCGTTCACGCAGGTCGACAGCTCGACTACGCGCCGGTTCGGCGGCACGGGACTCGGACTCGCAATCAGCCGGCGGCTCGTCGAGCTGATGGGAGGCACGATCGGCATTCGCAGCGAGGAGAAACGCGGCACGACTTTTCATTTCTCGATCCGCACACCGGCTGCGCCTGACGCGCGCGAGTCCTCGCTCAACCGCGGCACCGGCAAACACGTTCTCCTCGTCGAGCCAAACGACATCGCGTGCCGCCAGATGAGCCAGAGCCTGCGCTCCGAGGGCTTCGCCGTCTCAGCCGGTCCCACCGCCGAGGCTGCGCTCGGAATGGCGGGAGCGAACGGCACGATCGACGGAATCCTAATCGCCGGTGGCGTTGGCGATTCGGTGGCAATCCGCAGCGTCGTCGACATCCGCCGCAGCATTCCGGGCATCGCGCCGGCACATCTTCTCACGCTCGCGAATCTTTCGCCGAACCTCGGCGAACTCGAGAAGTTGGGATTCCGCGAAGTCCTCACGAAGCCCCTGCGCCGCTCGGTGCTCGTCGCCCGCGTCCTGACGCTCTTCAAGGCGCCCGTCGCGAAGTCCGCGGTTGTCACAAATCGCAGCGACGCCCCGCTGCTCGCGCAGACCCTCCCGCTGCAGATCCTCGTCGCCGAGGACAATCCCGTTAACAAGAAGGTCGCGCTGCGGCTGCTGGAGCGGCTCGGCTACTTCGCCGACTCGGTCGTCAACGGTGAGGAAGCGCTGCGCGTCACGGCAGAGAAGAAATACCAACTCGTGTTCATGGATGTGCAGATGCCCGAGATGGACGGCATCGAGGCGACAAGGCGCATTCGCGCCGAGGTCCCGAAGCCATTCCAGCCGATCATCATCGCGCTGACCGCGAACGCGATCCACGGCGACGCCGACATCTGCCGCGAAGCCGGAATGGACGACTACATCTCCAAGCCCGTGAAGCCAGAAGACATCCACGCCGCAATCCTAAGGCACTTCGGCCCGAAGGAACCGGCGGCAGTGTGAGGGCTGGAGGTTCGCTGTGTAGCCCTGCGCGTGAGCGCATGGATCATTTTGTTCGGGACCGACATCCCGCCGCTCACGCAGCGGGCTACATCCGGACTTCCTGTGGCCCTGCGCGTGAGCGCAGGGATTCTGAACGCCGAACCTTTTCCCGCTCCTCACGGAGCGGGCCACATCAGAAACTAGACCAACGCCTGCAACCGCTCGATCACCATCGCATACTCCGGCTCGTCCACGAGATTCGCCATCTGCGTGGGATCCGCGCGCAAATCAAATAGCAGCCACGGCGTTCCGTCGGCATTGAGCGCGAGCATCCACTCCGCCGTCCGCACGCCGCGCCAGACGCGGTCGCACTGGTGAGGCAGCGCGACGACTGCCGGCATCGAGATCCGTGCAGCCTCGGAAAATTCCCAATCTTCACCAACAGCCCAAGCCCGCGTCATCGCCGACAGATCGATCAAACTCGCGACCGTGCCGGGAGCGAGATTCCGGAACCAGCCTCCGCGCACGATGAGCGGCACGCGCACGCTCTCCTCGTGAGGCCAGCCTTTCCTGAACAAGCCGTGCGCGCCGTGCATGTCGCCGTGCACCGAGGTGATCACAACGATGTTGTTTTCAGGCAGAGCGTCGCACAGTCGCCCGATCGCGGCATCGGTCGCCTCGATGTGCGCGTAGTAGCCCGCGAGTTCGCGACGCGCCCGCGCCTCGACTTCGCCGCCGCGAGGGACGTTTGTATCGAGAACGATCGACGCAGGATTGCGATGCGGCACTTTCACCGAGGGCGCGTCGTAGGGCGGGTGCGGCGATTCCAGACTCACTACGGCAAACCACGGCGTCGCTGACCGCTTCGCGCTCAGCCACTCCGCGGCGCGACCGGAAATCACGTCGGCTTGGTAGCCGCGGAACTGCACTGGTTCTGGCAGCCGCGTGCCGTGGAGCCATGGATCGTTGAGCAGGAATCCACTTTCGAAGCCTTCCCAGAATTCAAACCCGCCGCGGCGCGATTCTGACACGATCTGCCGCGCATGCACTTCCCCGACGAGCGGCGCGCTCCTGTCCCGCTCCGCGAGGTGCCACTTGCCGAACCAAGCCGTCGAGTAGCCAAGCGCCGACATCTCGTGCGCGATCGTGCGCGAGCCTGCAGGCAGCGGATCCCAATAATCGACAACGCCGTTCTCCGGCGACGGGACACCCGTGAGAATCGCCGCGCGTGCGAACGGTCCGAACGGATGCGGCGTGACGGCATTCCGAATCGAGACGCCAGACGCCGCGAGCCGGTCGAGACACGGCGTGCGCGCGTTCGGGTCGCCTGCGAATCCGGTCGCCTGCCCGCGCCATTGCGTCGTCAGGACCCAGAGGATGTTTGGCTTCGCGCGCGGCAAGATTAGGGAAGCATGGGGAAGAGCTTGGCGGGCCTCAAGCATCCCGCTCCTCACGGAGCGGGCTACATCGGATCGCCTCGAA
>DATKCJ010000460.1:0-6012 GCA_035513275.1 Opitutaceae bacterium
CTGGACGGCGGCTCGATGGAGGAGCCAGGTTTCCTGCGCTGCAAAGTGAAGGCGACAATCGGCGGCAAGCTCTACACCAGCGCGGCGACTGCTGCATTTGCACCGGAGAAGATTGTGCCCTTCGCGACGGACCCGGAGGACTTCGATGCATTCTGGAGCGCGGGGCGCGAGGCGCTCGCGAAGGTGCCGGTGCAATCCCGGCTCACACTGATGCCCGAACTCTGCACGGAGCTCGTCGACACCTATCATGTGCGCATCCGCACGATCGGCGAATCCTGGGGTGGGCCTGTCTATGTCTATGGCATTCTCAATGTGCCGAAGCAGCCTGGCCGCTACCCCGCTGTGCTGAAGGTCCCTGGCGCGGGTGTGCGACCGTATACCGGCGACACGGGGCTCGCCGCGAAGGGCGTGATCGTGCTCGAGATCGGCATCCACGGGTTTCCAGTGAACCTGCCGAAAGAGACCTACGATTCGCTGCGCACCAGCGCGCTGAACGGCTACTGGGGATTCAATCTGGATGACCGCGAGTCGTTCTACTACCGGCGTGTGATTCTCTCATCGATCCGCTCGGTCGACTTTCTCGCCGCGCATCCGCTGTGGAACGGCAGGGACATCCTCGTCTTGGGCGCGAGTCAGGGAGGGTTTCTTTCGATCGCGACCGCCGCGCTCGACCCGAGGATCACGGCGCTCCAGGCAACGCACCCGGCGATGTGCGACCTCGTCGCACCACTGCACGGTCGCGCCGGTGGATGGCCGCACATGTTCCGCCCCAACTGGGATGGAATGCCCTCGCGCCACGCGACGCCGGACAAGATCCGCGTGACCTCGTATTACGACACCGTGAACTTCGCGCGCCGCGTGAAGGTGCCGGGATTCTACATTTGGGGTTACAACGACGAGACGTGTCCGCCCACGTCGACGCACGCGGCGTTCAACGTCATCACCGCGCCCAAGACGCTCGCGGTCGAGCTTGAGCAGCAGCACTCCTATCCGGAGGAGCAGAATCTCGCGATCAACGCGTGGGTGGACGAGGTCCTCGGGCTGAAGTAGCGAGGGGAGGCTCTCGATCATGAGGTAGGAGCCCGCTTGCGGGCGATTGCTTGAAGTGACACCGGCTACCATTCGGTGACTCTTCGGCCACCCTTCGACGGACTCGATGCAGGCAGGCTCAGGGTCCCGACCTAGTCGAATGGTAAACCGCGGAATCACGGAATCGCCCGCAAGCGGGCTCCTACCTCCGAAAAGGTCCTGCATCGACGGTCCTCACCGGCCCACGTCTGCGCTAAAACGACTGATCCCTCCCTCCGTCCTGAACTCTCAAGAGGTCGACAAGGGAACTCATTACCTGCAGCGTCGCCGGCGGCTAGAATCAAGGTTCTCCCCACCAGCTACCCCAAGCAATGGGTCCCTCACAACCCTGCACTCGTTGCCCCTGAGCCCGATGAAACAAAACCTCAGCAGACTGCCGTTCCGCGAGATGCTCGCGTTCGGCTGCGGCGATTTCGCGTCTGTCCTCTACTGGCAGACGTTCATGCGATATCTGCCCTATTACTACACCGAGATATTCGGCATCACCGCGGGCGCGCTTGCCACCATGCTGCTGGTGAGCCGCATTTGGGACGGCGTGAACGACCCCCTCATCGGCATTTGGGCCGACCGCACCGAATCACGTTGGGGCAAGTTCAGGCCATTCATCCTTTTTGGGTGCGTGCCCTTCGCGATTTTTGGCGTGCTCACGTTCACGACCCCCGATCTCGGCATGACCGGGAAGCTTATCTGGGCCTATCTGACGTACAACGGCCTCATGATGCTCTACACGACCGTGAACATTCCCTACACGGCGCTGATGGGCGTGATGACGAACAATCCCGTCGAGCGCACGCGGCTCTCGTCGGTGAAGTTCGTATTCGCGTTTTCCGCCGGCATGGTGATTTCCGCGACGCTCCTCCCGATGGCGACGGCGTTGGGCGGCGCCGACAACCCGCAGCTCGGCTGGCAACTGGCCTTCGCCGTGGTCGGCGTGGTCGCGATCGGCTTCTTCCTCGTCACTTTCTTCGGCACTAAGGAGCGCATCAAGCCGCCGCCCGATCCGCACGCCTCGGTGGGGAAGGATATCAAATATCTCCTGACGAACAACGCCTGGGTGCTGCTCCTGTGCACCACGCTTACCTGGATCCTCTTC
The DNA here is from genome assembly GCA_035513275.1 of Opitutaceae bacterium. Lineage (GTDB taxonomy): Bacteria > Verrucomicrobiota > Verrucomicrobiia > Opitutales > Opitutaceae > DATKCJ01. Next base: position 2,183 of record DATKCJ010000460.1, read on the forward strand.
ATCGCCTTGCGCAGCTCGGTCTCGGCCCACTACTTCAAATATTACCTCTACAATGGTTCGCCCGAGACGCCGCTGCCTTTCCTCGGCCAGGAATTCACACTCGATGTGTTGCTCTCCTCATTCAACACGCTCGGTCAGGCCGCCTCTGTCGCCGGCGTACTGATGGTCAGCTTCATCGCCGCCAAGTTCCCCAAGAAGGGCCTGTTCATCACCCTCTTCGTTCTGCAGATCGTCAACTACACCGCCTTCTACTTCCTGCAGCCCGGTCAGCTCGGCGCCATCTTCATCCTCGAGATCGTCGGCAGCTTCTTCGGTGCACCGTTGCCCGTGCTGATGTGGGCGATGTATGCCGACACGGCCGACTACGGCGAGTGGAAGAGCGGCCGCCGCACGACGGCGCTCGTGTTCTCGGCATCGACGATGAGTCAGAAGTTCGGCTGGGCCATCGCTGCGTTTCTCGCCTTTCAACTGCTTCAGTTCGTCGGTTTCCAAGCCAACGTCACGCCCTCCGATGCGGTCAAGGGCAGCCTCGTCAGTCTCATGAGCATCTATCCCGCGATCCTTGGCATCACCTCCATCGTGATCTTCCTGTTCTACCCGCTTACAGAAAAGCGCATGATCGAAATCAATTCCGAACTCGACCGCAGGCGCGAGGCGGCGGCGGGGCAGGGTGCGGCCACTTGAGGTCACGCAACGCGCGGTATTCCGAGTAGCGCCCAGCCAGCATCCCTCATTCCGAGGTAGCGCTCCTCTCTCCGAGAGGAGCGTTTCGGAGTCGCGGTGCAACAGCGGGGACGCGCCCCTCGGCGTGTCCTCCGAAGCTTACTGAGCGAAGGAGGAAGATGGGCGCGCTACCTCGGAGCACCCCCGACCGCGCTTGCCACTGCATGCGCGTGACCTCAGCGTTCTCTTGGTGAAGCCCCAAGTGTTGCTGGTGTTTCTCGTCCGATTCGAGGAATCCGCGTCGATGCTCCGCGGGATCGCTCATTACGAGCGTTCCCACGGCAAGTGGTCGGCATTCCTCGACGACGAAGCCCGGGCCGAACACGAACCGCATTGGATCCGAAGCAAAGAGTGGGACGGCGTCATCAGTCGCCATACGACGCCGGCGCTCGTGTGGAGCTGCGCCGAGCGAGGCATCCCGCTCGTTGACGTGAACGACGTGCCCGTCTTTCCGGGCGTGCCGAAGATCCGGCCCGACAACATCGCGCTCGGTCACCTCGGCGCCGAGCATTTCCTCGAGCGCGGCTTCGTGAACTTCGCGTTCTGTGGTTTCAGCAATCTGCAATGGGCGTGCGAGCGCAGGGACGGCTTTGTCGAGGCCCTCGGCCTCGTGGGGCACAGGTGCGAGGACAACGAAGTCGAGTATCCCGGCGTGACGACACCTGCATGGGACGCCAAGCAGACCGACCTGCTCGCGGCGTGGCTGCGGCGGCTTCCGAAACCGGTCGGGGTAATGAGCTGCAACGATGCGCGCGCGTTTCAGGTGATGGCGGCGGCGAAGGAAACCGGTCTCCATGTCCCCGAAGAAGTCGCCGTGCTCGGCGTGAACAACGACTCGATCCGTTGCGAGCTCTCCAATCCACCGCTTTCAAGCGTGGCGCCAAACGCCTTCCAATCCGGCTACCGTGCCGCCGAGGCACTCGAGACGATGATGAAAGGCGGAAAGCCCGCGGAGATGGACGTTCGCGTTGAGCCACTCGGAGTGGTGACGCGGCCCTCGACGGATGTGCTGGCGATCCACGATCGCTGCGTCGCGACGGCGCTGAACTTCATCCGCGAGAGAGCATGCAGCTCGGTGACCGTGGAGGAGGTGCTCAAACATTCATTCGCGTCGCGCAGCCAGCTCGAGCGCAAATTTCGCAAGCACATCGGCCGATCACCGCAGGCGGAGATCCGCCGCGTGCAGGTTGAGAAGATCCGGCAGCTCCTCGTGGAGACAGACTTTCCCCTCAAGAAAATCGCCGATCTCACAGGGTTTGAGCACGTCGAATACCTGAGCGTTGTCTTCAAACGGTTGACGGGACAGTCGCCCGGCGCTTACCGCAAGAAGCAGCAGGAAGGCACGGCGTAGTCCGTAACGATGCACAAGCCCTCTGGCGTGGAAATGCCCGTGACACAACGCGGCAATCTCGGCTACCTTCAATGCCCGCATTTCAACACAGAATCGCGGAACAAACATGACTCCCATCTCACTCCAACTCTGGTCCGTGCGCACGAATGCGGCGGCGGACTTCTCCGCAACGATCGCGAAGGTCGCGAAGGCCGGCTACGACGGTGTCGAAACCGCAGGCTACGGAAACGTCGATGCCGCGACCGCGGCAAAGGCGATCGCCGACAACGGCCTGAAAGTCTCAGGCATGCACGTCGGCATCGCGCGACTCCGCACCGAGCTCACGCAAGTCGCCGTCGAGGCGCACGCGCTCGGCTCGCCGCACATCATCTGCCCGTTTCTTCCGGCGGCGTTGTTCAACTCGGCACCGGCATGTCAGGCGCTCGGCGAAGAGCTCAACGAGATCGGTGCGCGCCTGCGCGGGCTCGGCTTCAGCTTCCACTACCACAATCACGCGCACGAGATCGCCGTGGTCGACGGACGCCTCGCGCTCGACTGGCTGCTCGACGCCGCGGAGCCGCGCAATCTCGGTTGCCAGCTCGACGTTTACTGGTCGCACGTCGGCGGCAAACCGCCGGCGGACTACATCCGAGAGCAAGGCCGCCGCATCCGGCTGCTGCACATCAAGGACGAGGCCGAGCTCGGTTCGGGACCCGTGGAGTTTCCTCCGATCTTCAAGGCCGCCGCATCGGTAGGCGCGGTCGAGTGGCACATCGTCGAGGTCGAGAAATACAACCACGACCCGCTCGAGTCCGCGCGCCTCTCGCTGGAGACGCTGCGGAAGTGGACTTCTTCGTAGCCCTGCGCGTGAGCGCAGGGACGAGTTCCACATCAGTGGAGGTAGTTGCGTTTTGTCCCGCCGCTTCTGCGGCGGGCTACGCCGGAGAGATTGAGTTTGCTTGGTGTAGCCCTGCCCGGGAGGGCAGGGATGGTTAGCGCAATTCGCACGACCCACCACAAATGCCCCGCCGCTCACGCGGCGGGCTACATCGGAAAGAAGGCGTTCCGAGATAGCGCGTCTCTCTCCGAGAGGCGCGTTGCGATTGCTCCGCGCGAACCCCTACTTGCCCCACCCACGCACGATGCCGCGGATGATTGCGCCGGATTCGGTGATTTGCTTGTCGCTCCAGTTGCCGTCGGACGGCGCCTTGGGCTGAAGCATCGCGCAAGTCTCCCGTTTGTCGCCGAGGCTCCAAGCACAGTGACTGAGCTTATGCTCGCGCATGAACGCGAGCCATTCGTCGACCGACTTGCGGTCAATAGGGCCGTCGCCATCGGCATTGCACACGCCCCACTCGGAGACGAACAGAGCGAGCCCGGCGTTCAGCGCGACAAGCGCCTTGCTGCGCAGCCAATGCTTGTGAGTGCCGGCGTAGAAGTGGAGCGTGTATGCAACATTCGCGTCACTGATCGGATCTTTCGCAGCAATATCGACATCCTGCGACCACGAAGGAGAACCGACGAGGATGAGGTTGTCGGGATCAATCGCGCGGATCGCCGCGACCACGCGCTCGGAATAGGGCTTCACGTGTTTTGACCACGACACATCGCGCAGTGGCTCGTTGAAGATTTCGTAGATCACATTCGGCCTGTCGCCGTAAGCGCGCGCCATCCGTTCGAAGAACGCAATCGCAAGCTCGGGGTGCTCGTGCGCGTGATGATCGTGCCAGTCGATGATCACGTAGATACCGTTCGCGATCGCCGCATCGATGACGGC
>DATKCJ010000461.1:0-39124 GCA_035513275.1 Opitutaceae bacterium
TCTCTGACCTGCCGACGCGGGTCAAAGACCCGCGCTACTTCGCGGATCTGCATCCTCCTTCACCCACCCGGCTGCGTCCGAACCGCTCTTTTGAGCACCCGACTCGCCGCCGCCACCTCGCGACGATCAAGCGGCATCCGCGGTCGCCGCACCGTCGCCGTCCCGCGACCGATCTCCGCCTGCACCCACTTGATGTATTGGACGAACTTCGGAACCGTATCCAGCCGCAGCAACGGCAGGAACCAACGAAAGAGTCGCGCTGCAGTGTCGCGATCGCCGCGGATCGCAGCGTCGAAGAGCGCCACACTCTCGCAGGGACACGCGTTCACCAAACCCGCCACCCAGCCGGTCGCACCTGCGGCCACGCCATCGACAACTGCGTCGTCCATGCCGACGAGCAGGGTCAGCCGCCCGCGCAGCCTGCGCTTGAGCGCCGCGATCCGGCGCGCGTCGCCGCTCGACTCCTTCACCGCGTGTAGATTGGGATGAGCCGCGGCCAGCGCGGCGACTTGCTCCGGAAGGAAGTCCGCGCCGTAGGCGATCGGGTTGTTGTAGAGCATGCACGAGAGATCGGTCGCACCGATCACCGCCGAGACGTGTGCGCAGGTCTCGCGCGGGTCCGCGTTGTAGACATACGGCGGCAACACCATGAGTCCTCTGCAGCCTGCCTTCTTCGCGGCGCGTGCGAGCGCCACAGCCTCGCGCGTGCCCAACGCGGAAACTCCAAGCACGACCGGTGCACGTTTTCCGACGGCACGCACGCACGTCTTCGCGACCGCGATCTTCTCCGCATCGCTCAACGTCGCCGCCTCGCCGAGCGATCCACAACACACGATGCCCGCGCAACCACTGTCGATCATCCAGCGACAGTGCTTCGCAAGCGCGCGGTGATCGAGCGCGCCGTCGGCGCGCATATTCGTCGTGATCGCGGGAAAAGTGCCGGTCCAGTTCATGGTGTTTACGGAAGTGTTAACCGCTAATCTTCGCTAATTGCCGCTAATGAGAACACTGCGTCACTCCACAGACGCGATCTGCTTCGCCGATCAGGCGAAGCTTCAACGTTCTGAATCCCATACGCATCGGACTGATAAGCGTTCATTAGCGTAGATTAGCGGTTTCCTCCTATGTCTCTCGTTTCATCCAAATCTATCCGGATTCAGGTGCTCGAGTGGAATCGACGGCGTCCGCCCCGCGACGACATCGGCGACGAGTGCGCCTGTAATCGGCGCGAGCGTCAGCCCGAGCATCGCGTGCCCCGCTGCTGCAATAAGGTTGGGCCGCGCCGCGAACCGCCCGATGTAGGGCAGCCCGTCGGGCGAAACAGGGCGCAGGCCCGACCACGGCTCGATTCCGTCAAACGCGTTTGCCGGAAAATCCGGGAAAAAACTCCGCGCCGCCGCCTTGATCTGTTCGACGCGCTCCGGGCGGATCGTGCTGTTGATGCCCGTCAATTCCATCGTGCCGCCGAAACGAAGCGCGCGGCCCATCGGCGTCACGGCCACACGCGACTCCGCGAGAATCATCGGCACGGAAACCTGCACCGGCGATTCGGGGATTGTAAGGCTGTAGCCCTTGCCCGCCTCCACTGGCAATCGAATGCCTAGTTCGTCGACGAGCCGCGGCGACCACGCGCCGGCCGCAGCCACAAACATATCGCCGCCGATCTCACCTCCAGTTGTCCGCATCGCGCGCAGCGCGCGATCGGTGCCGTCAACCCATCCGATGATTTCCGTGCTCCATCGAAACTCGACGCCGAATTTCTTCAACGCCTCGAGCAGCGCCGGCATGAAGAGCCGCGGCGTCACATGTGCGTCGATCGGAAAATAGACCGAGCCCGCAATCGCCATTCGCACGCCGGGCTCGATGCGCGCGGTCGCCGCGGCATCGAGCACGCGCGCCTCGATACCGAGTTGGTTCGCGAGCCGCGCGAGTCCGTGTGTCTCATGGTCCAGCAACGCCTGTGTGAAGCAGAGATTGAGCAGGCCGCGCTCTTGGAACTCGAAGACGTTCCCAACCTCGCGCGAAAACTCCGCGAACAGCGCACGACTCGCGAGGCAGAGATCGCGCAACACCGGGGCGCCGCGCTCGACGTTTTCGCGACTGCACGACTTCCAAAACAACCGGCTCCAGCGCAGGAAGCCCGCGTCGAACCGCGGCTTCACGTAGAACGGGCTGCGCGAGTCGAGCATCCACTTGATCCCGAGCGCCACCATGCCCGGCGCGGCGAGCGGCACGACGTGGCTCGGCGACACGTAGCCCGCGCTGCCGTGCGCGCACGAATCGGCGCCCTCCGCGCTTCGCTCGACGACTGTCACGCGGTGTCCTTCGCGCGCGAGATAGTAGGCGCAGCTCAGCCCGATCACGCCGCCGCCGCAGATCACGATGTGACGACCAGTTGCCATCGCCTCAGATGCCCCAGGCAAACGGGTCGCGCTCGTCGATGATCTGCACGCCCTCGGTGGTGACATGCGCCGTGCCGGTGATCGTCGGCTTGATGCGGCCCGTCGCGCGGTTGCTCCATGCGTAGCGCGCCGCAAACGTGCTGCCGATGATGCTCTCCTGCACCCAGCTCGCGCCCTCGGCGAGTTTCCCGTCCGCAGCGAGACAAGCGAGCTTCGCGCTCGTGCCTGTGCCGCATGGAGAGCGGTCGTAGGCGAGCCCCGGGCAGAGAACGAAGTTGCGGGCGTTCGCTCCAGGCGCGCGCGGCGGCCCGGTGAGTTCAACGTGATCGACTTGCGGGAAACCTGCGGCGCGCACCGCAGCAAGGATTCGTGTCGCGCAATCCGTAAGCGCCGCGAATCGCGAAATCCCCAAGTCCTGCCCGCGCACCTCCGTGATGAAAAACCAGTTGCCGCCGTAAGCCACGTCGCCGCGCACGCCACCGAATCCCGGCACTTCGACAACGAGCCCCACACGCTCACGGTAGCTCTCCACGTTCTCGACCGACACACTCCCATCGCGGTGCAACTCGCACGCGACCGGTCCTGCAGGTGTGTCGACCCGCACAGTTCCCGCGCCAACGCGGTCGAGGTGCGCGAGCGTCGCCACGAGCCCGATCGTGCCATGGCCGCACATGCCGAGATAGCCGACATTGTTGAAGAAGATCACGCCGCTGTCGCACGACGGATCGTGCGGCGCACACAACAGCGCACCGACGACTGTGTCGGATCCGCGCGGTTCGCACACGATCGCGCGACGCCAGCGATCGTGATCGCGCCGGAAACGCGCCACGCGCTCCACGAGCGGGCCGCCACCGAGATCGGGACCGCCCTCGATCACGACGCGCGTCGGCTCGCCCCCGGTGTGGGAGTCGACAAACCGCACGCGGTGCGCAGGGCCGGACATCCGCGGATCGTATGGCAGGTCGGCGCGGGAAATCCATCCCGCAGAAGCGCCGCCCGGCTTGGCTTTTCGCGCGAGGGCTGCGTTGATTCGCGCGATGGTCGACCTGCACAGCTTCTCGATCGGGCAACTCGAGTCCACTCTCGCCGCTTGGGGCTTCAAGCCTTCGCACGCCGCTCGGATTCTGAGGAGCTTCTTCGCGCATGGCGGCTCTGTGAACTGGGACTCGCTTCGCCTGCCGGCCGGACTGCGCGCACGTCTCGAGGATTCGATCTCCCCTCCGCCGGTCGCGATCGCCGCGCGACAGGAGTCGGACGACGGCACCACGAAGCTTCTCCTGCGGCTCGCCGACGGCCGCACGATCGAGTCGGTGCTCATGCCCGACTACAGGCCGGACCGCGCAGCGGGCTGCATCTCGTCGCAAGTCGGCTGTGCGATGGGCTGCGATTTCTGCGCGACAGCGCAAAACGGTTTCGAGCGCAACCTCACCATCGGCGAGATCGTCGGCCAGTTTCTCGCCCTGCGCCGCGAGGCGATCGCGACCGGTCGCCGGCTGCAGACTCTCGTCTTCATGGGCATGGGCGAGCCGATGCTGAATCTCGGGAACGTGCTCACTGCCATCGACCGGATCGCGTCGAACAAACTCGGCGCGCTCGGCTGCCGCCAGATCACGGTGTCGACCGTCGGCATCATCCCGGGCATCGACGCACTCACCGCTGCGAATCCCGGCATCCACCTCGCGGTCTCGCTGCACGCGCCGGACGACGCCACGCGCGCCCGGCTGCTGCCCGCGGGCAAGCGTTTCAACGTCGCCGACATCCTCGCGGCGGCCGACCGCTACCAGGCAACGTCGGGCCGGCCGTTGACGATTCAGTATTGCCTGCTTCGCGGCGTGAACGACTCGCCCGCGCAGGCGCGCGACCTCGCCGCGCTTCTCGCGGGCCGGCGGATGCACGTGAACCTTCTGCGCTACAATCCGACCGGGCTTTCGCTGCGTGGCGTCGCCTACGAGACGACCGACGACGCGACGGCGGAGACGTTTATCGCCGAGGTCCGCGCGGGTGGCGCAGTCGCGCACTTCCGCAGGCCGCGGGGTCGCGACATCGACGCAGCGTGTGGTCAGCTCCGCGGCCGCGGAGGTTCGTCTCCGCGCTCGAGTTTGGCGCCGCAAAACTTGCAGTAGCGGGCATCGTTCGCGTGGCCGTCGGCGCCACACGAGTGGCAGGCGATCGTGCTCACCGCATTCTTGAGCGCGGCCGACAGCTCCACAGTCACGATACCTGTAGGCACCGCGATAATCCCGTAGCCAGTGATCATGATCACTGATGCGACGACCTGCCCGAGGACTGTCTGCGGAACAATGTCTCCATAGCCGACGGTGGTCATTGTCACTATCGCCCAATAAATCGACTTCGGGATGCTTGTGAACCCGGCCTTATCGCCCTCGACGAGATACATGGTCGCACCGGCGATCAACATGAGCATCAGAACGGTGATCAGAAAGATCATGATCTTGCGCACGCTTCCGCGAATCGCGGCACGCAGCACATGCGCCTCGCCCACAAACTGCGTGAGCTTGAGGATTCGGAAGATCCTCAACAGTCGAAACGCGCGCACCACGATCAGCGACTGCGCGCCGGGCACGAACAGGCTTGCGTAGGTCGGCAGGACCGCCAGCAGGTCGACAATCCCGTAGAAACTCTTCGCGTAGCTCAGCGGCCGCCGGACCGCGGCCAGGCGCACCACGTATTCCACTGTGAAGAGCCCGGTGAAGACCCATTCCGAGACTCGCAGCGCCGTGCCGTGCTCCGCGCGAATCGAGGCCACGCTTTCAAGGGATACTGCCACCACGCTCAGGCAGATCGCCCAGAGGATCGCTATGTCAAAGGCCCTCCCCGTCGGCGTCTCGGCTTCGAAGATCACCTCGTGCAGCTTCTCACGCCACGGACTGTCCTTCACGGGTGCCGGGATCGTGTCGGGATGTCTGTGTTTGCCGGCCATTTTGGGTCCGCCCGTTGAGGTGCGACGACAGTAGACAGCAATTAGACTGCGCACGCCAATGCGTGCGTGAAGTTTTTCGCAACCTCGCCCCGGATGCCGGGTTTTCATGCATGGAGACGCTCTCCAACGCCTTTTGGCGCCAATTCTCCGTCTCAAGTGCTCCTCACGATGCTCACCGACCTGCGCCTGGCCTTACGCCAACTCGCCAAATCCCGCGGCTTTGCCCTCATCGCGACTCTCACGCTTGCCGTGGGCATCGGTTCGTCGACCGCGATGTTCAGCACGCTGCGCGCGCTGGTCGTGCAGCCGTTTGACTACCCCGACTCGCACGAGATCGCGCAAGTGTGGTCGGGCGACTACTGGCCGCTTTCGCCGGCCGACTTCAAGGACCTTCACGACCAGAGCACTTTGTTCGAGCACTTCGGCGTCTATCAACCGGGCTCGGTCAACGTCGGCCTCGAAAATGCCCAGGCCGTCGCCGGCGTCCGCGCCACGCCGGGCGTGCTGAACGCATTCGGCGTCGCGCCGTTTCGAGGTCGTCTGATTGAGCCGGACGACTGCGTGCAAGGCGCGGAGCGCGTTGCGGTGATCGGCCACGACCTGTGGCAGCAGACATTCGGCGGCGATCCGGAAATTGTCGGGCGCACAGTCAGGCTGAACAGCACCGACGTGCGCGTTGTCGGCATCATGCCCGCCACGTTCGAATTCGCCGCGCCGTGGATGCGCACCGACGACTGCCAGGTGTGGCTGCCCTACCACTTCGATGAAAAGGAAATCACTCAGCGCGACAGCCACTACCTCTGCGGCGTCGCGCGGCTGAAGGACGGAGCGACGATCGGCGCAGCGGACGCCGAGCTGAAAGCGATTGGGAAACAACTCACAGCGCTCTACCCCAATTCGAACACACGGAAGGAGTTCCTTGTGCGCTCACTGCACTTCGAAATGACGCGCGACCTCGGCAAGAAGGTCTGGCTGCTCTTCGGCGCTGTCGCGCTCGTTCTCCTGGTCGCGTGTGCAAACGTCGCCTCGATGCTCCTCGCGCGCAGCGCGCAGCGTCAGGGCGAGTTCGGCGTGCGCGTGGCGCTCGGCGCGACGCGCGGCCAGTTGGTCCGTCTCGCGCTCGCGGAAAGCCTCGTCCTCGCCGCGATTGGCGGCGCCCTCGGCGTCGCACTCGCACTTGGCGGCATTGAGGTTCTCAAGGCGATCGCGCCGACGAGCGGGGCACGCCGGGAAGCCATCGCGCTTGACGGCCTGCCGCTTGTCTTCGCGCTCGGAGCCACGTTGCTCACAGCCATGCTCGCTGGCATTCCGCCCGCGCTCACAGCCGCGCGCACCTCGCTCGCGGGCATCATCCGCAGCGATGCGCGAGGAGCGGTCGGTTCGCGCTCACGACACGTGATGTTGCGCGGGTTGATCATCGCACAGATCGCTGTCGCCTTCGTGCTCGCGAATGGCGCCGCGCTCTTTTCGGCGAGCTATTTCAAGATTCTCGAGCAAAACAGCCTGCTTGCGACCGACCACGTGCTCTCGGCGCGCATCAACCTTCGGGGCGACCTTTACAAGGAGAACACGGACAGGGTGCGCTTCTGGGAGGCGCTCACCGTGAAGCTTGAAGCGCTGCCCGGCGTGACCGCCGTCGGCCTCACCTCGAAGCTCCCGCTCGAGGGTGGTAGCAACACCAACGCGCTCGTCAACGACGAGACCTACGACCCCGCGGTGCGCCGCACGAGCGTCGAGCGCTCCTCGATAACGCCCGGTTATTTTCAAACGTTGGGCATCACTCTCGTGCGCGGGCGCAACCTAACCGCCGCGGATGACATGACGGAGGACGGACACCTCGGCGTCGTCGTCAATCGCGCGTTTGTCGCGAAGGCGTGGCCCGACAAGGATCCAATCGGCCAGATCTTCCGCGCCAACCAACCAAAGGACCCGTGGTATACGGCCACGGTTGTAGGCGTCGCTGAGGACGTGCGCCAGTGGGATGCGAAAGCCGAGGTCCAGCCCGAGATGTATACGACCCCGCCCCGGCACTGGGGAAACACCGTCTATGTGAACGTGCGCAGCGCGCAGCCCGCGTCGATACTGGCTCCGCTGGTCCGCGCCGCCGTGGCGGAACTCGACCGCGAGACTCCACTGCAGGACATTCGCACACTCAACCAGGTCGTGCGCGACGCGACCGCCAGCGAGCGCGCTGTCGCCGGCATTGTGGACTTCTTCATGGCAACTGCGCTCGGGCTCGTCGCTGTCGGCCTCTACGGCACGCTCAGCTACCACATCGTGCAACGCACACGCGAAATCGGCGTGCGGCTCGCGATCGGCGCGATCGGGCGCGACATACTGCGGCTCGTGTTCGTGCAGGGAATGCGCTGGGTGGCAATCGGTCTCGTCATCGGCATCGGCGGCACATTTGCGCTGAGCAAGGTGCTCAAGGGAATCATCTACGGAATGGACGGCGTCACGATCACGCCGCTCCTGATCGCGATGGCCGCAGTCGCAGTGGCCGCGGTGGTCGCGATCCTCGTGCCCGCGTGGCGCGCCTCGCGGCTCGACCCGATCGTGGCGCTGCGGGTGGATCGGTGAGGGGCGAGAGATCGGAATACAGGAAGTCACAGAGGACACAGAGATCGGCCAGAGGTCACGGAGGCGAGCGGCAACAAATGAAGGCAATCGACGCCGCCGTCTTTGGCGCACTCGCAATCGCACTGTGCGGCGGATGCCAGACTGTGGCTGATCGAGCGGCCAAGAAACGCGGTATGCACTACGAGCAGCTTCGCGAACTCGCTGCGTCTACCAAGGTTGATCCGTCCGACGGAATCTCCGAAGTTGAGGCCTTTCGCATTGGACTGAACCGATTCCGAACGTATCGCACCGCATGCGGCATGCCTTCGCTCCCGAAAGAGGCAGCTGGCTATTGGCACATTACGATCTACTTCGGCCTCGCTGGACTCCCGGTTGAGCAGGTTACCATTCGTAAGAGTGATGGTGTGATCACCGTGACGGATCTGCGGTTGCGATGAGAGCCGCACCGATACAGAAGCCCGAGCCGACGACCGCGCGCGGCCGTGGCTCATCGTGAACATCTGCGTGATCCACTCTAGGTCAACCAGCCGACGTTCCTCTTTCTGGTTCTGAAAGTAGGGGCGGCCTGCGGCGTCCTCCGAAGCCGTTGGCGAAGGAGGATACCCAGCCGCCCTTTCGCCGCACGCACAGCAAACAAACAGAGTGCGCTTGGAGACAAGCGCCCCTACCCGTCCAATTCTGCTACACCCACCGGGCGTCGCGGTTGACCTTGAAACGCTGGCAGATTCCCTTGGGGCCATGAAGATTGCCTCCACCCCGCGCCTCACCGCCACCTTGTTGCTCGCCACGCTCGCCGCGCCGGTGACACTCGCGTTCTCGCCCGAGGCGACCCTTGCCGCGCGCGCTGAGAAAGATGCATGGATGCGCGACGATCCGCAGTCACCTTTCAACCACGCGGCGCACAAGGTGGAGTTCTCCCCGCTGCACTACTTCGCGCCCGACGCGGGCTGGGTCTTCCAGAGCAAGCTCACCGTTTACGCAGAGCAGACGCCCGTCACGATCCTCGACACCAAGGGCCGCGAGCGGAAAGGCACGGTGCACGGATTCCTCACGTTCGAGAAGAACGGGACGAAACACACCCTGCGAGTCTACCGAATGGAGACCAAGAGCGGCCTCTACCACGCGATCTGGTTCACAGACCGCACAACGGGCGAAGCGACCTACGACGTCGGCCGCTATCTCGATTTCGATCTCTCCGAAAATCCGGACCACAACTACACGCTCGACCTCAACGCCGCCTACAATCCCTACTGCGCCTACTCACCGGCCTACGCGTGCGCGATCCCGCGCGAGGAGGACGCGCTCGACCTCGCAATCACCGCCGGCGAGAAGAAGTGGCACGAGTGAGATCAGTCCCTTGATAATTGAGTCACAGAATCAGGCTTGGACCAGGGCACGAGTTCTCCGGACGGGTTGTAGGCCCGGTGCCCTCCCCGGGCGTCTCTACTTGAGGTGCTTGGCAAGAAAGGCCTCCTCGCGTGAAACGAGGCCGACTCTAGTGCGGGTGAGGTTGATCGACGATCGTTCGCCGCCGACTCCGGCTGACTCGTGCACGACGCCCGCCCGATTCAGGTCGGAAAGGAGATCCGTGGATTGCTTCGTCCATTCCCCAAGCTCCCTTTGGTATCCGACGAGCACGGCGGCGCGAATCTGGCCGACCCTGCTGTTCAACGACAACTCCCTGAGTTTCGTGTCAGTGCCCATGTGACGCGTGAGGACACCGATGTTCACCTCATTCGTGCCACCTGACTTCAATGCACGGAGTTGGTTCGCCCAGTTGTATGTGCCTTGGGTCGCGACTACAGCCTTGAAGAGATCGGGATCAACCTGGGCCGCTGCCACGGCAGGATACGCGCTGAGCAAGAATCCACTGATCGCAATTCGCTCCGGATCAATCACGCCAGTCTTCAAAACAAACCGCGTGGCTGTCGCGATATCCTCGGCCATCTTTGTGAACTCCCACTGGTCACTCTCGGGAAACATCCATTCGTAGCCGGCGCATCCGCGGTGATTCGGCCGCATCACGGCGTAGCCGCGGCTCGCCCAGAACTGCACCTCGGCGTTGAACGCCCATATCGCCCGAGCGCGGTAGACTTGATAGTTCGAGCGCCCAGGCTGGCCCAACCCTGGCGGCAGGACGATCAGCGGCACCGGCTTCTCCTTTGAGGCTCCGGCAGGCAGAGTCACGTAGGCGTCGAGCCTCTGGCCGTCGCGCGTCTTGTAACTGATGATGCTCGTCGGACGCATGCGCTCGGGATCAATCCACGGCATGGATTTTTCAATCAAGCCGAGTGAGCGTTTCTCGAGGTTGACCCAGTAATAACAGGGGGGCTGCCTGTCCGAATATGTCTCCACGATCAAGATGCGCCCGGCGTCGTCGGCTCCGAGCAAGCGAACGACCACCCCTGGAAAGAAGTCGTCGAGGATCTTCTGGAGCCCGATATAGTCCTCGTTGAACCATGCCATCGCCGGACCGTTCCGGTCGAAGCGTGCGCCGAAGAGGCTGTTCGCCGCAGGCTCGTGGTAGAGCGATCCGAAGAAATCGTATTTCTCATCGTTCAGAAGCACTTCGCCGAGCGTCCCGGTCGATGCGTTCATGAACTGCAGCGCCCTCGGCTTACCTTCCTGCCTCGGCCCGCGCACGATGACCTCGTCGCGCGTGCGCCCGAAGCCGAGCACGTCCACCTCGTCGAGGTTCACCGGGGCCTTTTCCCATCGGTTGCCCACCCGCTGGTGCATCGTGAAAATTCCGTCGGCACTCGTGAAGCCGAAAGCGAGATTCCCCTCCCGGTCGGCAAGAAAGCCGGCATCGTAGCCCTCGGTTGGTCCCACGATGCGGTCCTCGATGTGTTTCCGGTTATCCTCGTTGATCTCGTCCCTCGATGCGGTCGGCACTTCCACAGTCAGCATGTTCACAATCCGTCCCGTCCGGATGTCCGTGTTGATCACCCCAACGTGCCCGTCGCGGCCCGCATCGTCGGAGCCGGGCGGCAGCCACGCGAGTGGCCGCAAGCGCTTGCTGGGCGGCACCGAGAGCAGGCTGGCGCCCACGTATTGCAGCAATGGATAGGCATTCGACAGCCGGCCAACCTCGCTTGCATAGAGGCCGACGCCGAACAAGCGGTAGAAGCTGATCTCAAACGCCAGCCTCTGGTCGCCGAGCCATGTCACCTCGCTAATGGTGGTCTCGCCCGGGGGCTCGTAGACCTCGCCCTTCATCGTCGCCAGCTCGTAGACGATCAGCTTGTGCTTGTCCTCGCTCGAGGTGATGAGCGCCGCGACGTGGGTGCCCGCAGGGTTGACCTTCGGCGATTGAAGAAACCCTGGCCGGTAGAAATCGGCGATGGGTATCTGTTCGCCAGCGGCGACAGGCGTCCTTCGATCAAGGTCGATCTTTTCGTTTGCCGCGAGCGGCGCGGCTGCGGTCAAAACTGACAGGAGTGCAAGTAGGAGTGGGAGTCCGTGTTTCATTTTCAGTGAGGGGAACTGCATTTAGGATCGGGCCTGCGCAAGCCGCAGTGGGCCTTTCAAGAACAGGATTCTTCACCCAATGACGCCCCGATGGCCAGCGCATATCCGGCGATCCCACGCTGACTACTCCCTTGGAAGGGCCTTCAGCACATCGTCCACGAGCAACAGCGCCCGGCGAATCGAGTCGCCCGCCTCGTCAGGGACGTCGTCGGCCGCGGCGGACCACGCGCGGTTGATCTGCCGCTCCATCACAGAAAACGCGCTCATGAACGTGGCGAATCCCGCCAGCCCGCCGGCGGCGATGATCCGGTCGCGCGACTGCAGGATCGTATCGACATGCGTCGCCTGCAGCTCGCCGAGCTCGTCGGTGACTCGCTTCATCCCCCTTGAAGCCTCGCGCAGAGCCGGCATCTCCGAGTCGAGTTTGCGGAGCGTATCCCGCATCCCCGTGAGCGCCGCCACCGGCGACTGCGACGAGCCGCTTTCATTGAGCGAGGCTTCCCGGCTCGCGCGAATCTCGCGCCGCACGAGCACCGCGCCGATCGCGAGTCCTGCGGCCGCGGCCGCGAACATCCATGCGTGGCTCCAGCGCGCGAACGAGAACTGTTGCACGCGCACGCGCTCGACCCCCGCGGCGCGAAGCGTCGCGACGATCTCCGGCGTGAGCCGCGCGCCCGCAGTGGCAATCGGCATGGTTTCACCGGCGGCATTGACCGATTTCCCAGACGGCGCACCGAGCTCGATCTCCTCTCCCGCCGCGACCGCGCTCTCGACCGCTGCGAGCCGCGGCGAGTAGGCAGTCATGCACGCGATCGTGCCGGCAGCGAGGCTCAGGGCGAGGAGCAGTGGCGTGAACCATTTCATCGTCAGCCTCCCCCCGTCTTTGCGAGCACGATGATGTTGATGACAAGCGCGAGGATCGACTCGCCGACAATCATCCCGGCCGCGAACGGGATTCCCCAATCCTCGCACCAGCGGCGGCCCTTGATGCGCGTGACGAGCATGTTCGCGATGCAGCCGATTCCGTAGGTCGCGATGTAGATGAACGGAAGATACATCGACAGGCCTATCAGGACGCCGAGACCGCTGAACGCGCCGAGTCCGAGCAACGCGCCGAGAAACGCGCCAAACCCATAGAGCGCGTAGGGCATCTGCCCTCCTTGCACGCCGATGATCACCGCCTGCAACGCCTGCGCCTGCGGAGCAATCGCTCCGTTCGGCGCGCCCGGGCCGAGAGCGGGGCCGCCCTGCGCGATGTTTGCCTGCGCGATGATGAGGACAACGATCATCGCCACGACCGGCCCGATCGCCACGACGGAGAGCTCGGCGACTTGCTGCCGGCGCGGGATCGCACCCAGAAGGTGCCCGGTTCGCAGGTCGCTCATCATGTCGGACGCAAGCGTGACCGCCACACACAACGCCGCACCGATCATGACGGCGCCGACCACGGCAGCGCTTCCCGCGAGGACAAGGATGAGAACCACCGTGAGCAGCGCCATGCCCGAGATCGGCGACCAATCGGTCATGCCCGTGCATTGCGCGATTATTATCCCGGCGAACCAAATCCAAAGCGCGCCTGCGAGCGCGATGATCGCGGAGCGAAGCAGAAGCGGCAGGCCCGCGAGCAGGCCGGGGCTCGCATTGATGCTCTCGAGAAACGCGGTGCGATCGTCCTCTGACTTCCCGGTATCCCATGCTGCCGCCGCGCCTGCGCTGGAAAAAGCGATAGCGTAGCCGCCGAAGTCGCGCGTGTCGGATGTCGAGACCGCCCCGCCCGTGATCGGGCACGTCTCGTTCACCGGCTGGCCGCCAACGTATTGCGCGGCCGCGAAGAGCAGCACCAACCCGATGACCGCCGAGATCGCGAGCGGCTTCACGCCGAGTTCGTCCCGGTCGCGCGACCCCGTCGCGGCAAAAAGTCCCTTGAACGCCTCGCGAATCGAAGGCAGCGAAAGGAGCACACCCATCATCGCGCCGCCGAGCAGCAGCCCGATCCCAAGCGGGCGGTTGAACGCGGTGAACGCGTAGCCTGTCGCGCCCGCGGCGGTCGTCGTCTCCGGCATCCAGCCAAACGCAAACGCGAGCGGCGCGAGGACCCAGTAGGCGAGCACTCCGCCCGCGAGGACGAAGAGTCCTGGCCTGCCCGTGATAAATCCCGCGCCTAGCGCAAACGGTGCGAGAGCGAACACCACCTGCGCCTGCGACGGGATTCCGATCACGCGGCCGATGTCGATCGTCGAGTCCGTGAGAATCGCCTGGCCGGCGCCGAAGAGCGCGTTGCCGAACGCGGCGTATCCGGGGAAGCCAAGTTGCGGCAGCCCTGCGGGCAGGAAGATCAGCCCGCTCGCCACCATTCCCGCCACGAGGACAAGCGAGCGCTTCACACCGGCGCCGGGCGCCTTCAAGATGACAGCCACGCCCATCGCCGTCGGAAAGCGGAGGCGCTCGATGTCGATCATCTGTTTGCGAAGCGGGATGATGAACACTGCACCGAGGACGGCCCCCGCGACGCACGCGATAGTCACGAGCCAGAAATCCGACGATGCCAGCGTGAGCGAGTGGCCGAGCAGGATCAGCACAGGCACGGTGAAGATGACGCCGGAGTTCGACGTGTTCACCGCTGAGGCGACCGTCTGGAAAATGTTTGTTTCGAGCACCGACCCTCGGCGCAGGATCCCGCGCAAGATGCCGAACCCGAGCACAGCGGCGATCGCGCTGCCAGTGATCGTGAAGCCGATCTTGAGGCCCGCGTAAGTGATCGACGCGTTCATCACGATGCCTACCAGAATCGCCCCAACTATCGTGACCGGCGTGACCTCGCGGTATGCGCCGCGCCACATCATCGGGCGCTTGTGCTTCGGGTCGGGCGTCATCTCGGGGTCGGGCGCGACCGATGCTGGCGCGTCGCCACAGTGCGGCGACACTTTTCGCCGCGAGAGCGGTCGCTAAGTCTCTGGCGCCGCGCTCCAATCTCGAGGCAAGTGCGCGCCTCTCTCCGACCGGCCACGACCACCGAAACCCCGGTGTCGATGGCAACGTGCTCCCAATCGCCTCCGGAAAGAGTGAGTTGGCGGCGCTCCAAATCCGCGCAAACGACTGATGCCCTGTTGCATGGCCCGCGGAATCCGTTAGCGTGATCGACGGCCTGAATCCAACGTTCGAAATATTTCGAATAACTCCCGAGGCCCGCACGTCCAACATCTCGAAGGACCTACCCCATGAAGACCCGAATTCTCGCCACTCTCCTCATCGCAACACTCACGCCGTGGGCTGCCGCCGAAACGGTGCCCGACATCGGCGACTCGACCGCACCCATCGTGTCCGAACAGGGTCAACTCGAGATCCTCATGGCGCCGATCGCGCTCTATCCCGACGCGCTCGTCGCATTGATTCTGCCGGCCTCGACGCATCCTTCCGAAATCGTCCTCGCCTCGCGCTTCCTTTCCGGTGGCGGCAAGGAGGAGGAGATCGACGCGCAGATATGGGATGACAGCGTGAAGGGGCTCGCGCGGTTCCCGGAGGTTGTGACTTTTCTGGATGAAAACCTCGAGTGGACACAGGACGTAGGCGACGCGTTTGTGGCGAACCCCGCCGAGGTGATGAGCGCGATCCAGGCCCTGCGGGCACGCGGAGCGCGCAACGGAACGCTCGCAACCACGCCACAGCAGGAGGTCGTCTTCGAGGATGACAGCACGATCCGGATCGTCCCCGCCGAGCCCACCGTGATCTACGTGCCCTATTATGAGCCCAGCATTCTCTATCCGTCCTACTCCTACGGGTATTCCTATTTTCCCTCGAGCCTCGTTTGGTTCGGTGTGGGCTACGGCATCGGCTCGTGGCTGAGCTACGACTGCAACTGGCGGTATCGCACGATCTATGTGCATCACCATCACCGGAGCCATTGGGGTCGAGACCACGACTGGCGCCGCCGCTACAACCGTGACTGGAACTCCCATGTCGGCGGTGATGGCTGGAGTCGCTGGGCTCCTTCAAACAACTACCGGCGCAGCCGGCCTCGCGGCGATCGGGATTACGCTCGCACCGACTTCCGCACCACCACGAGGGATCGCTTCGATCGCGACCGCAGCCGCTATGAGTCGCGTCAAGGCTCGGGCTCGTCCACCACTTTCAATCGCGACAATACTTCCCGCACCGGAACGTCCGACAGCCGCTCGATCCGCCGGCCGGACACTCTGCGCACGCCGTCGCGGATCGACCGCAGCAATGACTCGGGTCGCACGGCCGACATTCGCCGGGACCGCACACCCGGCGACCGCACGGACCGCACGGCGGACATTCGCCGCGAGCGCAGGCCCTCCGACAACGTGAACCGCTACACGGATCGCACGCCGACGGAATCGGTTTCGACACCGCGACGGGAACCCTCGGCCCAGGACTTGCGTCGCCGCAACGACGCACCGGTGCGCAGAAACCCCGAAGCCGGCCAACGCAGGTCCGACTCGGTCGACCGGCGCCCCGAGGTCGCGCGCATCGCGCCCACCGCACGCCGGGATACTCCGCGGCCCGCCGCGACTCCGCCGGCCTCGCGCCCCGCGCCCCAGCCTGCGCGGACAATCACCTCCGGCTCGCAACTGCGCCAACCGCAATCCGCGCGAGTCGCGAATCCATCGCCTTCACCTGCGCGCCAGGTTTCCCGCCCGGCACCCGCACCAGCACAAGCTCGCGCGTCGAGTCCGTCGCCCGAACCGTCACGCCAGGCAAGTTACTCTGCACCGCGCAGCGATTCTTCTCGCAGCTCGCAGCAGCAGTCCGGGGGCTCCGGCCGGCAGGGCCGCGCGGACAGGAACGAGAACTGAACGCCCTCGCGGGTTTGTCGGAGACAGGGACTTGAGATTTCCCCTCGTAATCGCCTCCGGCGACCCGGTGCTTTTTGCGCTTCTCGCGGGTATGCTCGTGCTTGTCGGAGGAACGCTCGCACTCGGGATCACAGGCGGTGTCCTGCTCCTTGGAAAAGACACGGCTAAGAAACATCTCGGAAAGCGACTTGTCGCAGCCGCAGCGCTCCTCGTGGTTGCAGGCGCGGCGATCTGGGTTTCCGTGGTTGGGTGGGACTGAGCCGCATGACAAATCGATCAACAAATGCAAACGGAGCCCGCGAACTCGTCGCCGCGTGGCGCTACCGCGTGCGGCCCGCGAAGACCGAGGCATTCATGCATGCCTACGGTGCCGACGGAGCGTGGGTCGAACTCTTCCGGCGCGGTGAGGGATACATTTCGACGGAGTTGCTCAGGGATGCCTTGGACCCCGCGGTGTTCGTGACGATCGACCGCTGGGAATCGCGCATCGCTTACGACGCGTTTCGCAAGCGCTTCGCCGAAGAATACCTCGCGCTGGATTCGGTCTGTGCCGCCTACACCGAGGACGAAGAGCTGCTCCTCGAGGGCTCCGGGACCTGACGTGCGCTGGTCTGGGGCGGTGGCAACACACGCCCCGGGCTCGCCATCGCGAATCGTTGCTTCCAATTTCAGGGTAGCCATGTTGCGCCCGAAATGCAGAGCAACTCCCACTCGTCCCGTTCGCTGCTCTACTCACCGCGGCAGTGATTCGCGCCCATGACCCGATGATCACCGCCACCCATCCCGACATGCGGCACGAAGCGGCGCGCGTTCACTCCATCTCGCGGCCGCTCGACGCGCACACCGACGTGCCATTGCTCCTCGACCGGCCGGGTTTCGACTTCACCAAGCGCAAGCAACCCGACAGCCCACTGAGCCAGGTCGACATCCCGCGGATCATCGACGGCGGCACCGCAGGGATCTTCTTCGCGGTTTTCACCAACCAGGGGCCGCTCACTCCTGAAGGTCGCGACTACGCGTTTGCACTCGCACAGCGAGTCTTCGCGCGTGTTCGCGCCCTGCTCGATTCCAACCCCGCCAAGCTCGCCCTCGCGCTCGACCCGACGGACTTCCGCCTCATCACTGAAACCGGCCGCACTGCGATTCTCCTCGGGATCGAAAACGGCTGGCCACTCGGCACGGATCTCTCACGGCTCGCGCGCTTACATGCGCTCGGGGCGCGCTACCTCGGCCTGTGCCACCTCGAGCACAACGACCTTTGCGATTCGTCGACCGGTCGCTCGACCCCGCTCCACGGCGGACTGAGCGACCTCGGACGCGACGCAGTCCGCGAGTGCAACAGGCTCGGCGTCCTCGTCGACGTTTCGCACGCATCCGACGAAGCAGCACGCGAAGCCGCCGCGCTCAGCCGCGCGCCCATCATTGCCTCCCACTCGAACTGCAAGGCCGTCCACGACCACCCGCGCAACCTGCCCGACGACATCATCCGGCTCATCGCCTCTCGCGGCGGAGTCATCCACCTCACGCTCTGCAATCCCTACGTCGCGCCGCTGCCGCCGGAGCACGCGTGGGTGAAAGCGCTTGCGGCCTTTCGCGACACCCACTCCGACGGAAGCCTTCCGACCGACGCGGAGTTGATCGACGGGTGGAGCGATTGGGAGTCGATCTACCTGGAGAACAATCCACCGCTCAACACCGTCGCGCAGTTCGTCGATCACGTGGAGCACGTCATCCGCATCGCCGGGATCGAGCACGTCGGCTTCGGCTCGGACTTCAACGGCGGCGGCATCATTGCCGACTGCGAGGACATCTCGCGCCTGCCGTTCATCACCGCCGAACTCGTGCGCCGCGGCTACTCCGAGCGCGACATCCGGCGATTCTGGGGAGAGAACACCCTGCGCGTCCTCGGATCGGCGCGGGCTTAAAACTTCGCGGGCGCGCGGCGACTTCCCCGCTCGAAAAGCGGCGTTTCGGCTGCTTGCAAACGCGAGGGCGCGGCGCACGGTCTTCAGTCCCGACGCGAACCTCGCGTCGCCGATTCATAAGCAGTGCGCACAAACGATTACATCCTGCTGACCGGTCTGGCCGCGATCTGGGGCGCCTCGTTCCTCTTCATGCGGATCGCGGCGCCCGTGCTCGGCCCGGTGCTCACGACCGACGCGCGCGTGATCATCGCGAGCGTCGTGCTCCTGGGCTGGCTCAAATACACGCGTGCCGACGGACACTGGCATCTGTGGAAACACTACCTCGTCGCCGGCGTGATCATGTCGGCGTTTCCCTACCTCTGCTTCGCCTACGCAGCGCTGCACATCCCCGCCGGCTATTCTGCGATCCTCAACTCGAGTTCGCCGATGTTCGGCGCGATCTTCGGCGCGATCTGGCTTGGCGAGACGATGACGACGCGCAAGGTCGCCGGCCTTGTTGTCGGCATGGCGGGCGTCGCGCTCATTTCCTTGCGCGGCTCGGTGGCGTTCGACGACTCCTTCGTGCCGGCGGTCCTCGCGTGCCTGATCGCGGCCGCGAGCTACGGCATCTCCGGTGTTTATGTGAAGAAATTCATCCACGGGGCCGGGCCCGTCGCGATCGCGACGGGCAGCCAGTTGATGGCCGGGCTCGTCCTTCTCGTCCCCGCGCTGCTCACGCCCGTGCCGGGAACTCTCACGGCCGAAGTTGCGGGCGCAGTCGTCGCGCTCGCGGTCCTCTGCACCGCGGTCGCGTTGATCGGTTACTTCAAGCTCTTCGCGCGCGTGGGACCGACGAAGGCGATCACCGTCACCTTCCTGCTGCCACCGTTCGGCATGCTCTGGGGATTTCTCTTCCTCGGCGAGGCGATCACGCTGCGAATGCTCGGCGGCTGCGCACTCGTCCTGGCAGGCACGCTGATGGCGACGGGCTTCAAGTGGCCGCGCCGCGAGGTCGGGGAACGTGCGACTTGATTCTTCCGGTGGGTCGCCGCGAATCTTGGTCGGCGTCCGCGGCCGAAATACCCTCGATCGACGTTCGGAGTTCCGCCTTCAGGCGGTGCCGATCTCCGCGTAAACGCGGGAACTACGAACACGAGCCAAACTGAAGGCCGCTCGCGCTTTCAATGGCGCGTCTCGTCTCTGGGCCGCTGTTCGGCACTTGTCCCACTGTGCGACTCCGGGAGCTTTGGCGCGCGCATCAGCGCGCGCCACGCACCTCGCTCATGAGGCAGACATGGTTGCCCTCGGAGTCCTCGAACCCCGCGAGCCACAAATCGTGGTCGGGCAGCTTCGCCACGCAGTGCGCGGCCTCGGTGACGCGTGTGCCCGCCGCCTCGATACGCGCGACAGCCGCAGCGATGTCGGCCACACAGTAGTAGAGAATCGACGCCGGGTGATCGTGCTCCGGTTGCTCGGCGCGCGAGAGCATGAGCCGCACGCCGCCTGCGTCGAAAAACGCAAGCCCTGGCCCCGCGGCAAAGAGAAACTTCAACCCAAGCACATCGCGGTAGAACGCCGTCGCACGCGTTACATCGATGCAGCGGATCGCCACCTGCCCAACACCGTTCACGCGATCCGGCGCGACGAGTCTCGGTGTCACACCGCTCGTGCGATAATCATCAGCCGAGAACGTCCGCGCGAGGTAGGTTTCGGCGTCGGGCCGCGGGCTGAGCATCGTCTCGACCCACGCGTCGCGTTCGAAGTTGATCACCGCGAGATCCCACACGCACGCCGTGGTGCCGCTCGTCGCAAGCATCCATGCGCCCGGCGTCGCGGGATCGCAGGTGAGCACACGGTTGAAGAGCTCGTTCTCCGAGTCCCACCAGCATAGCACGAGGTAGTCGACGCCGCGGCCCGGATGCTCGATCACAAATCCAACACCCGCGCGACTCGCGGCCCGGGGCGGCTGCGGAAGGAGGCCTGCAATACTCTCGATTCCTTTCTCCCAGCCCGGTCCGTCGAAATCGCGCCCCGGCGCGCTGATCCGGTAACGCTTCAGCCGCCAGCCACGCTTCTCGACGACCCCCACCGCCTGCGTCGGACGCGGTGCATACTCCTGCCATGGCGCGCTCATGCACGACGGATCGCACGGCTCGCCCACCGTCGCAACCGGAAACCCATTTGCTTCCCACGCGCAACCGGTCACGATGCCCGCAGGTGCCCCTCCCCCGAATTGCGATTCTGTTCGCGACGATGTCCGGCAATGCCGAAACGCTCGCGGGGCTCACCGCATCCCGGCTCTCGCGATTCGGCCTCCACGTCGAGCCGGTGAACTGCGCCAGCTTCGATCCGTCGATGCTCGCGCAACTCGACATCGCGATCTTCATCGCGAGCACCTGGGGAGACGGCCAGCCGCCAATTGACGCGCGCGAGTTCTGGCGCGCCGTCGCGGCAACCGATGCGCCCGCGCTGCCAGATCTGAAATACTCGGTGCTCGCGCTGGGCAACAGAACCTACCCCGACTTCTGCGCGTTCGGTCGAGCACTCGACGAAACGCTCGCGCGTCGCGGAGCCACGCGGCTGCTGGAACGCATCGATTGCGACCAGTGGCTGCGCGAGCCGTTCGAAGGCTGGCTCGAGCAGATCGCCGACAAGGTGGAAGATATCGTGTGAGCGGGTCGCGGCCGGAACGCGCCTCTTTGTTGTTTGCGCCGCCACAGCCGCCGCTAGTCTCGGGACCGGCACGTTCCCAATGACCAACCCCGACTCCATCGAGCTGCCCCGCGACTCAGAGCTGCGCGACCGACTCATCGCCTGGTGCGACATCAACTCCGGCAGCGACAATCCCGCCGGCCTCGATCAGGTGCGACACGTCCTCGCGGATGCGTTTGCATCGTTGCCATGCAAAGTGTCCGACGTCGACCTCGGCGACGGGAACCCACGCGCGCTGCGCGCCGTCTGCCGGCCCGCTGCGAAAATCCAGGTCTTGCTCAACGCACACTTCGACACCGTCTACGGCCCTGAACATGCGTTTCAGAAATGCGAGCTCGTCGAGCGCGGCACATTGCGCGGCCCCGGCGTGATCGACGACAAGGGCGGCATTCTCGTCATGCTCGCGACCCTGCAGGCGTTCGAGCGCACGCCTCACGCCTCGCGCGTCGGCTGGGAAGTGATTCTCGGCCCCGACGAGGAAACGGGATCCGCTGCGAGCGCCCCGCTCTACGCGGAGGCGGCGCCGCGGTTTCATTTCGGGATGGTCTTCGAGCCTGCCCGCGAGAACGGCGACCTCGTGCGCGCGCGCAAGGGAACCGGCATCTTCACCGCGACATGCCGCGGCCGCGCGGCGCACGCGGGACGCGATCCGTCCGCCGGGCGCAACGCCATCCTCGCGCTCGCGGAGTTCCTGCTCGCAGTCGCGCGCATTCCCGAAGCGTTGCCCGACGTGATGGTCAACATCGGTGCAATCCGCGGCGGCGGCGCGCTCAACATCGTGCCCGACCTCGCCACCGCCGGCATCAACGCCCGCATCTCGAGCGCCGCCGACGGCCACCGCTTCGAGGAACAACTCGCCGCGCACGCCGCAACGATCAACGCGCGCGACGGCTATCGCCTCGAGATCACCGGTCAGTTCAATCGCGGACCGCTCGAGGTCACGCCTGCGCGCGAGGCACTTTTCGACGCGTATCGCGAAACGGCCCGCGCCCTCTCACTCAACTTCGGCTGGCAGGATGTCGGCGGCGGCTCCGACGGGAACCTGCTCGCCGCCGCGGGTCTGCCCTGCCTCGACGGAATCGGCGCACACGGCGACGGCATGCACAGCGATCGCGAGTGGGTTCGCATCTCCAGCATCGCTGAGCGCGCGCGGCTCGCCGCGCTCTTCCTCGCTCGCATCGCGGCAGGCGAGATCGCGCTGCCGCAGGAAATCATCTCGCGTTCGCTGGCTCGCTCCTGATCGCCACCACCATGCAAGTCATCCGGCCCATCCGCACCGACGACCTGCCGCAACTCACCGCGCTCGCCGCGACAATTTCGGGCGGACTCACTTCGCTGCCGAACGACGCCGATTTCCTCGAGGCGCGCATCAACGAATCGTTGCGCTCGTTCGATCCGAAGATCCGCCGCGCGGGCGACGAGTATTACCTTTTCGTCCTCGAGGACACCGCCACGCGCGAGCTTCTCGGGACGTCGGGCATCCACGCCCGCGTCGGGGGCTTCGATCCGTTTTACTCCTACGAGATTCGCCAAAAAACCTTCGCGCACGAGCCGCTCGGAATCCGCAAGGAGGTCGCCGAGCTGCACCTCAAGAAGACGCACAAGGGCCCGTCGGAGATCGGCTCGCTCTTCCTGCGCTTCGATGCGCGCGGCGGTGGCCGCGGTCGGCTTCTCTCGCTCTGCCGGTTCCTGTTCATGGCTGCGTTTCCGAAGCGATTCGACACGCACGTGCTCGCCGAGATGCGCGGCTACATCGACGCAGCCGGCAAGGCACCGTTCTGGGAATCTGTCGGCCGGCACTTCTTCGAGAAGGATTACTACACCGCAGATTTTCTCAGCGGACTCGGCAACAAGGACTTCATCGCCGACCTCATGCCCGAGCACCCGATCTACATCACGCTCCTGCCGCGCGAGGTGCAGGCCGTGATCGGCCGCGTGCATCCGGAGACGGAGCCGGCGCTCGCACTCCTTCACCACGAGGGATTCTCCGAGAGCGGCGAGGTCGACATCTTCGACGCGGGCCCGCTGCTCGTCGCGGAACTCGCGCGGATCCGCACCGTCGCTTCGGCGACGATTGCGAAGGTCGCCGCTCTGCTCGATGTCGCGCCCACTGGACCCGGGCAGTTCGTCGCCAACCGCTCACTGGATTTTCGCTGCTGCACCGGCGCGCTCGCCGAGAATCCCGACGGCACTGTCTCAATCTCCAGGGAACTCGCCGCCGCACTCGATGTGGGAGCAGGCGACAACATCGTCTGGTCGCCACCGCGATGAACGCCACGCCGCACTTCATCGGCGGTCGCTGGATCGCAGGCACGGGTCCGCGATGGACCGCGATCAATCCGTCGACAGGCGCCACGCATTGGGAAGCCGCTGCCGCGGCGGAAACCGAAGTCGAAGCGGCGGTCGTGGCAGCGCGCGCCGCGTTTCCTGAATGGTCGCGGCGCACGCAAGCCGAGCGCGAGACGGTCGTGCGCGCGTTCGCGCTGCTCGTCGAGGAGGAGAAGACTGAGTTCGCGGCAGTAATCGCGCGCGAGACAGGCAAGCCGATTTGGGACGCGACATCCGAGGCGGTCGCGATGGTCAACAAGGTGCCGATCGCAATCGAGGCGCACGCGCGACGTTGCGCGGAGTTCACGGGCGGCCCCGCGGTCACGCGTTTTCGTGCGCACGGCGTCGTCGCCGTGCTCGGGCCGTTCAACTTTCCCGGGCACTTGCCGAACGGCCACATCGTGCCGGCGCTCGTCGCGGGCAACACGGTCGTCTTCAAGCCGAGCGAGCTCACGCCGCTCACAGCGCAGCGCACCGTGGAGCTGTGGGAGAAAGCCGGCGCACCGCCGGGCGTGATAAATCTCGTGCAGGGCGGACTCGAGACCGGCGCTGCAGTCGCGATGCATCCAGGCATCGACGGACTCTTCTTCACCGGCAGCGCGCGCACCGGCCTCGCGCTCAGCATCCTTTTCGCCAAGACGCCGGGAAGGATCCTCGCGCTCGAAATGGGCGGCAACAATCCGCTTGTCGTCCATCGCGCCGCCGATCACGCAACCTCGGCGCTTCTAACAATCCAGTCGGCGTATCTCGGCGCAGGCCAGCGATGCACGTGCGCGCGTCGGCTCATCGTGCCCGTCGGCGCCGAAGGCGACGCGTTTATCGCGACACTCGTCGCGGCGATCCCGCGAATCCGACTGGGTGCACCCGAAGTGCAGCCCGAACCGTTCATGGGTCCGGTGATCCGCCCGTCGGCAGCCGATGCACTTGTCTCTGCGCAAGAGAATCTCGTGAGCCGCGGCGGAGTCGCGCTCGTCCCGATGCGCCGTCTCGCGCCGGAGACTGGTTTCATCACGCCCGGACTGATCGACGTGACCGCGGTCGAGAATCGCGAGGACGAGGAACTGTTTGGCCCGCTGCTGCAATTGATCCGCGTCCCGGACTTCGATGCGGCGATACGCGAGGCGAACAACACGCACTTCGGACTCGCCGCCGGACTCATCAGCGACGACCGCGCGCTCTACGAGAAGTTCTTCACGTCGGTGCGTGCGGGCATCATCAACTGGAACCAGCAGCTCACGGGTGCAAGCAGCGCCGCGGCGTTTGGCGGACTCGGCGCGAGCGGCAACAACCGGCCCGCGGCGTTTCTTTCGGCGGATTATTGTTCGCATGCGGTCGCATCGATCGAGTCGGCTGCGGCGAAGCCGGCACCGCAACCCGGCCTCGATCCGCCATGAGTGCGCACGAGGTCAACTTCGACGGAATCGTCGGACCGACGCACAACTACGCGGGCCTCTCGTTCGGCAACCTCGCCTCCACGACAAACAAAGCGGCCGTCTCAAATCCGCGCGAAGCCGCGCTGCAAGGACTCGCCAAGATGAAGGCGATCGCCGACCTCGGTGTGCACCAGGCCGTGCTGCCGCCACACGAGCGGCCCGACATCGTGATGCTCCGCGCGCGCGGGTTCGAAGGCACCGACGCGGAAGTGCTCGCCTCCTCGCGCGAGCGCGAACCGGCGCTTCTCGCGTCCGCGTGCTCGGCTTCCGCGATGTGGGCGGCGAACGCATGCACCGTCGCGCCGTCCGCGGACACCGACGACCATCGCGTGCACATCACTCCGGCGAATCTTGCCGCGAACCTGCATCGCTCGATTGAGGCGGCGACGTCGACGCGCATCCTGCGCGCCATCTTCTCCAACGAGACGCACTTCACGGTGCACGACCCGATTGCCGGCGAGGGACTTGGCGACGAAGGCGCGGCCAACCACACGCGGTTTGGCCCGTCGCACGGCGCGCGCGGATTCCACTTCTTCGTGCACGGCGACGGCGGAGGCACGAGCCGCTTCCCCGCGCGGCAGACACGCGCGGCTTCGGAGGCGGTCGCGCGCCAACACCGCCTCGACCCGCGCGGCGTGTTCTTCGCGCGCCAGGGCGTCGACGCGATCGACGCAGGCGCGTTTCACAACGACGTCGTCGCGGTCGGCAACCGCGAACTGCACCTCTTCCACGAGCAGGCATTCGCCGGCGGCCACAAGACGATCAAGCGCCTTGGCGAGGCCTATGCGAGCTACACCGGTCGCGCACTTCGGCCGATCGAAGTGCAGGCTGAGGCCGTGAGCCTCCAGGACGCCATCAGCTCATACTTGTTCAACAGCCAGCTCGTCTCGCTGCCCGACGACTCGACGGTTCTGGTTGCGCCCGCCGAGTGCATGCGCGTCCCGTCCGTCGCCGCGTGGCTCGATGCGATCGTGAAGTGGCGCGCGTCGCCGATCTCGCGCGTGCTGACGTTCGACCTGCGGGAAAGCATGCGCAACGGCGGCGGCCCCGCGTGTCTCCGCCAGCGGATCGTGCTGACCGACGGCGAGATCGCCGCGGCCGCGCCCGGTGTATTCCTCAACGACACTCTTCACGCGCAACTCGTCACGTGGGTGAGGAAGCACTACCGAGAATGCCTCGCGCCTGACGATCTCGCCGACCCGGCGCTACTCGAGGAGTCCCGCCGCGCGCTCGACGAGCTCACACAAATCCTCGGCCTCGGCGCGCTCTACCCGTTCCAGACTGCTTGATCGCGGCACTTCCGGCAGCGCCCACCCATGCATTCGAACTCCCGAACCACAGTCCAGCAATCCACGCAGAAAACCAATGTCACCTATTAAGTGACATCTCGACTGCAGCGACGCAGGCCTGAATCTCGGCCGGCACGTAACCTATTCCTCGACCAGATACGCGAACCTGCGCCGGAGAGAATGTCACCTAATAGGTGACATTCTCGTGAGAGTACAGCGACTCGCTTGGGGTCGGATGCCTTCCGTTGCAGCAGCGCTGCGATCAACTCAACGGACGGCCTTCACGGTTCGCCACAAGCCAGCCAATCAGCAGCAGAGTCCTCTCGGCGTCCGGCATCTGGCGCGCGCCAGTCAAGTAGCTGTTCACACGTTGCCGGGGGACCCCGAGGATCCGGGCGAGCTTTACCTGATCGCCGTATTTGCGAGTCGATTGGTGGACAGCCTCCCTAAGTGCATTCCAAAGCGGCGTTCGAGCTCCGGGCCTAAGTGTCAGGCCGATTCCACGGCGCTTCTGAAGCCGCTTCTTCTTTTGGGCGTCGAGGACATCTGCAGCCGCTTGCTCGAGCAGCACCATGAGAAGGTCCGGGATAAAATTCACATGCTGCGCAAGGGCTCGGGAATGTATCATGGATGTCATCCATTAGGTGACATTCACCGCATTTCCAAACCCCAAATCGGCGTCCTGTCCCACCCGTGCAGATGAAGGACACCGGGCAGATGTCACCTATTAAGTGACATGTTTCCGCCGGCGCGCGGAGTCCGGGCGTCGGAAGGCAGAGTCTACGTCTATTTGAATGTCACCTATTAGGTGACATCTATGACTGGGGCGATGGGGTGTTTGACTGTCACGCGGACGAAGATGCCCCCTGGCGAATGTCACCTATTAGGTGACATCTCGATAGGGCGCGCGCTACCAGAAGGTGGTCGGGGAGCCGGGTCGGCGCTGGGTGCGGAGGATCGAGGGGAGCATGCTGCGGATCGATGATGCCGGGAGCCTGCGCGGCGGGTCAGCGGGCTGTGCGGACGATCGACGGGTCGGTGCGGAGTGTCTTGAGGACTTCGCTCTCCGAGAGGCCGGTCACGGCGTAGCGGCGGCCGACGGCGTTGTTCGCGAAATCTTGTGAGCTTTCGGCAGCGGTGTTGCCCGTGTCGCCCTCTTCGTGCGCGTCGGTTACGCGCTCGGCGAACGACTCACCGAACACGCGCGCGAGCCAGTAGCTCCAGATGACGTGGCGCGAAAAATCCTCGCCGTAGGAGGCAGGATTATTCTGCGCGAGCGCCGCGGCGAGGCGCTCGGCATATTCCTTGATCCGCAGAAGTGAGACCGCGCGAAGTGGAAACTCGGCGAGCACCGTTTTCTCGGCACCGGTGAGCGGCCGCTCGTAGCGCTCGGCCATCGCGTCGACGTCGTCACGGTTGAGCCGGAGCACGGAGCGCCCGCCGGTGCGCTCGGTCGCGAGCCGGCCGGCGAGCTCGAGGCCGCGCACGCGCAGGTGCACACGCGCGCCGAGATTCAGATCGCGGGCGGTGGCGCCGGTCGTGAAGAGCTCGCGCAACGACTCGGCCAGCTCGGCGAAGGTGCCTACGGGGTCGGTGTTGACGGGCATGCCGGGTAGCTCCGCAAAACCGTCGGTCACTCGATCGACCTCGACGCCTGAATCGACCGCGTTGAACGGCAGCTCCTCGCCTGCGAGATCGGGATCGAGGCCGGCGCCGAGTTCGAGACCCTCCAGGCGCACGTCGGCTGTGAGCGGCGACCACGAGTTGACGGACACAGTCACGGATTTTGCCGAGGCAGGAAGCACGCGCGCGGGGCGTTTGCCCGAGGCGAGGATGCGCGTCGATGCGCTGAGCCCGCGCCATTCGGCGCCGGGTGGCCACACGACGAGCGATGCGGAGGTGAACTCTGTGTCCGAGATCGAGATGCGTCCGCGTGAGGCGAAGCTCTCGATGCGCGGGAGCTGCGATCGGGTCGCACGCTCAAGCAGCCAGCCTCCGCCGAGCCACACTCCGGCGACGGCAATGACGAAGACGACAAACAGGCTGATTAGGAATGCACGCACTGCGCAGAGGTTTGGCGGCGTTTGGGTGCGGTGTCGATGCAGAGGCGCGGAGACGAGAGCCCAGAGGTCGGGCGTAAAGCCCGACCCACAAAGCGGAGCGCGTCGGCTGCGGCGCGAGCGACCCGAACGCGCCTCTCGGCGAGAGGCGCGCTACCTTGCAAGCCTCACGACGCCGGGTCGAAGCGGACGAGCGGGTCGGGCATGCCAGCGGCCTGGCGCACGCGTGCGACGGAGACGTTGTAGTTGTAGACGGCCTGGAGCTTGTTGAGCTGCGCGCGCACGAGGGAGACCTGCGTGGTGAGGACGTCGAGCTGCGTGGCTGTGCCGGCGCCGTAGCGCGAGTTCGCGAGGCGGAGCGCTTCCTGCGCCTGCCCGACGACTTTCTCGGCGGCGTCGACGAGCTCCCCTGCCTCTTGGAATGCGGAGAGCGCTCGGCGCACCTCGACCTCGACCGAGAGGCCGAACTCGTCGAGCCGCAGCTCGGATTGCGCGAGTTGCGACCGCGCCTGGGCGACCTGGCCCGCGGTGCGCTTGCCGTCGAAGATGGCCCACGAGGACTGGAGGCCGACCGACCAGCCGTCGATCGATTCGGCGAAGCGATCGGAGAACCCGGACTTGCGAAACTGGTAGCCGCCCACGAGCGCGAGGTCGGGCAGGTAGCCGGACCTGGCGAAGCGGACATTGGCATCCTGCGCCTCGGCGAGTGCAGCGAGCCGCAGAAGCTCGGGGCGCGACTCGCGAGCGGTGGCCAGCGTGCTCTCGAGCTCAAAATTCACGGGGGTGTAATCGAGCGTGCCGACGAACTCAGGGATTTTGGCGATGGTGCCGGGCGAAGTATTGACGTAGCCGAGCGAGAATCGCAGCGCGTCGATTGCGGTGCGGAAGCTGTTCCGCGCGCGAATAAGCTCGGGCAGCGCGTTGGCCAGCTCGACCTCGGCGCGCAGAACATCGAAGTTGGAAACGGCGCCGGCCTCGAAGCGGTTCTTCGAAGTCTGGAGCTGTTCGCGCAGGAGAGTGACGTTTTGCTCCTGCACCTTGATCTGCTCGCGTGCGAGCAGCACGTCGTAGAAGCGTGTGCGCACGTCGAGCAGTGCTGTGTTGACGACGCCCTCGAGGTCGCGCCGCACCGCTTCGCGAAGTGACTTCTGCGAATCGAGCGCCGCGCGCACGCCGCCGCCGGAGTAGAGCGTCTGCCGGACATCGATCGAGACTCGCCAGTCCTGCGTGCTTGTGGCGGACGGCCGGTCGTCATTGAGCGCATCGTCGAAGGTTTCGTAGAAAGAGTTCAACGTGGCCGAGGGGAGCGCGAGCGCGCGGACCTCGAGGATGAGTCCCTCCTGTTCGCGGATGCGCTCGCGCGCCTGGCGGATCGAGAAGTTGTTCTCGACGGCGTAGGCAATCGCGGTCGGCAGGTCGAGTGTGTCGGGCACCTCGGGGGCGCGTGGCGTGCGCTGGCCCGCGGCGGTGGACGCGGCGAGGCCGATTGCGAGGAGGATCTTGAAACGATGTTTCATGGCGAAATGGTTCAGGCTCTTGCGCCTTCAGTCGCGGCGGCAGGCACGGAGTCCGTCGCGGTTTCGGCGGCGTGCTGCTTCGCGATCAACATGTAGAGCGACGGCACGAAAAACAGAGTAAACACTGTTCCGATGGCGATGCCACCCACAAGAACGAGGCCGATCGAGTTTCTGGCCTCGGCGCCGGCGCCGGTAACAAGCGTGAGCGGGAAGTGGCCCGCGATCGTGGCGGCCGAGGTCATCAACACGGGCCGCAGGCGCACGAGCGAGGCCTCCCGGACGGCCTGGAGCTTGGACATGCCCTGCATCTGAAGGTGGTTGGCGAACTCGACGATCAGGATGCCGTTCTTGGCGATCAGGCCGATGAGTGTAACGAGACCAATCTGCGAGTAGATGTTGAGCGTCGTGGTGAAGCTGTTTGTCCAGTGCGGCATGCCCTCGACTGGGAATCGCAGGAACGTGAAGATCAGCGATCCGAAGAGCGCGAGAGGCACGGAGCCGAGGAGGATGATGAACGGGTCGCGGAAGCTGTTGAACTGCGCGGCGAGCACCAGAAAAATCATGATGATCGCGAAGCCCATCGTCGTGAAGAACTGATTGCCACCCTCGGTGCGGAGCTGGCGCGACTCGCCGGCGTAGTCGATGACGTAGCCGCTAGGAAGGATCTTCGCCGCCTCGTCCTCGAAGAAGCGGAGCGCCTCGTCGAGCGGGAGTGCCGACTGGCCGCTGATGCGCACGGCGTTGAGCTGCTGGAAGCGGTTCAGCGAGCGCGGCTCGGTCGAATTGCGGATCGTGGCGATCGTGCCAAGCGGCACAAGCCGGCCGTCGGGTCCGGTGACGTGAAGATCCTCGAGCTGCTCCGCGGTCAGGCGGCCGCTGCGCTCGATCTGGGGGATGACCTTGTAGCTGCGGCCCGAGATGTTGAAGCGGTTGACGTAGTTGCCGCCGACCATCGAGGCCACGTCGGCGCCGACCTGCTGGAGGTTGAGGCCCATGGCCGCGACCTTGTCGCGGTCGATGACGACCTCGGACTGCGGCTGGTCGACCTTCAGGTCGATGGTCGTGAAATAGAACTTGCCGGACTGCATCGCCGTGGCCTCGAGCTGGTTCGCAATCTCGAGAATCTGGCTCGTATCGGCCGTCGACGAGATGATGAACTCGATCGGGAAGCTTCCGCCGCCCGGAAGTGCCGGCGGGGTGATCGGAAACATCTGGATGCCAGGCACGCGCGAGAGACCGGCCTGCACCTCGGGCATGATCTCGAAGACAGTGCGTTTGCGCTCGTCCCACGGCGACAAGATCATGCCACCGAAACCGCCCGTCGGGAACGTGAGCTGGAAGGTGAACTCCGTCTCGGGCACGGCCATGAACACTTCGTTGGCCGCGGTGGAGAAGGCGCTCGTTTGCTCGAGCGTCGAATTCGACGGCGCCTCGACGATGCCGAAGATGACTCCCTGGTCCTCTACCGGCGCGAGCTCCTTGGGCGAGAACATCCACATCGGAATGACGAGCGCGAAGAGTGCGGCCCAGACGAGGTAGACCGCGGGCCGCGCGGAGAGCGACGCGTCGAGCGCGCGACCATAGTTGCGCTTGAGCCACTCGAACCCGGCGTTGATGTGCTGCGGGAGCCAGTGCGCCTCGTCCTCGTGCGTGAGGAGTTTCGACGACATCATCGGCGAGAGCGTGAGCGCAACGAAGCCCGAGATGGTGACCGCGCCCGCGAGCGTGAACGCGAACTCTCGGAACAATGAGCCGGTGAGGCCGCTCTGCAGCCCAATCGGCGCGTAGACGGCGATCAGCGTGACCGTCATCGCAATGATCGGGCCGACGAGCTCGCGCGCGCCGTCGATCGCGGCGTCGAACGGCTTCTTGCCCATGCGCAGGTGCCGTTCGACATTCTCGACGACGACGATCGCGTCGTCGACGACGAGGCCGACCGAGAGCACGATGGCGAGCAGCGTGAGCAGGTTGATCGTGAAGCCGAAGAGCTGCATCAGGAACACGCCGCCGATGAGCGAGAGCGGGATGGCGACTACCGGCACGATGACCGAGCGGATCGTTCCGAGGAAAAGGAAGATGATGACGATGACGATCAGCAGCGTCTCCAAGAGCGTCTTCACGACCTCGGAGATCGCGTTGTTGATGTATTGCGTGGCGTCGTAGGACACCTCGCCCTTCAGCCCGGTGGGCAGGCCGGCCGAGATGTCGATCATCTCCTTCCGGATGGTTCTGATGACGTCGATCGCGTTGGCGTTCGGCAGCACGAAGATGCCCATGAACGTGGCCGTCTCGCCGGAGTAGCGGACCTCGGTGTTGTAATCCTCGGCGCCGAGCATGACGTCGGCGATATCCTCGATGCGGATGACTGCACCGGCCTCCTCGCGCACGACGAGCTTCTTGAACTCCTCGACGGAGTTGAGGTCGGTGTTCGCGGTGAGGTTGACCCGCAGGTAGGCGCCCTTGGTGCTGCCGAGCGCTGCGAGATAATTGTTCGCCGCGAGCGCATTTCTCACCTGCACGGGGCTGATGTTGAGCGCGGCCATCCGGTCGGGCTTGAGCCACACG
This sequence comes from Opitutaceae bacterium, assembly GCA_035513275.1. GTDB lineage: Bacteria > Verrucomicrobiota > Verrucomicrobiia > Opitutales > Opitutaceae > DATKCJ01. The sequence continues at coordinate 32,020 of DATKCJ010000461.1, forward strand.
CGCATCGCGAACGTGCGGCCGCCGAGGATCTCGGCCTTCTGCACGCCGGGCACGGCGGAGAGGCGCGGCTGGACGATGCGCACGAGGTAGTCGGTGATCTCGTTTTGGGCGAGCACGTCGGAACTGAAGCTCAGGTAGGCCGATGCGAACTGGCTGTCGGCCGACTCGACGTTGATGACCGGGATCTCGGCGCCGGGCGGCAGGTCGCCGCGCACCTGGTTCACCTTCGTGCCGATCTCGGCGAGCGCCTTCGTCGGGTCGTAGTTGAGCTTCAGACGCGCAGTGATCGTGGAAACGCTCTGCGAGCTGCTCGACTCCAGATAGTCGATTCCGTCGGCCGATGCGATCGCGCGCTCAAGCGGCGTGGTGATGAATCCGCGCACGAGCTCCGCGCCTGCGCCGACGTAAACTGTGGTGACGGTGACCGCGGCGTTGTCGCTGCGCGGGTATTGGCGGACGTTGAGCGATCGCATCGCCTGCAGCCCCGCGAGGATCAGGACGAGGTTGACGACGATCGCGAGGACCGGCCGCTGCACGAAAATGTCGGTGAATGATTTCATGGCGCGTGCGCGTTGCGGCTCAGGAGTTCTCCGGGTTCGGGTCGAGCTGGAACGCTGGCGCCAGCTTGTTGTCGACCTCGACCGGCATCTTGTTGCGCAACTTGAACACGCCCGTGCTCACGACTTCGTCGCCCACCTCCACACCGGAGATCACCGCGACAAAATCGCCGTGCGGAGCGCCGAGGCGCACGAACGCCTGGCGCAGTTGCTTCACGGTGGCGCCTGTTGCCTCGTCTTTCTGCTCCTCTACGATGAAGACAGAATCGCCATACGGCGCGTAGAGCACGGACGAGCCGGGAATCGTGAGGACGTTCTCGGTCGAGGACTCGACGAGGGTGGCGCTCACGAACATGCCGGGCCGCAGGCGGCCGTCGGTGTTGGAAAACGTAGCGCGCAGGCGGAGATTGCGCGTCGCGGTGTCGATCTCCGTGTTGATGGCCGAGAGCGTTCCCTCAAACGTCGCTCCGGCGAACGCATCGCTCGTCGCACGCGTGGTCATGCCGACTGCGATCCGCGAAAGGTGCTGCTGCGGCAGCGAGAAATCGACGAAGACCGGGTCGACCGACTGGAGCGAAACGATCGGCGATCCGGCGTTGAGATACTGGCCGAGGTTGACCTCGCGGATGCCGACGCGACCGGCGAACGGCGCGCGAATCGTCTTCTTGGCGATGATGGCCTGAATGTTGGCGACCTGCGCGTCGGCCTGTTTGGCCTGCGCAATTGCGGCATCGAGGTCGGCCTGCGAGGTGGTGTCTGTGGCGCGCAGCTCGCGTGAGCGCGTCAGGCTCAGGTGCGCGAGATCGGCGCTCGCCTCGGCGGAGCGGAGCTGAGCCTCCTCCGAGGAGACGTCGAGTTCGACAAGCAAGTCGCCTGCGTTGACCGCTGCGCCTGACTCGAAGGCGATGCGGCGTATGGTGCCGCTGACCTCGGTGCTGACTGTCACGCCCTGCGCGGCGACGACGCTGCCAATTGTGCGGATCGACGGCGAGTAGCTGAGTTCGCCAACCTTGGCGGTGGTGACGACGGTGGCGGGATACACCTGCGGACTCTGGCCCAGCAGGCTGAACTGAGAAAACTTCAGTCCGGCCAGCACGCCGACGAGGACGACGAGGCCGAAGATGGTGAGAAGGAGTTTCTTTAGCATGGCGAAAACGGGTGTGTGCTTTTGAACGACTGAAAAGAAATGCGCGGATCAGTTTGGATGAGCGGTCAACCGCCAGCGCACTCCTCGTGCGCGCAACCGGCGTCGATGTTCAATCCCTTCACGCGGCCGACACCCTCGCGCACCTTCGCAAGGAGCCGCCTGAACTCGGCGCGCTCGTCGACCGTCAGATCCTGCATGAGGGCGGCGACGCGCGCGAAGTGCCCCGGCAGGATCCGATCCATGAGTTCGACGCCCTTTTGCGACATACCCACTAAAATCGCGCGCCGGTCTTCCTGCGACGGGTGCCTCGCGACGAGCCCCTCGCGCTCCAGGCCGTCGATCAGCCCGGTCATCGTGGCCTTGGTGACGCTGCACATTTCCGCGAGCTGGCTGGGCATGAAGACTTTCTCCGGATCGCGGTTCAACAGCATCAAAACGATGAACCGGCCCTGCGACATCTCGTGGGCGGCAAGGTGCGTGCAAAATGCCCCCACAACGTCATTCGCCGTGTGCAGGAGCAGGATGCATGTCTCACAGGCTCCTCCGTCGACACAGCCGTAGCGTTGCTCGAGGGCGGTGATTTGTTCCGGGTTAGGAGTATCTCGGGGCAATAGCATGGCGGATAGTGAGGCCCGATTGGTTAGGCGCCTTATTATAAGGCATCAAGCCTTTTTTGGCTGAATTGCGTAAGCCGGCACGGCGTCCGGCCGTTCGATGGTAGGGCGCGACCGCTGGGCGCGCCGTCGTTCTTCTGCTGGCCAGCAGAACGGCGGGCCCAGCGGTCCCGCCCTACCTTCGGAACAAAGACCAATCCGGCCTATTCTCCGCCGGCTATTCCTGTCCCGATGCCGCTGGCGCGTCCACAAACAAGACGATCGCCTCTGTGAGCGCATAGACCGGCTTTCCGTCCAGCAGCGGCGGCTCGCACGTCATCTGTGCCGCCGCCTTCATCGCGGGCAGCCAGAGTTCCCTCGGGGAATTGTCTGCTATCTCTGGGTTGAAGGTCTCCCCAGTGGGGCCGACCACCAGCTTCACCAAGACCTGGACTTCATACGGATCGGCATCGATCCCGCCGGGCCAGACGGCAACCGGCGGTTTCACAACCTTCATCGGATGGTCGAGATTCGCTTCCGGGACGACCGGCTCAATGATCGACATGAAGACTTCACGGCCCATCTCGATATTGAATTTTTGCTCGCCCGGAATGGAGAACACGACGGGCAACTGGACGTTCGACGACACAGGATTCCCGTCCTGGGTAGCTGGCTTGAATTTCCACTGCTTCACGGCGGCGAGCGCCGCTTCTCCAAATGCCGGGTTGTCCGCTGAGACGATCTCGGCCTTGTCGACCGCGCCCGTCTCACTGATCGTGGCCTGCACGACAGCCTGCCCCTCGACACCGGTCTTCCACAACTCGTCCGGGTAGTTCGGCCGGATGGCGTGTTCCACCGTCGGGTTGATCTTCTTCGCCGCGGCCCACGGCACGACGAGCAACGTGCTCAGGGCAAACAGGGACAATCGAAGCAAGGCCGTGGTTTTCATGGGGCAGGCGTCGCCTCGGTGGCGCGGTCGTTTGTGACAAAGGCAATACTCTGCGGTTCCGAACCGTCGGTCTTCATCTTGTAGATTCCGAACCGGCCGTCCTCGTTCGCACAGAATAAAATCTCGGTGCCATCGCGTGAGAAGGTCGGCCGCAACTCGTTGCGCTCGGTTTCGGTGAGACGCTCGACTGTGATGCCGTCGGCACTCGTCACGCAGATCTCGTGGTTCCCTTCGATTACGGCGACGAAGACGATGCGCGTGCCGTCGGGCGACCACGCGGGGTGGGTCGCCGCTGCGCCTAGCTTCGTGACAGCGCGCAAGCCGGAGCCGTCGGGCTTGATCACGTGAATTTCACTCACGGGCGAGAACGTGCTCTTGCGCATCCGGAACGCGATCCACTCGCCGTCGGGCGACCACGCGGGGAACGAGTTGCTGTGCGGGTTGAGCGTGATGAGCTGCAACTTCGTGCCGTCGGGCGCCATCGTGTAGATTTTCCTGAGGCCGTCGGCCTCGCGATTGGAGTCGAACGCCACCCCACCCTTCGCTGAAAGCGACACGTGCGAATCGCTGCCCTCCTCGCTCTCCGTGACCTGCACCGGTTCGCCACCCGACGAGTGGACGCGGAAGATCTCGATCTTTGGCCCCTTCCGCGAGTCGTAGAAGATCCACTCGCCATCCGGTGCCCACACGGGCCAATCCGCCCCGGCGTCGCCGGAGGTCAGTGCGGTCAGCCCCGAGCCGTCCGATTTTGCAACGAAGAGTTGAAATATCCCCGGCTCGACACGATCCGACACGAACGCGATCCGTGCGCCGTCGGGCGACCACGTTGGGAAACGCTCGTCATACTCCGGGACCGCGGCGTCCGGCGTCTCTGAAGCGGGTGTCTCGACAGCCTGAGTGACCACAGCTTGGGCTTCCGCAGATGGGGCCGGGGGCACCGCTTCGTCGGCTCCGCGACACACTGCAGTCACGGCTACGATCGCAAAAAGAAGTGTGGCGGGGATGCGCAGCGAGTGGGCTTTCATTAGCCCAGACGCATCACTCTCCCTCTTGTCATGGCGGAGTCCCGCGCTGGCGGGACGACCGTGGCAATCCATCACGAGTTTCAGATGGATTGCTTCGTCGCTGCGCTCCTCGCAATGACAGTCAGTGTGGAATAGTTTCACGACAGATTGGGATGCATCCGAGCTAGTATCGCTTAATCAAAATCGTGTAGCTCTCAACATTCGCCGCGGGCGAGATGAACGCCACATCGCGGTAGCGGCCGGGCGGCAGCAACATCGGCTCGAAGCCGCGCGAGTAGGGATCGAGTTCGCCGATGCTGCGAAACGAACACGTCACGCCGACGCGCAGGATTTCGTTGGTCGGGTTCACGACACGTGCCCACACGCGAATGCGTTTGTCGAGCTGCGGGTGCGCCTCGATGCGCGGGATCTCGACGAGCGCCGTGTAGGCGCGTGACACCACGGCATCGGTCGGCACGAGCACGACGCCCGACCACTGCTTCTCCTCCTCCTTCACGACCAGCACCGACGGCGAATTCACCGGGCGGTAGCCGCCTTGGTAGACGCGATTCACCATCGGCGCCGGCGCTGCGTCGGCCAGGTAGAGCACGGAGCGGTCGAACGCGGTCTCGCCCTGCTCCTTGTGATCGAGCGACTCAAACGAGATGAATTGCGTGCCCGACCCGCGCAGCGAGCGCTTCTTCTTCGCCTCGACCTCGGCCTGCGCCACGGTCTCGGCCTGCTCTTTGGTCGCGTAATAGCCGAGCACGATTCCACCAATCAGCAGCACAATGAGAAGGACGGCAGCGCCGGCTTTCATGGTCTGTGGCCCGCCGGGAGGTGCACTGGCTGGAAACCCATGGGTGAATTACAGTGAGTGGTTGTAAAAGGCTTTCCCCATCCCTCTCAAGCGATAACGTGGAGCACGAATCGCATGAACCGGGCACGATGAGAACAAGTTTGGTGAAAACGCTCCTCGTGGCCGGCCTCATCGCCTTCGCCTTCACCACCCGCTGCATCGCCGCCGAACCGGACGAACTGGAGGATCTCCAGAAGCGCGCCGATGAGGGCAAGCCGAGCGCGCAATATTATCTCGGCCTGCGCCACTACCACGGGCTCGGCGTGCCGAAGGACGAGCGGATCGCGGCCCAGTGGTTCGAGCGCGCGGCCCGCGCCGGCGAGTCCGGAGCCCAGCTCAACCTCGCGCGCATGCTGCGAACCGGCCGCGGCGTCGCTCCCGACATGCAGAAATCCGTGCAGATGTATCGCGCCGCCGCCGCCCGCGGCGTGCAGGCCGCAATGGTCGAGCTCGGCGAGATCCTCTCCAGCGGCGGCAGCGTGGCCACGGATTTCCGCGAGGCGCTCAGGCTTTTCAACGAAGCCGCCGCCGCCGGCAACGCCCAGGCGGAGTTCAACCTCGGGCTCATGCACGGCCAGGGCCTGGGCACGCCGCCGGACGCGGAGGTGTCGAGGAAGTGGTATGAGCGCGCCGCCGCGCGCGGCGATCCCAACGCACAGTTCAACCTCGCCACGCTTCTTCTCTCCCGCGGCGAGAACGCCCCGCTCGACCGCATCGTCGACCTGCTCACGTCTGCCGCAGCACAGAACCTGGCGCGCGCCAATCACACTCTCGGTGTTCTCAATGAGGAAGGCCGGGGAGTTCCGCAAAACCTGCCCCGCGCTGCCGCATGCTACCGCGCCGCCGCCGAGAACGGCTATGCGGGATCGCAAGCGAGCTTGGGTCGAATGCTCGTGCAGGGTCGGGGCGTCGTGCGCGACGACTCCGAGGCGGTCCAGTGGCTCACACTCGCGGTGAAGCAGAACGAGCCGTCTGCCATGTTCAACCTCGCGATGATGGGCTTCGCCGGCGTCGGCGTGCGCATCGAGTCCGCCAACGCCGCCGAGATGCTCAGGCAGGCTGCGACCCTCGGCTTCGGTCCTGCGCAGTCGCGACTCGCGCTCTGCTACCTCCGCGGCGAGGGAGTGAAAGCCGACCCGGCCGAAGCGGCGGCATGGACGATCCTCGCGCGCGAACAAGATGCGAGCGTGCCCGGCGCCGAGGAACTCGACGCGATTCCCGAGTCCGCAATTGCGAGCGCACAAGTGCGCGCCGCCAGCCTCCGCATCGAGATCGAGAGTCGCATGGCGGCCGTGCAGCGCTCGGGAAACTCAAGCCTCCTCTCAGCCGCTGAGATCAACACGCCGCGCTCCGCCGCATCGGGATTCTTCGTCAGCGGCGACGGACTGCTCGTCACCAGCTACACGGCGGTCGCGGAAGCGTCCGACCTGCGCGTCGTCGTGGGCTCCGCGGGCCGGCCGGCGAAACTCGTGGCTGTCGACGAGGAGGCCGACATCGCGATCCTCCAATGCGACACCCCTTCGCCCGCGTGGCTCGCACCCTCGAGCCAGCCACTTGTGATCGGCGAGACTTACCACCTCGTCGGCTACCACAGGGCGCTCGAGTCCCCCGGCGAAGTCGCATGGCTCACCGCTCCGGTTGTGCTCGGCCCCGAGCCACCGGACCGCAGGAATCTTTATGCCGTCGGCCGGTTCTGGCCGCCGTCCATGGCAGGCGGGGCGATGGTCGACGACTCCGGCCGCTACGCCGGAGTGCTCACCTCGCGCGCGGACTTCCAGCAACGCATGGTCGGCTCGGAGTCTTCACCGTTCTCAACCGAGCCCGGCTTCATCGCAAACTGGGCCGCCATCGGCGCGATCCTCAACTACGCAGGCCTCACCGCGGAGCCACCGCCTGACGAAGGCCCCGCCCCCGCCGACGAATCCGCCCTCGCAGCGAAAGTATCGCGCGCGGTCGTGACGGTGTTGGTGTATTGATGGCATGAGGGGAGGTCTCC
>DATKCJ010000462.1:0-6469 GCA_035513275.1 Opitutaceae bacterium
CCGATCGGGCTTTTCGTGATGCTCGCGCTTGGACTCCTGCTGCCCACGCTTCCCGCCGCTCCATTCGGCAGGCACCTGAAAAGTGCAGTTGTTTCGTTCGCGGGATGGGTGGGCTGAAAATGGCTTCACCCAACATCGAGCAACTTTGAGCACAACCCTCCATGTCTGGCCGCATCCTCGAATTGAGTCTGGCGGCTTCGTTCGAGAAAGTGCCCGCGTCGAATATCCCGGCAAGGAGGCCTGCGACCTGTGGTTCGAGGTGCCCGTTGAGTGGAAGTCGAAGCTGAGCGACAGGCACGATCACTTCCTCCTTGCGGTGATCTTTCGCGCGATGGAGGACGCGGACAAATGCCACATCCACGGAACCGTCACGCAATCCCTCCTCAGAAATCTGGAGGAGTTCAATGCCGTCTGGAGGGCGTGGGATCCCAGCCGGTATCGGAGCGTCGAGCTCATCGTTGACACGGCCGCACCAACTGCGTGCCGCGACGGACTCGGCGCACTCCTTGCCTTCTCGGGAGGAGTTGACGCGACCGCGTCGTTGTATCGGCACACCGCCGGCCGGTTGGGCTGGCGCCGGCGGGACATTCAGGCAGGGGTGCTTGTGCAGGGATTCGACATCTCATTGAACGAAGGGGACGCCTTCAGCAGGACCCTGACGCGTGCAGCCGGGCTCATGGCACGACTGGGACTTCCGGTGATTCCCGTGCGCACAAATCTGATGGGCCTCGGCTGCGATTGGGAAATGTGTTTCGCAGTGCATCTCGCCGCATGCCTGAACCTGCTGTCGGGAGGCTACGGCGCCGGCCTGATGGGAAGCGACGAGCCCTATGCGTTTCTCGAGGTGCCTTGGGGATCGAATCCGATCTCGAATCCGCTCCTTGGTTCGCCTCAATTTGAAATCGTCACCGACGGTGCCGAACTCACGAGGCTTGAGAAGGTGCGTCTCCTCGGAAACTGGCGTGAAGGCGTCGAGAGCCTTCGCGTGTGTTGGGAGGGACCGATGACGGGCTCGAATTGCGGTGTCTGCGAAAAGTGTGTGCGCACTCGATTGGAACTCCTTGTATGCGGGATCGAGGATCCGAGCCCGTTCGAGTCGCCGCTCCTGCCAGGGCATCTTGCGAAGATCACGCCGCGGAACAAACTCCAGCTTCGGCATCTCAGGGATGTTCTCGACGAGTGTGAGAAGCGAGATATGCGGGCATGGTGGGTTCCCGAACTGCGGCGGATTGTGGAGGCCGGAGTGCCAAAGCCGTCCGTGGTGAGGGCACTCGCGCGAAGGATTGTGCCGCCCCGGATCAGGCCGTGGCTCAAACAACTGCTTCCCGTGAGCGTGCGATGAGGCGTCAGCCTTACCACTCGAGACATCACTGACCACGGGACCAAGAACGAGCGCCCTATGCGCTCAATGTCCTGTGCGGGTGGGCGCGGGGTCGTTGGGATTCATCTTGTCGCGCCAGCGGCTGTAGGCCGAGAAGCTGCTCTTCGCCCGGTCGTAGATCTCGCGCCGTCGCGCATATTCCGCATAGTCGGTCACGCGCTCCGGCGCGCGGCGGCTGCTCACCTGGAAATCCGCCTCGGGCGGGTAGCAGGCGATGTTCACCTTCTCGTAGAATTCCGGATTCGCCGTGCCGTCGTCCGCGATCGACGCAGGCTCGAGGCCGACGTTGCTCGGTGTCTCCGCCGACTGGAATCGCAGGTCCACGCTCCAGCGGATGTGGTCCGATGTGTTCGGCGTGGAGCAGTGCGGCGTGCGGTTGGTCATAAAGACCACACCGCCGCGCGGGCAGACCGCCGTGACCGCCTTGAGCGGATCGTCGGGGAGATCCTCGTCCTTGATAACGAGGAAGCCCGCGTTGCCGCCCGTGTGGTGCGTGGCAACCTTGCCGCGGTGGACGCGCGGGAGGATTTGCATGCAGCCGTTCTCGACCGTGGCGTCGACGAGCGGCACCCAGCAGGTGATGATGAGCTGCGTGTCGCAATGCACGGCAAAGTAGCCGCTGTCCTGATGCCACGGCACGATGCCGCGGCCGAGGTTGGGGAGCTTGGGGCGGATGCGGTAAACCGACGACGCCACGATCTCCTCGGTGCCGAGCAACGCGCCGACCCACGCGAGCAACTTCGGGTGCGTGATCACGTCGAACATCTCCGGCGCGTGAAACCCGCCGCCGCGCTGACCCTCGAGGTGCTTGATCACCGCTTCACCGTTTTCCTTCGAGTCGCGATGGATCGCCGTGAGCTGCCGGTCGAAGTCGAGGTCGTCGTGTAGATCGGTCAATTGACCCGCGGCTTGAAGCTCGCGCGCCTTGCGGTTGATCTCGGTGTGAAGCTCGTGCCTCAGCGGCTCGAGGTCTGCGGGATCAAAGACATCGGGCACAATCAAGAAACCTTCCTCGTGAAAAAACGCGACACGCGTGGGGTCCGGCATGCGTGGGGTGGGCATGCAAGAATTGGGAAGCGTTTTTTCCGCGGCTGCAACGGCCTTGATGCCGCCCCGAGAAATTTCTCGAATGAAAATTTCAGTCCGCGGCACGGTGCGGGTCGGGCTGGTCCTTCTTGTAGCCCTGCGCGTGAGCGCAGGGACGGACCAGCTCAGCCGTGCGGAATCCCGCCGCTCCCGCGGCGGGCCACGTGGAGTGTAGCCCTGCGCGTGAGCGCAGGGACACTTTGCTGGAGCAATGCACGGAGTCCCGCTCGTTCCGGAGCGGGCTGCATCGGAACTGTCGGGCATAAGGCCCGACCCACGACACGGCTCGGAGCGGAGTCCCGCTGCTCACGCAGCGGGCTACATCGGGACACATCTCCGGCAAAGGCTTGTGTGCGCGATCGCGCCGCGATGTCATTCGAGTCGCAATGAGCACCCCCACAGCGGAACCCCCCGCGTCCCCGCTCAAACCAGCGGTCCTTGTCGACCCCGGCACCAAGCAGCGCCCGCGCAACGTAGACCTGCTCAACGACTGGCAATACGTCGAGCGCTCGATCCAGCGGTTGCTCGCAGGGTGGGGACGCGACATCGCCACATGGGACGACAAGAGCGGAATCCACCGCCACATCTGGGACCAGGCCGGATGCGTCCGCCGCCTGCGTGAGCGCATCGAGCAATTTCCCGGCGGCAAGTCCGACGCGCCCGTGTCGCCGCGCCTTGAGAGTCTCGCGAACGCCGCGCTGCTTGCGCCGTCGCTCGACGACGCGCTCGACGGAATCTACGAGCTCTTGTTGAAGACACTCGTCGGCGCCTACGGCGAATACATGGCGACCGTGCACCCCGTGCACGACGCGCCAACGATCGCGCTGCTCCACGAGATCAACCAGATCAAGAGCCAGCAGTGGCTCTGGTATCGCGACTACCGCCGCCGTCACCCGCACAGGACCGACTCCGCCTATCGAGCGCGCGTCACAGCGCTGCTCGACGAGTGCGGTCACTTCCGCGCGGCGCTGCCCGTCGCGCCTGGAGTCGCGGCGCGGCCCGCCGGCGTCGCCACGGATTTCCGATTGAGCCGGTTCAGCGCGCGCGATGTTCCGATCCGACCGCGGCAGCCGTTCATGGACTACGTGCGCGCGGATTTCGCGACGAGTATCGAGGCGCGGCGGTTGTTCTGGGCCTACGGCTACATGATGGAGAAGAATCTCCCCGACGACCAACTCGCGTGGCTCTACTACGGCCACTACATGCCGTGGGACTGGCAGCACGACATGTCGCGGCACCTCTGGGACGAGTCGCGTCACGGGGACTCTGGCTACTCGCGGCTGCGCGACTTCGGCGTCAGCCTCGAGGAAACGGGATTCCCCGGCTACGACCAGGGCGAGCGCGAGACGGAGCTGAAGGTGCTCGCAGAAAAACTTGGCATTACCCTCGATGAGGCGTTCGCGCGGCAGCACGAGCTTCTCGCGCCGTTGAAGGCCGAGCCGCTCACGCCTGCGAAGGTTTACGAGAACGTGTTCATGATCGGCCTCGTCGCGGAGACGGGCTACTTCGTCGTGAAGAACGAAGGCTACGTCGACTTCAAGGAAGGGCAGGACCTCGAGTCGGCCGAGATGATGCTTTTCGACATCATCGACGAGACCGCGCACGTGCAATACGCGCACAAGTGGCTGCCGCTCCTCGCGGAGTTCGCGGGCATGGACAACACTGGCTACCGCGAACGCGGAGCGAAGATCCGCGACGACTACCAGGCCGCGGCGAACAACTCGGTCGCCGAATTGAAACGCACGCTCCCGCGCACGCCGGGTCATGCGCCTTTCGAATTCTACCAGAGCCTGCTCGCGCGGATTCGCGCTGTTTACCCGCTCACCAACGCGGCGACATGTCCGCCGCGCTCACCGAAGCCGATGTGAGCCGCGGCGGAATTTTCGATTTTCGATTCGCGATTTTCGATTGTGTCCGCGGGTAGGGCGGGACCGCTGGGCCCGCCGAGAATGGGTGGTGGATGAGCTTCACTCAAGAACACCCGCCCTCCGAAGCCTCGGCGCTGGAGGGAGAGGTCGGGCTACCCGCAAAGTGAATTTTGAAGGTAGCCCGCGATCTCCGAGCGCGGGTCTGAATCATCGGCTCAAAGATCACGGCCCCTTCACGCCCGCTCCCACGCGCGCGCGAGTTCGCCGCGTAGGACGACGGCGTCGGGCCACGCGGGCGGAAGCCCGGTAATGTTGTATCCGCCGCCGCCGTCGGCATACGGTCCCATCTCGGGGCACGCGAACATGGTCTTGTTCTTGTTCGAGCGCGCCTTTTTCCAGAGCCGCATCAGCGCCTCGACGAACACGAGATAGCTCTTCACCTCGGGCGTGAGCGCGCCTCGGTGCGTGACGGCCACCTGCGCGTGGTGTCCGTTGAACGGGCGGAAGTGCACTTGCTCGCTGTGTTGCAGCAGTGCCGGGTGGTCGAGGAGCCGCTCAATGTAGTTGCCGGGGTGGAGGTGCTTCACCGCGGCGAGGTGCGAGAAGTCGAAGTTCATTTTGATCAACCGGCCCGTCGCGCGGTGGTAGCGGTCGGCGATCTCGTAGGTTTTCTCGGGCGTCTCGGTGCAGCAGTCGCGGTGGACCTCGAGCGAGACGACGACCCCGCCTACCTTCTCCCCAGCGCGCTCCAGTTGAATCCAGTGTCGCGTGGCGAGCGCAGGCGGCGTGTCGTGGTTGTCGAGCTGCACGTTGATGTGCACGGCGCCGCCTTCCTTCTGTCCGTGGATGAGCCGCTCGAAATCCTCCGGGTCGTCCGACGAGATGAAGCCAAGGATGTGCCGCAGCCCGTGTTTCTCGGCGAGGCGTCGGTGCTCGGGCGTCACGGCGGTCGTGATGCCGTCGAAGCCTGCTGCGGCGATGGCTTTGATCTTCTTCTCGAGCGACCATTCGCGCTCGGGCGACGGATGGCGTGCGAGAGACCAGAGATTGGCGATGTGAGCGATTTGGGGCATAGGTGCGGTGTGAGGGGCTCAGGCTGAACGGTCAGCGAAGATTAGGCTGATAAGGCTGTGGACCGGCGCGTGGGCTTGGACGGGCTTGTTAAGCCACTTGACTCCATGATCCGCTGGCGGGCGAGTTCGACGTAATCTGGATTGATCTCGATTCCGAGCCATACGCGTCCGAGCTCCTGCGCGACCACCGCGGTCGTGCCGGAGCCGAGGAATGGATCGAGCACGAGGTCGCCGGGATCGGAGGCGCAGGTGATCAACTTCGTTATGAGATCCACGGGTTTCTGACTGGGGTGGCCGCACTTCTCCTTCGATGTGCCCTTCAAGCTCGGCACGCGCAGCAGGTTTGTCGCGAACTTGCCTGCGAGGAGGTGGCGCATGCGGGCGTCGCGGTCCTTGTAACGCTTGTCGCGAAGGTAGGTTTGGATCTTCTCGTTGCTGTAGGACTCGCGGACTGCGCCCTTGTTGAACTTCGGGGCGTCGCCTTTGCGAAGCACGAGGATCATCTCGTAGGCGGGCGTGAAGCTGTCGCGTCGCTCGTTGTAGCCGACGACGCGGTCCCAAATCAGGAGGTCGTGGAACTGGTGGCGCCGACACAGCTCCGACATCAAATGGAGGAAGACATGCTCCCGCTTGCCGGGCTGGCCGAAGATGAAGCACAGGCCGTCGTCGCGCATCACGCGCATGCATTCCGACACCCACTCCTCGCACCACGCGAGATACCCGGCGACGGCCGTCCACTGGGTGTCCCAGTCCTGGTCGACGAGGACGTTGTAGTAGGGCGGATCGGCGATGACGACCTGTGCGCACGCCGCGGGCAGATCGCGAAGGGCCGCGATGGCATCGCCGCAGATGATCCGGTTGGTTTCCACGCGATCGAGAATACGGAGCCTCGCTCGTGAATTCCCAGTCTGATTCGCGTCGCCGACCCGGGGAATTGCGGAAGGCGGAATGCGGATTGCGGCCGGCAGACGCGGGAAGGTCCAAAAGCAAGCCCTTTGAATCACCAAGCCTTCAATGCCGCCGTCGCGGGGAGCGACACAGGGTGACAGTAGGCAGGTGAC
>DATKCJ010000463.1:0-3487 GCA_035513275.1 Opitutaceae bacterium
AAGATCCGGCCCGCGAGCGGATTGTCGTCGGCTCGGCTCATCGCGATTTTGGCCGCGGCTTGTTGAACTCCACGGGCACGCGGATCCGGCACGCCACGGGCACGTCGTCACGCAGCGCCGGCTCGAACTTCCAGTGCCTCACTGCCTCGACCGCGGACGGCTCGAACTCCGCGTTTGTCGACGACTCCACGCTCACCTCGCCCACGCCACCGCCCGCGAGCACCACGACCCATAGCATCACCGAGCCTTCGATCCCGTGTGTCGGCAACGTGAACGGATATTGCGGCGGCACATGCCTTGAGAGTTTCGGAATCACCTGCACGTCGGTGACGTCAAGAACCACCTCGCCGTGCTCCAGCGCAAAACCCGGTCGCACCGCGCGTGACTGCGCCGCCGCCGTTTCTCCCGGCTTTCGGTTCCCCGAATCCTCGAGCGCCGACGCGCAGCCCTGAAGCAGCGCGAGCGCGAAACATCCAAGCGCGATCCACCCATGTTTCCTCTTCATAAAAGTTGAAGCCGGGCTGTGGGTGCTATCGGCGGGCTGGACAAAAGCCGCTCGCCGCCTGGGTGGCAAGGCGGGAGCGGGTCACCACTCAGAGGGTCGCGCGCATCGCTAGGATCACAGACTGGATCGCGCTGGCGCCGAACGGCTCGGCAGACTCGTTGCGCTCTACTTCGAGGCCGCGAACTCTCCCACTACCGCATCAAGGAATTCGTGAGCATCAAGGCAGTGGTTGTGAGGTAGCCTGTGCACCGGCTCGCGAAGGATTTCCGCGTTGCGTGCGGTGGTGCCCGGCGATTGTCTGCCGCCTTCCTCGCAAAGCCCGGAAATGAAACCCGCGGTTTCCAATCATGAGGTTCTCCGTAGCAGCCGGCCGTAGGACGCCGCACGCATTCGAACCGCAGAGCGAAACATGTCCTCAATTTGATTCGAAGCGATCGGCTCGCACTATGCACCACCGCCGAGCGGTCCGCACTTCACAGGCTTCCTCAATCGGCACGACCATGAGAAACATACATCACCCCGCCAGGCCCCGCATACGCGTCGCGCTCGCGCTCGCAGCGTGCGTTTTTCTTTTCGCAGGCTGCACGACGATTCCGAAGAACGGCGCGCTCCTCTCCGCAAGACTCTCCGAGGGCATCCAGCGCAACCAGGCTGAGACCGAGAAGATTATCACTGCGCTCGCCGCGACCCAGCGCGCGATCCTCGATGAAGAGTGGGACGGACTCTACGTGAAGGTCGAAACCGCCTATCTCGAGAAAAACGGCATCAGCGATTCCGCGTCGCTCACTCAGGACCAGCGCAGCACTCTCGCCGCCAACATGAGCCAGGTCTGGGAGGATCTCTCCGGCGCGATCGATGCGAAGGAGGCCGAACTCATCGCGCAGTCCCGCGAGAACACGGTGCAGCTCGTCGCGATGAACGAGTCCGTCCAGATGTATCTCCTCTCCGTCGAGAAGCTCGACGCCTCCCGCGCCGCCATCGCGCAGCGCGTATCCGCGATCACAGGCCTCGACCTCAACGGCCTCGGCACACTCGCCGATCGTCTCCTCGAAAACTTCAACCCCTGACACCTCATCGCCATGTCACGCTCCGGTCGAATCGATCAGGACCTCGTCAACACAATCACCGGCTCATACAAGCAGGCCGCGTTCTGGAAGGCATACTCCGACGTGCAGTTGAAGGCGCTCTTCACGCCCGAGGAACTCACCGACATCAAGGCCCTCTTGGCCGAGATGAAAGCCGCGGCCGACGACAACACCCGCCGCGCCGCCGCCATCGAGCGCTTCAGCGGTGTTGTCGCGAAGATTTTGAAAGTCG
The DNA here is from genome assembly GCA_035513275.1 of Opitutaceae bacterium. Classification (GTDB taxonomy): domain Bacteria; phylum Verrucomicrobiota; class Verrucomicrobiia; order Opitutales; family Opitutaceae; genus DATKCJ01. The sequence continues at coordinate 1,823 of DATKCJ010000463.1, forward strand.
CGAAGATCGTCGTCTGACTCGAATGGATGTTTGCTGCCGGGTGGCGCGCCCATCGCCGAGGGGCGCGTAACACCGGGGCTCCGCTGCGGAACGCGCCTCTCGGCGAGAGGGCGCTAACTTGAGGACACAACCGTTGCCTCCGCGCGAGGATCTCGCCGTGGACGTCGTTGCCAAACACGGTCGCAAGAAGCGCCTTGAGCCCTTGCCGCCTGTCTCGGAACTCACGGAACGAGTTCCACACCCGTCCCGCATTTGGGACTGCAGATTCGCGAATTCGTCGCGAAGGCTGCTCGCGTGCGCCCCGCTCCAGCCGGCATCCGCTTGAGTGCCAAGCTCTAGAAACTGACGCCACCCTTGGCACACGCCGTGCAGTTTTGGGCGCATGGCCCGCCAACCGTCACGCCCGTCGCCGGCGCTGCGTCCGTGCATCGGGCTTCGTCGCGTCCGGTCGAAGAGTGCCGCGTCCTCGATGATTCTATTTCGATAGAGAGCGCCCAACCCCTTCAATCCATGCGCTTCGCGCTTCGCCAGCTCATCAAGTCCCCGGGCTTCACCATCATCGCGGTGCTGACGCTCGCGTTGGGAATCGGTTTGAACACCGCGATGTTCAGCCTGCTGAACACGTTCCTGCTGCGCACCCCGCCCTTCCCGGAACCCAATCGTCTCTTCCAACTCAATCGCACCAGTGCGCAGCGCGAGCAGGGGCAGCATGTCCCCGCGGACTACTATCGGATCGTGGAGGACTCGACGGAAACCGCGCACGTGGCCGGTTACCGCTCGTGGGGGTTCACACTGTCGGAACCGGGCCGACCCGCCGACATGTTCAACTCGCATCGCGTCTCGCCGGATTATTTTGCGGTGCTCGGTGTGGCGCCGGCGCTCGGTCGCGTCTTTCGTCCGGACGAGGATGCGCCCGGCCGGAACAACGTGATTGTGATCAGCGACTTTTTCTGGCGGACACGTTTTGAATCCGATCCGAAGATCATCGGGCGCATGGTCCGCCTCGATGGCGAGCCCGTTGAAATCGTGGGCGTCTTGCCCCCGAGTATGAGCGAAACGACCTTGTTCGGTCCCGTCCGGATATTCAGGCCGATGGGTTTAACCACGGAGGAGCGCGCTTCGCGCACCGATGATTCGTTGCGCGTGTTGGCGCGGCTTCGTCCCGGCGTCGATCCCGCGCAGGCCCAGGCGCAATTTGAAACGATCGCCGCTCGCATCGCCGCGGATCGTCCACAGGAAAGCGCGGATTTTGGTGTTCGTCTTGTCTCGCTCCAAAGCACGGGCTTGGGGAGCAATGGTCGCAACCTCACCTACCTGTTGTTGGGCCTCTCCGCCTCGGTGCTGCTGATCGCATGCGGCAATCTCGCAAATCTCCTGCTTGCGCGCGCGATTGCACGGGCTCGGGAGTTCGCGATCCGCGCGGCACTCGGAGCGTCCCGCACCCAACTGATCCGCCCCTTGATCGCCGAGTGCGTGCTGCTGTCACTCGCCGGCGGCGGGCTCGGAATTCTCGTTTCACAATGGACGACCGAGTTCATGGCGCGCCGTCTCGGGGGCGAGGGTTCGACTCTCTACTTTTCGACCGACCTGCGCGTGCTGGCATTTGCGTTTCGCGTGGCGTTGGGCACCGGCGTGCTGGTCGGCGTCACTCCGGCTTTGCTCGTC
>DATKCJ010000464.1:0-19615 GCA_035513275.1 Opitutaceae bacterium
AATCATCGTCGCCGGCCCCAACGACCCGGAGCTTGTCGAGCGTGCGCGAGAAATTGCGGGCCTCGAAGTGCGAGGTGCCGTTGAGGAGGTGGAGCTTCAACGCCTCCTCGGTGGCGCGTCATCACTCCTGTTCCTGAGTCCTTACGAAGGGTTTGGCCTCCCGGTGATCGAGGCGATGGCGGCGGGAGTTCCGGTAGTCGCGGCGAATCGCGCCTCGCTCCCGGAGGCGGTCGGCGAGGCGGGCATCCTTGTCGAGCCTTCCGACGCCGGTGCCATCGCAGACATTCTGATCGAGTTAAGTCGCGACTCGTCCCGCAGCGAGTCACTCGCCACTGCCGGCCGCCGCCGTGCCGCGGATTTCACATGGGAGCGATGTGCAGAAATTGTTCTCGGAGCGCTGAAGGAGCATGCATAGCGACCGGCCCATCCGCGTCGCGTTCTGCTGGACGAACATCTCCGGCTACATGGCGGCGTGTTGGCGGGCGCTTGCGGCGAGGGGCGAGGTGGACCTGCGGGTGATGGCGTATCGCGCGGGGGGAAGTTCCAACTCGGGGTTTTCAGAGGAAATCATGACTGGGATCCGATGCCGGCTGTTGGATGCGCAAGAGCGACTCGATCCGACGTTGATCGAAGACTGGGTCGTGGCACAGGAGCCCGACGTGGTTGTCACGACTGGTTGGTGGCAGAAGAATCTGCGCAGACTGGCAACCGCGCCGCGGCTGCGCGGCAGGGCGTTCATCACCGGGCTCGACACTCCGTGGCGCACGCCGCTCCAATATTTCAACCGCATCCGTGTGGGCGGCTACATGCGGCGGCTCGACCGCGTGGTCGTCGCGGGCGAGCGCGCGTGGCAGCACGCTCGCAATCTCGGCGTGCCCGAGCATCGCATCGGTCGCGGTCAATACGGCGTGGATTGGACCGGACTTGGCGACGCGGTCGCCGAGCGATCGAAAGCGCCGTGGCCGGGACGATTCTTGTTCGTGGGCCGTTACGTTCGTGAAAAAGGAATCGACGTCCTGCTCGACGGCTACGCGTCTTACCGCGACTCGGTCGACAACCCGTGGCCGCTCGATTGCTGCGGAATGGGACCGCTCTCGGCACAGTTGCGCGGGGCCGCGGGCGTCACCGACCTCGGCTTCGTGCAGCCATCCGAAATGCGCACCCAATGGCAGGTTGCGGGCGCGTTTGTGATTCCCAGCCGGTTCGATCCCTGGCCGCTCGCACTCGTCGAAGCCGCCGCGTCGGGATTGCCGATAATCGCCAGTGAAGCGTGCGGATCTTCGGTTGAGGTTCTCCGGCACGACTACAACGGCCTCCGCGTTCCGACCGGAGACCCACACGCGCTCGCGGCAGCGATGATCTCGCTGCACCGGCGGCACGGGGACCTGCCACTGTGGGGCCAGCGTTCGCGCGAACTTGCGGCACCGTATTCCGCGGAAGCCTGGACGGAGAAGTGGATGGGTCACATTCGGACCGCGCTCGAGGAGCGTGCCGGGAGAACGCGTTGAAAATCATCCTTTGCAGCGCGGTATTTTCCCCCGCGACTCAGTTTGGAGGGCTCGTGACATGGGCCGCGCAGGCTGCGCACGAGCTCGCCGTGCGCGGACACGAAGTGACCGTGTTGGCGACCGATCTCGGTGCGAAAGGTGCGCCGCGATCGGAAGTGCTGCCGGATGGAGTTTGCATCGAGCGTGACCACGGCTGGAACTTCGGCGGACTCCTTGCGCGCCCGGCGCTCGCTCGCGTCGCGAGGCGTGCAGTCGCGAGCGCCGACCTCGTGGTCGTCTCGGGCTTCTGGCAGGGACCGGTGGCTGCGGTTTGCGAAGCGGCCCGCGATGCCGGAATCCCTGCGGTGCTCGTGCCGCACGGCGGACTCTCTCCGTGGGTATGGGCGCGGCGCGCGCCGTTGAAGCGCGCGTTCTTCAAGTTCCGCGGCGCACGCGCTATCGCCGCCGCGAGCGCTGTCCACTTCGTTTCAGATCGCGAGGCCGGCACGGCGATCGGCCTCTCGGCGGACACGCGGCGGATCGTGTCGCCGCCTGGCGTCGACTTTGACTTCTGGATGCCTGACGACGATGAGCGTGAAGTCGCGCGAGCCGGCGCAGCGGTGAGCCAGCGAAAGGCGATGCTCGCTTGGGCCGGACGCTTTCACCCAGTGAAGGGTCTCGATCTCCTTCCCGCAGCGTTCGCGCCATTTGCGCGACTCGACTGGGAACTCGTGCTCGTCGGCCACGATCATGAATCAGAAGTCGCCGCTTCGTTGAACCGCGCTTTCGCCGATGCAGGGATTGGCAACAAAGTCGTCTTCGTCGGCGGCTTGGACGCCGCGTCGCTGCGCGCGCTCCTGCGATCCGCGGACGGATTTGTGCTCCCCAGCCTTCACGAGTCCTTCGGTTTTGCCGCGGCCGAGGCCGCGGCGTGTGGCTGTGCGGTGGCCGTCTCAGACGCATGTGGCATCGCTGGTGCAGCGGCAGGGGATGGCTTCGCGGTTCTACCGCACGAACCCCCGGCGTGGACGGACTGGCTTCGCGCCGTGATCACTCGCGTTGCCGGCGGCAGGCGCTCTGCTGGTTGCCGCGAGCGCCTCGAGCCGATCCTCTCGATGCGCGCGAGCTGGGATCGGACCGACGCGCTCTACCGCGAGATCGCGGCGAAACGATGACGACTGCGCGCGAGTTGAATCCGCTGTTCGCCGGCATCGACCTCGTGCCGTCGATGGGCGGACCGTTCAAAACCGTGCGCTGCTTCCAACGCGCGCTCGGCGGTCGCGTCGTGTCGTTCACGCACCCGCGCGACATGCACGAAGCGGATGGCGCGATCACTTACGTGCGGAGTGTGGGTGGGCCACTCGGGCGCTTGTTTCTCCCGGCGGCGCCCGGGCAGATCGCGCGGGCCGACGCTCTGTTGCCGGGTGTGAATCTCCTCTCGTGCCACATCCTCTACCGGCACTCGGCCCACTGGGTGCGCTCGCGCGCGCGCCGGCTCGGTGTCCCCTATTGGGTGGTGCCGCATGGTTGCCTCGATCCCTACGTGTTCACCTACCGCGCCGGCATCAAGCGCGCGTGGATGCAGCTCTTCGGCCGCCGGATGCTGCGCGACGCCTCGAGCGTGATCTTCTCGACGCGCCGTGAAATGGAGAAAGCCCGACCGTGGCTCGAGCGCGACAATGCCCGCGTCGTCCGCTGGCCCGTAGAGTTGACGGATCTCACCGCTCTCGCGTCAGCGCGCGCTCTCTGGCGCGGCCGACTCGGCATACCGCCGGATGCGCGCGTGCTCCTCTCTCTCGGAAGGCTGCACCCGATGAAACGCCCGATCGAAACAGTTCGCGCGCTCGTCGCGGCGGAAGCACCAGGCGTGCATCTCATCGTCGCCGGTCCGGAGAGCAGATTGACGGCGGCCGGGATCAACAACGTGGCTCGCGAGGCAGGCGTCGGCCCGCGCGTGCATGCGATCGGACCGGTCTATGGAAACGACAAGTCCGCGATGATGCTCGCGGTCGACGGCCTGATTTCGCTCTCAGTGCGCGAGAACTTCAATCACTCCGCCGCCGAGGCGATGGCAGCGGGCATTCCGGTGATCCTCTCACCCGGCAACGATCTTGCACCTGACCTCGAGGCGGTCGGCTGCGGCTGGATGCTGCACGACGACTCGAGCGCATCTGCCGCGGGGGCGATTCAGGAGTTCGCGCGAGCAACTCCGGCAGCTTTGGCAGAGATGGGCGCGCGCGGTCGCGATTTCGTCCGCGACGAGCTCTCACATGAAGTTTTTACGCGCTCTTTGCGATCGTTGGCCGAGGAAAGCCTCGTGGAGCCTCCAGCGCACCAGCACTCTCGTGGCAGTTGACCACGCATGAAGATCTGGATCGTGAACCCGTTTGACGACCCGCCGGACGAGGCCGTTCCGCGCGGCCGATACTGGTCGCTCGCTGAGGCGTTGATCGCCCGCGGCCACTCGGTCACGTGGTGGACTGCAGATTGGTCGCATCGCTTCAAGCGCCCGCGCGGCGTGGGCCGTGCAGCCCGCGATCTCAAAGTGCGCCGGGTGCCCGTGCGACCCTATCTTCGGAATGTCGGACGCACGCGGCTCAAGAGCCACGCAGACTTCGCGCAAGGTTTTGAAGAGCGCGCGACAGCGCTGCTCGTCGAGTCGGCGGCTGAAGCGCCGCTGGTCGTGCTCGCGAGCCTACCGACGATCGACGGTGCGCTCGCGGCGAAGCGAGTCGCCGACACCGTGCACGCGAAGTTCATCGTGGACGTGCAGGACCTCTGGCCCGAGACGTTCTACCAGACGCTGCCAGTTCCACGGTTCATGCGCGAATGGCTCGGTCGGAGAATTTTCGCGCGCTTGCATCTCGACGCGGACTCGGTGCTCACGCGAGCCGACGGTGTCACGGCGGTTTGCGACACCTACATCGCCCACGCGCGCACACGCGGCGCGTTGGGACCGTTTCATCGCACTTACATTGGCTTCAACGCGGAGCCCGGACTTGATCGCGAGAAAGCGGATGGGCCGATGCGCTTCGTCTACATTGGCAGCCTCTCGCGCAACTATGACTGGCGCACGCTCCTCGACGCGGTCGCGATACTGCACGCCGAGGGCGCCGATTTCGAGGTGCATGTTGCCGGGAGCGGCGAAGCGACGAAGGCATTCCGCAAGCGCGCCGAGGATCCCGTCGTGATGGGCAGCCGGTTCAAGTGGCACGGGTTCCTCGCCAAGGATGCGCTGCGCGAACTGCTCGGCGATGCAGAGGTCGGGCTCAACCTGATCCGGCCCGAGTCGAGGATCGTGATGCCAAACAAGCTCAGCGACTACCTCGGCCACAACCTGCCCGTCATCAATTCGCTTCCCGGTGAACCCGAGCACCTGCTCGGCGCTGCGGGCTGGCGATACGTTGCGGGAGACCCTGCGAGTCTCGTTGCCGCGATGCGCCACTGCGTGAAGAGTCGACGCGCCGTGCGCGAGGCGGCGGGCGCAGCACTGCGTCTCGGTGAGATGGAGTTCAACAGGGCGAACACCTACCCGGCGCTTGCCGAGTTCATCGAGTCGATTGCATGACACCGCGCGTCGAGTTCTGGTCCTCGACAGAATACACAACGTTCCTGCCCGCGCTCGTCCGATCCCTTGAGGCACGCGGAGTGAAGGCGCGGCAACGCTACCAAGTCACGCAAGCGGACTACTGGGCAGCGCGGGGGAGTGTGGCGAGACTGTGGCTTCGCGCGCGTTGCTACGCGCTCTATCCGATTCGAGTTGGCTTCCGGTTCCTGAGTCGCACGAACGGACCGAGGGTTGGGATCGTGTGCACAAACACGTTCTTCGCGCCTTGGGTGGCGATGGCGTTTGCAGGGCGGCGGGGATCACCGGTTGTGAACTGGGTGTTCGATCTGTATCCGGACGTGCTTACGGTCGCGGGCAAACTTCGTCGCGATTCGTTCGCCGAGCGGTTTATCGCCAGTCGGGTGAAGGCATCGTTTCATCACGCGGCGGCCAATGTTTTCCTCGGCGAGCGCCTGCTCGAGCACGCGCAGGAGCGTTTCGGTCCAATCCCTCGCGCTTATGTGATCGCCGTCGGGGCCGATGGCGCTCCATTCAGGCACGACCCGCCCACGCCGCGCGCCGCGGCTGCGCGAGCGACGATTCTCTACTGTGGCAATCTCGGGCGCATGCACGACGTCGGCACGATTGCAGGCGCGATCCGCCGCGGAATTCCCGACGGAGTGCGAGTGGAGTTTCGCGGAAACGGCGCAGGCTTCCGCGAACTCGAGACTGCGGTCGCGAGCTCGATGGGAGCCGCGGTGTCACTTGGAGGAAATCTACAGGGCGAGGCGTGGCACTCGGCAATGCGCTCGGCGGAAGTGGCGCTCGTCACGCTCAGGTCCGGGGCCGAGGGACTCGTGATGCCGAGCAAAACCTACAGCGCCATGGTCGCGGGCCAGGCGCTGCTCGCAGTCTGTCCGGCGAAGTCCGACCTCGCCGACACTGTGCGAAAACACGACGCCGGTTGGGTTGTCGAGCCGGGCGACACCGCGGGATTGCTCGCCGCGCTCGCGCAGATTGCCGCGCAGCCGGACGAGGTTCTTCGCCGGCGAGTGAACTCCTTCAATGCCGGACAGGGCGCCTACGATCAGGACGCCATCGCCGGCGGCTGGGCGGCGTTGTTCGACACGATCGCCGCCGCGCGCGCGAGCCAACGATGATTCAGCGCACAGTTGTGTCCGGCGCCTCAGGCTTCTTGGGGCGCGCGCTCTGTCGTGCGATTGCGGAGCGTGGAGACGAAGTGACTGGGATCGCGCGCGGCTCGAAACCACCTGACGATTTGTGTGTAGACTGGATTTCGATGGATATCGTCGAAGAGACACCGCTGCTTCAGGACGGAATCACGACGTTTTTCCACCTTGCCGGCAAGGCACACGCGATCTCCGAGCGAACCTCTAACGATGCAGAGTATGAGCGCGTGAATGTGACTGGCACGCAGCGCGCGCTCGATGCTGCGGCTGCCGGTGGTGCGCGCGCGTTCGTCTTCTTCAGCTCCGTGAAGGTATTCGGCGATCATCAACAGCGCGGCGACCGTGCGCTCGTCGAGGAAGACGCGCCGGAGCCCGACACGCCATACGGCCGCTCGAAGCTCGCTGCCGAACGGCTCGTGCTCGACGACAAACGAATTCCGCACCGTGTGGTAGTCCGGCCCGCGCTCGTCTATGGGCCTCGCGTAAAGGGCAACCTTGCGCGGATGCGCGATGCCGTCGCGCGTGGCCGGTTTCCGCCGATCCGTGAGACGGGCAATCGCCGCTCGCTCGTGTATGTCGGCGACCTCGTGAGAGCTGCGTTGCTTGCCGCTTCGGTTCCGGATGCGGCCGGCCGCATCTACCATATCGCCGATGGCGAGGCGTATTCCACTCGTCGCCTGTATCTCGCGATGTGCGTCGCGGCCGGTCGTGCGCCCGCGAGCTGGACGATGCCGCACGCACTGTTGCGGGCCCTCGCACTCGCAGGCGATGCGGCGGGCGCGATTCGAGGGCGGCGCGCGCCGTTCGACACCGCGGCGCTGCGCAGGCTCAACGAGTCAGCATGGTTCGGCGCAGATCGGGCGCGACGCGAATTGGCGTGGAAGCCGTTGAACACCGTGGAGACTTGGTGCACAAGCGTGGGAGCCGAATGACGCGAAACGTTCTATTCATCGTCTGGAACTGGAACTCGAGCGGCGGGCTGCAGATCGTCACCACGCAGGTCGCCGAGGCATTTCGAGCGCTCGGCTGGGGCGTGACGGTGTGGTCCGTGTTCGACGAGGAACCAGTGAACCTCGGCGGCATCAGCAGCGAGCCGCTCGCCGTGCGCGGCACGATTGCGGGCCTCGTGCATCGTCGCTGGGGCTGGCGCGCAAAGGTCCAGGAGCGCATGGCCTCCGGCGGCTTCGACCTGATCGTCATCGGCCACGTGAACTTGCTCCGCCTCAACAGCGAGGGCACGCCGCCGGGCTGGCCGCCGATCATCGTGTGGGCGCACGGCAACGACGCCTGGGGCCCGATGGGCGGCCGATTCAAGGAACAACTCGAATCCGTCGACCGCGTCGTCGCCGTGAGCCAGTTCACGCGCAAACAAGTGCTCGCGCACTCGCCCGCCGCGAAGGTCGAGGTGGTGCCCAATCCGGTGGACACGGATTTCTTTTCGCCGTTGCGCGACACCTCGCACGTTCACCGCGACGAGGTGATGATTTGCGGAAGGATGTCCGGGGTCGAGCGCTACAAAGGACACGACATTCTCCTCGAGGCGCTGCCACTTGCGAGTCGCACGCTCGGCAGGCAGGTCAAGCTCCGCGTCGTGGGCGGAGGCGACGACCGTGCGCGACTGGAACTCGCGGCGCTCGACATGGGTCTCGGACCGCAAGTGACCTTCACGGGCCGCCTCGCGATGGACGAACTGCGCGACGCCTACCGGCATTGCGGCGTATTTGCGCTTCCGTCGCGCGTGATCCAGAGGCCGATCGGCCACTGGGGCGGCGAGGGATTTGGTGTCGTGCTGCTCGAGGCCGCCGCTTGTGGCCGGCCCGTGATCGCGAGCAGCGAGGGCGGCTCGACCGACGCGCTCGTCGCCGGTGAAACCGGACTCGTGGCCTCGCCTTCGAGCGCGCTTTCCGTCGCCGACGCGATCGCGAAGGTGCTCGGCGATCCGGCGCGCGCCGACGCGATGGGCGCCGCGGGGCGTCGACTGATGGAGACGCGTTTTTCGATCACGCACTTCCGCGAGGCGATTCGCAAAGTCGCCGACTCTCTCGTGCCTGTGAAGAAATGACAGCATTGATCGCGATCGCGTTTGCCGGCGCGGCGCTGGTGTCGTGGCTCATCGTTGGAGCCGTGATCCGCGCGGCGCCGCGACTGGGGCTCGTCGATCGGCCCAACGAGCGCAGCCTTCACCGCAATCCCACGCCTCGCGGCGGCGGCATCGGCATCGTGGCTGTCGTCCTCGCAGGCTGGCCGCTCGCGATCGTGTTCAGCGGAGGCTGGCCGGCGCTCGACGTGTGGTGGCTCGTCCTGCTCGGGTTCGCAGTCGCTGCCGTGAGCGTGGCGGACGACCGCAGCCCGATCCCGGCGACGCTGCGGCTCGTCGTGCACGTCGCGTTTGCCGCGGGCGCGGTGACGACTGTCGGCTCCTTCGAACTCATCCATGTGCCAGGTGCAGGCATCGTCACGCTGGGCGCGCTCGGAGTCGCGCTCACGCTCGTGTGGATCCTCGGGCTCACGAACGTCACCAACTTCATGGATGGCATCGACGGCATCGCCGGGCTGCAGTGTATGATCGCGGGAATCGCATGGACGGCTGCAGGCCTCTGGCTCGGCGACCCGGTTGCAGCGCTGGGAGGCATCGTGATTGCGGGGGCATGTGCAGGTTTCCTTTTCCACAACTGGTCACCCGCGCAGATCTTCATGGGCGACGTGGGCAGTGCGTTTCTCGGATTTATGCTGGCGATGATTCCTGTGCTTGCGTCCCTCCACGCACTCGTCGAGTCACCACTCGCCGCCGCGCGGATTCCGGTCTTCGGCGGATTGATCCTGTGGCCGTTCATCGGCGACGGAGTGTTCACGTTTCTACGCCGGCTCGTCCGCCGCGAGAACGTGCTGCGTGCGCATCGCTCACATCTCTATCAGCGCCTCGTGCTTGCCGGCTGGTCGCACGCGCGGGTGAGCCTGCTCTATGGCGCGTGGGCCGTGCTCATGTCGGCGGCCGCGTTGATCCACCTCACGCGATCGGGTCGCGGTATCGCATCGGCAGTCGTCGCGGTCGTCTCGCTCGCGGCCGTGTGGTTGCTGGTCCAACGCGCCGAGAGTCGGAGCGCTGGAAAGAATTTAGAATGAATCGGTTCCCAGAGCCCGTGCTCGGAGAGCCCGGGCTACCCGCGGATGGACTCCAAAAGGTAGCCCGCGATCTCCGAGCGCGGGTCTTTGGGTTCGCATGTGTTGTCGCGCTGGCCGTGCCAGTGCCAAGCCTCTCAGCTTCGACGCCCGCGGAGGTGACAGTGTTTGCCGGCGGTCGCGCGGCGCTTCCGATTCTCACGCCAGCGAATCCGGCGCCTGAGGAGGTCGAGGCTGCGGCGCTGCTGGCGCGCGTGCTCGGCGAAGCGGGCAACACCGAGTTCACCGTGCGCACGGAGCATGCGGGCGAACGTCGCGGCATCTTCGTCGGCAACACCGAGGCCGCGCGTCGACGCCTCCCGCCGGTTGATGCACGCGCCGTGCGACTCGACCGCGACGGATTCCGAATCGTTGTGCAGAGCGATCGCATTTTCATTCAAGGTGCGGAGCCATGGGGCACGCGTTTCGGCGCATCGTGGTTCCTTCAGAAGCACGCAGATGTGCGCTGGTTCATGCCGGGGCCGCTTGGCGAATCGATTCCGCGAGCCGGGGCGCTCGCTGTGCCAGTAGGAGGTGAAGTGCACGAGCCTGCGTGGCTTTCGCGAGAGTTCTGGGGGCTTGGCGCGGGCGGCGACGAGTGGGCGGCGCTCAACGGACTGCGCCGGCGTTTTGCGTTCAGTCATAATCTTTCAAACGTCTTCACACCCGAGATCGCCGTGGAGCATCCTGATTGGTTCCCGATCGTCGACGGCGAGCGCGTGAGCCCCGCGCCTGGCGACTACCGCTGGCAGCCCGACCTCACGCGCGATGACGTGGCCGCACACGCCGCGGCAGTCGCGAGCCGACACTTCGAGGCGAATCCCGGCGACGCGAGCTTCGCGCTCGGCGTGAATGACTCGGTTCGCTTTGACCAGTCGGACGCCACGCGTGCTGTCGTGGAGCCTCTGCGATGGCACCGTGGGTTTCCTGATTACTCGGATATCGTCTTCAGTTTCATGAACCGAGCGGCCGAGGTGCTCGAAACGCGCTGGTCGGACAAGAAGCTTGGCGCGCTCGCGTATTTCTGGGCGGAGAACACGCCGCGGTTTGCCGTGCATCCACGCGTGCTGCCGTATCTCACGACCGACCGTTCGCAATACTACGATGCAGGCTACGCTGCGGACGACCTCGCGCTCATCCGCGCGTGGTGCCGGTCGGGTGCGGAGACAGTCGGCATCTACGACTACTCATACGGATCACGCTTCCTCGTGCCTCGAATCTATCATCGCGAGATGGTGCGTGCGCTCGACGCGGCGCACACGATCGGCGCGCGCGGTTGCTTCGCGGAGATGAACTCGCACTGGGGCTTCGACGCGTTCAAGGCATGGGCGACCGCGCGTGCGCTGTGGGATGGCGACGTTGATCTCGCCACGCTTGAGGACGAGTTCTTCAACGGCTTCTACGGCGCCGCGGCCGACGAGATGCGCCACTTCTTCGCGCAGTGTGAGGCGCGCTGGATGGGGCAGGGAGGCGAGCCCTATTGGCTGAAATTCTACGACGGCGAGGATCAGGCGCTTCTCTTTCCGCCGGCAGTTTGCGCTGAGCTGCGCGCTTCGCTCGACCGTGCCGCGGCCGCAGCGGAGAACGACAGCGTGCGCGCCCGCGTCGAACTCACGAGTCGCGCGTTCGCCGTGACCGAGGCGTTCGGTGCGTTTGATCTGGCACGTCGCGAAGTGCAACGTGCGGCGTTCGGCGATGCGTCAAAGGATCCTGGTCCGCTGCTCGATCGCTACTCCGCGACTGCTGCGACTCTCACCGCGGCGTTCGCAGCCGCACGAGCGGGCGCGACGCCAGCGCTGAGCGACATGCCGCTCGATCCGTTCACGCGCAATGATCCTCGGCCAACGCTCGCGTGGCGGCATATCGAGAAGTGTGGAGTCGGTGCGTGCAGTCACCTCGCCGCCTTTGACGGCAGCGCAATCGTCGAGGGTGCGCGACTGCTCGCCGGACGCGATGTTCCGAACCTTGCGGCGAATGGCTCGTTCGAACTCGAGGGCGATCCAATGCGGCCCGAATTCCTCTTCCAGCGCTACGGCGCGCTGCCGCTGGCGTGGCGGTGCCAGGCTATGCCGACGGAGCGCGGACGCGTGGCGGTCGTTGAAACCGATGCGCATGCCGGCGCGCGAGCGCTTCGGGTCGAGGGCGCGTGGGACACCGAGGTCTTCCGTTGGATTCCTGCATTACCGGGGAGAATCTATGTTCTCACGGGCTGGCTGCGCGGACGCATCTCGCCGGGCAACACGTCGGCGCTCGTGCTCAGTTTTCTCGATGCCGACAACCGTCCGATCGGCGAACACCAGTTGCAATCGCTGCCGGTGGGTCGCGCGGATGATTGGACGGAGGTCGTGCTTGCGGACCGCGCGCCGGAGGGAGTGGCGTGGGTCGGATTCGGTGTGAGCGTGGCGCGGCAGGTCGGCTCCGATTTTGTCGAGGCAGACGATGTGCAGTTGCGCTCAGTGAATCCGGCACGAGCGGAACAATGAAGCGTCTCTTCGACATCGTCGGAGCGTTCGTCCTGTTGATTCTACTGCTGCCGTTGCTGCTCGTCATCGCGGTGCTCGTGCGCGTGAAGCTTGGCTCGCCGGTGTTGTTCCGTCAGGCACGGCCGGGCAGGGGAGCGCGGCTGTTCACGCTCGTGAAATTTCGCACGATGGTGGTAGCCGCACCAGGCGCGCCTCCGGCACCGGATTCGGAGCGGTTGACATCGTTCGGCCGGCGTCTGCGCGCTTCGAGCCTCGACGAGTTGCCAGAGCTTTGGAACGTGCTCCGCGGCGAAATGAGCCTCGTTGGCCCGCGACCGCTGCTCACGGCCTATCTCGATCGCTACTCGCCCGAGCAGGCGCGACGTCACGAGGTGCGGCCCGGCATTACCGGCTGGGCGCAGGTGAATGGCCGCAACGCCACGACCTGGGAGGAACGGCTGCGGCTCGATGTGTGGTATGTCGACAGCCACAGCCTCGCGCTCGACCTGCGGATACTGCTGCGCACGGTCCGCCTCGTGTGCAGCCGCGAAGGCATTTCCGCGCCCGGCGAAGCAACGATGAAGGAGTTTGAAGGGAGTAAGCCCTCGAAGCTCCAACATCCAACTTCCAACTTCCAATGAAACTTCAATCACGAGGCTTCGATTTGGGTGCTTGCCGATTTGTGATTCACTGGAGCTTGCATGTTGGACGTTGCAGCTTCGCAGTCGAAGGCTGCGGTGCCTTGGTCTCGTGGTCTCATCGCTGTGTCGCCCCGTGATCGTTGACAACCCTTCACGGATTCAAATTGTGCCTGCCATGCGAATACATCCCCGCCGGGCGACTGCGCTCGTGTGTTTCGTTGCGTCGCTCCTTGTTGGCACCCCGTCCACACGTGCGGCGGAACAGCCGAACGAGGTGACGATCGGCACCCTCGTCAACCGGATCGACGCGATCAGCCTCAGGGAGAGCACATTCGACGTCGATTTCTACATCTGGTTCGTCTGGTCGAACCCGGAGATCAACCCAGGCGAGACATTCGAGATCGTGAACGGGCGCATCAACTCAAAGGCCGAGTCGGATATCCACGACGTCGAGGGCGGACGCTACGCGTGCTACCGTGTGCAGGCGACCATCATCAAGGAGTTCGACTTGTTCAAGTATCCGCGCGACCGGCACCATCTGACGATCGAGATCGAGGACGCCACTTCGGAGCAGGACCTCGTTTACACGCTCGACTCTCGCAATTCGATGCTGAGCGATGATTTCTATGTGTCTGGCTTTACGGCAAGCGGCGGCAAGTTCGATGTAACCAGCCACATCTACAACACGAACTACGGCGACCCGAACCTCGCATCCGACAACAAGTCGGTTTACAGCCGGTTCATTGCGAGCTTCGGCATTCACCGTCCGTCCAGCGCGGCCGCGCTCAAGCTTTATATCGGCGTGTTCGCCGCGGCGCTGATCGGGTTCCTGAGCTTGCTGGCGCGCGCCGATCAGGCCGATGTGCGCTTCGGTCTCGGCTCCGCGGCCCTGTTCGCAGCGATCGCCACGCAGTTCGTGATCGCGACAAACATGCCCGAGACGAGCATCCTGACCGTGCCCGACCTTGTATGCATCGCGACCATCTCGAGCGTGTTTCTCACGCTGCTTGCCTCGGCGCTCGGACTTTCGCTATGCAACGCTGGCAAGGATTCCATTGCGCGGAAAATCGACGTCGCGGTCTTCGCAGTGCTTCCGGCGGCGTACTTCATCCTCTGTGCGTTCTGGGTTTTTGGGTGAGGGGACACGATCCGCCGGGCGTTTCGCGGAAGTTGCGAGCACCATTCAGTGCGTGACGAGCAGTGGGCCGTTCGTAGAAAATTGGGACAATCCTGGCTTGCAACGCGTCATGCACGGGCTTGCCGAACTGGGACTGGCGGAGGAGACGATAGAGGGAAGTGACGCCGGAGGGAGCGTGCCTCTCGCCGAGAGGCACGACGGACGCGCTCCTCGGCGAAGGTCGCGCTACCCGGGACGCGCCTGAGAGCCGGCGGAGCGCCTCATCTTCCTATAGCCTTGCGATGCGCCGCCCGCCGCGCACGTTCGACCTTCGGAAAGCGCCCCGCTTGAAGATCCAAGTCTATCTCTCACCTCCCGAAGTTGGTCCCGAGGAGCGGGCGCTTGTTGACGAGGCACTCGCCACAAACTGGGTCGCCCCCGCGGGTCCGCACCTCGCGGCGTTCGAGAAGGAAGTGTGCGATGCGTTCGGCACCGGGCATGCCGTGGCGCTTAACTCGGGCACTGCGGCAGTCCATCTTGCGCTTCGCCTTGCCGGCGTGCGGCCAGGCGACGAGGTGCTCGTGTCAGATCTTACGTTTACCGCGAGCGCGAACCCTCTCCTATATGACGGCGGACGTCCCGTGTTTATCGACTCTGAGGAGCGCTCGTGGAACATCGACCCTGCGGTCTTCGCCGAGACGGTTGAGCGCAAGGTGCGCGCGGGGCGCGCGCCGCGCGCCGCGATTATTGTCGACGTGCTTGGCCAGTGCGCAGACTGGACGCCACTGCTCGAGACGTGCCGCAAGCACGGCATTTTTGTTGTCGAGGACGCCGCCGAGAGCGTCGGCGCGACCTACGGCAAGGTGCACGCCGGCACATTCGGCGACATCGGCATCTACTCGTTCAACGGAAACAAGATTCTCACAACCGGCGGTGGGGGCATGCTCGTGTCGCGAGATGCAAAGCTTGTCGCCCGCGCCCACAAACTCTCAACGCAATCGCGCGAGCCGGCGCCACACTACGAGCACGCGGAGCTCGGCTTCAATTATCGGATGAGCAACGTGCTCGCCGGCATTGGCCGCGCGCAATTGCGCAAGCTGCCAGCGAAGATCAAGGCGCGGCGCCGCGTGTTCGAGCACTACCGCAAGTCGCTACGCGACCTGCCGGGCGTTTCGTTCATGCCTGAGGCGCGCTTCGGTCGCGCGACACGCTGGTTGAGCTGCATACGGATCGACCCCGACGTGGCCGCGGGAAGTCGCGAGGCCGTGCGCATCGCTCTTGAAAAGTCCGGCATCGAGGCGAGGGCGGTATGGAAGCCGCTTCACATGCAGCCGCTCTACGACGGGGCGGAGTTTAACGGCCGCGGGTTTTCCGAGATACTGTTTGCCGAGGGGCTTTGCCTGCCGTCGGGCGGAGGGCTCACAGCAAATGAGCTCGGGATGATAGTTGATGTTGTGCGCGGGGTGCTGAGCCGCTAAGCCACCATTCCCCCTATGCCGGATGCATTTTTTAGTGCAGACGAGGTGCGGCTGCGCGCCGACGCGAGGGAGCGTCGGCTCGACGGCGTATTGAGAGCAATCATCCTGTTCGTCGACCGCACCTTGGGTGCCACGCGCTGGACGCGCTACGGCGCGCTCCTCGTGTTCTACGCGGCAGGGCTGGCGATTGCGTTCTACACGGCCTACGAGATCCGCTGGGACTTTAGCACCCCGCCCGACTTTGTCGCGCAACGCGCGGCGCTCATCTGGACGATCGTCGGGTGCAAGATTTTGCTCCTGCATTCCTTCGGCCAGTTCCGGAGCATGCTGAGCCACTTCAGTCTCGCCGACTTCAGCGGCATCGTCGTGGCGATGAGCGCGGCGTCGGGCATAATGCTAGGGCTCTGGTATCTCGCGGAGCCCGCGGCAGCGCCACCGCGCGGCGTGATTCTTGCGGACTTCGTCTTCTCCGTCGGCCTGCTCGCGGCATTCCGCCTCTCGCTGCGGATGATGCGCAGCCGCGTGATCGATCAGAAAAGAGGCGGGCGGATTTTCGAGCGCCGCATCGGCATCCTCGGCGCGGGTTACGTGGGCGCAGCGCTCGCGCGCGACCTGCTCTCCCGCCGCGGCGCGGGGTTGCGCCCGGTCGTTTTCCTCGACGACGACGGGAGCAAGATTGGTCGCAGCCTTCACGGGCTTGCCGTGCGCGGGCCTATCTCCGACCTCGCGTCAGTCGCGAAGGAAACGCAGCTCAACGAGATCATCATCGCCATGCCGTCGGCGACCCCGAGGAAGATCAAAGAGATCGTCGACATGTGTCGTCACTTCGGCCTGAAGGTGGAACTCGTGCCGTCCGTCACGCAGCTTGCCCTTGGCGAGGTGAAGATCGATCGCGTGCGGCCGGTCGAGCTCGAGGATCTGCTCGGTCGCGAACAGGTGGATCTCGACTCCGAGGAGATCGCGAGGCTCATCGAGGGACGCGTGGTGCTCGTGACCGGCGCGGGCGGCAGCATCGGCTCGGAGCTATGCCGGCAAATCCTCGCAAACAAACCGCGCGAGCTCGTGCTCGTAGAGCAGACGGAGATTGCGCTCTTCGATGTCGAGGGCGATCTCACCGCACGAGCCGCGGGCATCCCGTTCCATGGCTTGATCGCCGACGTGACTGACGAGATGCGCATGGCGGGGATCCTCGCGACGCACCGACCCGATCTCGTTTTCCACGCGGCGGCGCACAAGCACGTTCCGCTCATGGAGCGCCAGCCCGGCGAGGCACTGAAAAACAACACGCTTGGCACCGCGCTTCTCGCGAGGCTCGCCTCCGAACATGGCGTGCAACGCTTCATTCTCATCTCGACCGACAAGGCCATCAACCCAACGAGCGTGATGGGAGTGAGCAAGCGGCTCGCAGAAAAGGCGCTTCAATCCGTACAACAATCGCCGGATAACGGCACGGTTTTCATGGCGGTGCGGTTTGGCAATGTGCTCGGATCGAGCGGGAGCGTCATCCCGGTGTTCAAGAAACAGATCGCGCAAGGCGGTCCGGTCACGGTAACGCACCCGGAGGTCACGCGCTACTTCATGACGATTCCCGAGGCAGTCGGCCTCGTGTTGCAGGCGGCGACGCAGGGCAAGGGAGGCGAAATATTCGTTCTCGATATGGGTGCGCCCGTGAAGATCCAGGACGTCGCGCGGCAGCTCATCGAGCTCTCCGGCTACCGGCCGGGCGTCGACATCGAGATCGAATTCATCGGGCTCAGGCCCGGCGAGAAGTTGTTCGAGGAACTGCAGCACTCGGACGAGACGCATGAAGCCACGACGCACCCGCGTGTGCTTCGCCTGAAGAATGCGCCGGGAAACAACGGGACATCGGCATCCGCCTGGCTCGGCGACCTGAAGCACGCGATCAGCGCGGAAACACCGGCACAGCTTCGCGCACGACTTCGCTCGCTCGTGCCCGAATACACGCCGTTCGAGGGGTGAATCCGCACAGGTCTGCATTTTCTCCAGGCCCGCAGGGTCATCGCTCGACTGCAAGCTGAGACATCCGTGGCTCAACGGGCAAACCACGGGTGGTGATTGAAGCGACTCTCCCCTTCAGAACGACCAGGTATTAGTCAAGTATTGATTGACTTAATGGCTTGGAGTCGGGAGCCGGAAGGAGAGGGCGCGGAGAACCGCGTGCGGTGCGGCAATCTGAACGAGGCCGGGTGTTCGGTCCGGACGGCCAAGGCGGGGAGCGTGTCGGATTCGGGTGTTGGGGCTGGGCGCGGCAACTGCGGGCTTCCGCCGCGGGGGTGGCTCTGTCCTAATCGCTTTTCATGAGCGACCCGGGCAGCCATGTTGAGAACGTCCGCAAGTCGGCCGCGATGATTCGCGGTGCGTGCGGTGCGACTGTTCCGCGTGTTGCGATCATCCTCGGCTCGGGACTCGGTGGGCTCGCCGCACGGGTGACGGATGCACACGCGATCGACTACGCGGCGCTTCCGGGATTCCCGCAGCTCACGGTCGCCGGCCATACAAGTCAGCTCCTTGTCGGCCGGCTCGACGGAGTGCCGGTCGTCGTATTGCAGGGCCGCAAGCATTTCTACGAGACGAGCGATCCGCTGCCGCTTTGCACGATGGTGCGCGCGTTGCATGCGGCAGGCGTGGGCACTTTGTTCCTGTCGAACGCGGCGGGCAGCCTGCGAGCGCAAATCGGCGTGAGCGAACTCATGCTGATCCGCGATCACATCAACTACCTCGGGCTCAATCCACTTGTTGGTCCGAACTTCGAGGAGTTCGGACCGCGCTTCGTGTCGATGAGCGAGGCGTGGGATCCGGATTTGCGCGGAAAGCTGAAGGCTACCGCGACGTCGATCGGCGTGACCCTCCACGAGGGCGTCTACATGGCGTTTCGCGGGCCGTCATTCGAGACTCCCTCCGAAATCAAGATGGCGCAGATTGTCGGCGCCGACGCGGTCGGCATGTCGAGCGTGCCCGAGTGCATCATTGCGCGGCACTGCGGCATGAAAGTGGTTGGGGTCTCGTGCATCACGAACATGGGCGCGGGCCTTTCGGACGAGCAACTCTCGCACGCGCACACGCTCGCAAACGCATTGCGCGGCGCCGACGCATTCGAGCGGCTCGTGGTCGCCGCGGTGAAGGGGATCTGAAGTGGCACGGAGCTTGCCACCCGAAACTGTAGGAGTGGCTTTACGCCGCGACTCATGCGGATCGAGCGCCGCGGGTCGCGGGTTAAAACCGTTCTACAATCTGAGGGATGAGCGGCGAGTTGCGCGGCAAGCGCGCAACCTACAGGGCGGCGGGTCGGAGATCGCGCAGGTGGTGCGGGTCTTTGACCAGCCGAATGGGCAGGTCGGAGACCTGACTCACTCACGGAGCCGTCTCGTTGTAGATCTCGCGGCCGATGAGCACGCGGCGGATTTCGTTCGTGCCGGCGCCGATGTCGTAGAGCTTCGCGTCGCGCAGGAGGCGGCCGACCGGGAACTCGTTCGTGTAGCCGTTGCCGCCGAGACACTGGATCGCCTCGAGTGCGACCTTCACCGCGCACTCGGATGCGTAGAGGATGCAGGCGGCGGCGTCCTTGCGCACGGCGCGGCTGATGCTCGTGTCGAGCGAGCGTGCGACCTGGTAGCTGAAGGCGCGCGCGCTCTGCAGCGCGACATACATGTCGGCGATCTTGCCCTGCATCAGGCCGAACGTGCCGATAGATGCGCCGAATTGCTTCCGCTCGTGGATGTAGGGCGTCACAACGTCCATCGCCGCCTGCATGATTCCGAGCGGGCCGCCGCTGAGCACGCAGCGCTCGGTGTCGAGCCCCTTCATGAGGACGCGCGAGCCGCCGTTGACCTCGCCGATCACGTTCTCCTCGGGAATCTCGCAGTCCTCGAAGACGAGTTCACACGTGTTCGAGCCGCGCATGCCGAGCTTGTCGAGCTTCTGCGACGTGCGGAAACCGCGCATGCCCTTCTCGATGAGAAAAGCGGTCATCGCGCGTGAGCCGTGTTCCCTCGACGCGGTGCGCATGTAGACGATGAGCACGTGCGCGTCGGGTCCGTTGGTGATCCACATCTTTGTGCCGTTGGCAATCCAGTGGCCGCCCTTGTGGCGCGCTGTGCACGCCATTGAGTTGACTACATCGGAGCCTGCACCGGCCTCCGACATCGCGAGAGCGCCGACGAGCTTGCCCGAGCACAAGCCCGGCAGGAAGCGGCGGCGCTGTTCGTCGTTGCCGTTCAGGAAGAGGTTGTTGACGCACAGGTTGGAATGCGCGCCGTAGGAAAGTCCGACCGACGCGGACGCGCGCGAGATCTCCTCCATCGCAACGATGTGCGCGAGGTAGCCCATGCCGGAGCCGCCGAGTTCCTCGGGCACGGTGACGCCGAGCAATCCAAGCGTGCCGAACTTCTTCCACATGTCGGAAGGGAAATTGTTGCTTCGGTCGATATCCGCGGCTCGCGGAGCGAGTTCGCTGGCGCAGAACTTGCGGACGGTGTCGCGCAAGGCGTCGATTTCCTCGGAGAGCTTGGGTGCG
>DATKCJ010000465.1:0-21649 GCA_035513275.1 Opitutaceae bacterium
AGTGTATTGCTACACCTGAAAAACCGTTCGACTTGCATGTCTTAACCACGCCGCCAGCGTTCATTCTGAGCCAGGATCAAACTCTCCGATAAGAGAGTTCAGAACCTAACGATTCATGAACTACGATTTGGTGGGTTTTACCCCACCACTATTTAATTAAACCTGTTAAAGGTTTTGATTGGAGGTCCCAATCAATCGCACAAAGTAAGTTTCAAAGAACAACCCCGTTTCACAGGGGAAAGAGTTCGAAAGTGGCTCCCTGAATTGCCGCCGTCAAGCGGCTTTTTTCACTTTCAAGACGAGACGATCCCGATCCGGTGTTGGCCAAATGCCGCAACGTGAATCGGAGGGCTGACGATGCTTTCCAAGGCCCGCCGGGCAAGTGTTTTCTTCAAAAGAGCGACGTTTTCGCCTTATGAGGCTGTCGCCTAATCACTTGCGATCAACGCATCCGTCTCACAAGGGACACTGAGTCGATTACTTCCATGCCGCGAGAGTTCGGGAAGAACAACGCGAGCTAATGTATGCTGCCTCTGGATACACGCGTTGCCCATCCCCTTTCCAATCCGAATCTCGCCGTGTTGCATCCGATCACGCTGATGATCGGGCTGATTGTCGTTCATTAAGAAAAACACCTGTTTACCGCTGGGAACGAGCCCTCACGCGTGGCACACTTCCCGAGCCTCGAAACGACTGAACAGCCTCCGGAGACTCAGCGCCGTCCGCGCTGCAAACGGCTCGTCGGCCGAGGCGCATCTGTAGCCTTTTCGGAAAAGATTGCCGAATAAATGTACTGAAAGTCGGCGACGTTTCTACGCGGCACCTCCCGCTTGATGAGCCGCTCGATGGCTCGCGCGCGGCGTAAATCGTCCTCTGTCAGAAGCGTGAACGCATCTCCTTCCGTTTCGGCCCTGCCGGTCCTTCCAATCCGATGCACGTAGTCCTCGGGGTTCTCCGGAACGTCGTAATTGATGACATGCGTCACATTTCGCATATCCAGTCCTCGAGAAGCTACGTCAGTCGCCACAAGGACTTCAAACTTACCGGCTTTGAAGCCAGCGAGCGCATCAGTGCGTTCCCGTTGCGACCGATCAGAGTGCATTATGCCCACTTGGTGTCCCGCAGTCCTGAGCCGGTTGAAGATTTTGTCGGCTCCCACTTTGGTCCGCGTGAAGATGATCACGCTCCGGTACTGGGTGTCTTCGAGGAGCTTCAGGAGCAGGTCAAACTTCTGCGAGGCGACGACCGGATAGAAGGCGTGATCGACCGTCTCCGCTGGAGAACTACGAATGCCGATTTCGATGGCAATGGGGTTGTTCAGGACGGAACGCACCAAGCCTTGGATTTGTGGCGGTAACGTCGCGCTGAAAAACAACGTCTGCCGCTCCTTGGGGCACTTCAGAATGATCCTCCGGACGTCGGGCAAAAACCCCATGTCGAGCATCCTGTCGACTTCGTCCAGAATAAGCACCTCGAGTTGACCAAGCTTCACGTCTCCCTCCGCCATGAGATCGAGGAGTCGCCCTGGTGTTGCGACGATAACATCCACGCCTCGGGCAAGCTCTTCACGCTGGCGCCCATAACCCACTCCCCCATAAACGACACAAATCTTAAGATTTGTATGCCTTCCATAGACGCGAAACGACTCCTCAACTTGAAGTGCAAGTTCTCTTGTCGGTTCGAGGACCAGACACCGGCAAGCTCCGTGGCGCGCCAATCTGTGGAGAACAGGCAAAGCAAAGGCAGCTGTTTTTCCGGTCCCGGTTTGCGCCGTCCCGAGGAGATCCCTGCCCTCAATGACCACCGGTATCGCCTGTTTCTGGATCGCGGTCGGGATCTGATAGCCCTTCGCCAGCACGGAAGCGACGATGTTGTCGCTTAAGCCTAGGGCGCGAAACTCGTTATCCGCCGGCACCTCTGGAATCTCGACTGCAGCTCGGCGTTCATCTCGGGCTTCGGCTGGATGGTGTCGATCTTCATGACCGCCAGTTGCGCGTTTGATTGCTGGGCGGTTGTGCCGTCCTCCACCAGTCTCCCTCTTGGGCGAACCTAGGTCCTCCCTTCTCTCGTGATGTCGAGACTCCTGCCTACGAGGCGTGCGCGAACTCGCCACTTTTGGCACCTCTACACTCTTTTCAGAGGCCTTGGGCTCCGACGGGGATCCAGCCAACTTCTTGATTTTGCCTATTATCTTGCGAAACATCCGTTGACCGGGTTGTTCCCGCTTTCGCCGAGGGGCGCAACACAATCCTTCCCATTCGATCGGCAAATCGGCTTTACTGGGCCGAAGCCGAAGATTGATCTAGTCGCGCTCGGCCGCAACGCTCCTGATGCCGAAAATGGATCCCCTGCAAATCCTGATCGTTGAAGACGATGAGAACGATGTCATTCTCTTGCAGAAAGAGCTACGGGCAGGCGGTTTGGTGTTCGATTCTCGCGTGGTCGACACTCACAGCGACTTCGTTCGCGCCCTGAATGAGACGATCCCCGATCTGATCATCGCGGATTTCCAGCTCCCTCGCTTTGACGCGCTCACTGCGCTTGAACTCTCCCAACACAAGACGCGTCGAACCCCTTTCATCATCTTCACGGGCTGCCTAGATGAGGCCACGGCCGTTCTCTGTATGAAGCTCGGCGCTTGGGATTATGTGCTGAAGCAAAATCCCGTCAGACTCGTTGCCTGCATCCGCTCAGCCCTCGAGCGCCGCCGGCTTGTTGAGGAACGTGAGCAGGCCATCCGCGAGGGTGAACAACGATTTCGCCAGATCGCCGATGTCGCTCCTGTACTCATCTGGATGGCCGACGCCTCGGGCTCATTCCATTACTTCAACCGGGCTTGGCTGGCATTTAGGGGCCGTTCCGAGTCGGAAGAAAAGAACGACGGCTGGACTGAAGGCCTCCACCCGGCGGACAGATCCCGATTCGAACAAACCATCCAAGCAAAGATCACGACGCTGCAACACTGCCAGATGGAGTTCAGGCTTCGACGCCACGACGGAAGCTACCGCTGGATACTCTGCAACGGAGCGCCTTACTATTCGGGAAAGGACCGCTTCTCGGGTTATCTCGGGAGTGGAATCGACATCACGGACGTCAAAGAGGCCGAAAGTGCGCGCGGACACGGTTTTGAGCTCACCAACGCGCTCATCGAATCGATCCCTTGGCCAGCCTACGCGAAGGATTCCTCAGGACGATTCGTCGCAGTGAACCAAGCCGCATCCCTTCTGCTCGGACGCAGTCGCGATGCATTTAGCGGCAGGACGAACGCCCAACTCGGGCTTGACACCGACTTCGCCGACTTGGAAGCCCGCGAAATCGAAGTCCTGCAATCTGGCATGCCGGCGAACGGCCAAAACGAATCAAGCTCCCCAGGCAGGAGGTTCACACTTTCCCCGTGGGGCGTCACGAAGGATGGCGTCTCCGGAATCGTAGGGATGGATGTTTCAAAACCATCCAGCGGCCTCTCCTCGCAAAACCGGCACGATATCAACAACCACGTCGCGATCATCCGGATGTATTCTGAGTTTCTCGGGGAGCAGCCAGAGTTGGACGAACGCGTTCGCTCGAAGATTCGCCAAATCCTGGATACCTCCGAGAAACTTGGCGCCTTGATCACTGCACTTTCGGAGACGGGAGAAAACGAGCGGGCGAAGGCCCGATGATGAGCCTGCTTCCGCTGCGGACATTTAGGCCGGAGAACCGGCAGTCCTGCAGTCTTGGGATGTTCGCATTCGCCCGTTAGATGCTCGAACAACCATGAGCGATGACCGTTATGAGCCGGTCTACATGGGGCTACCGGCGTTCCGTGTGCTGCTGCCCCGGCTTTGGGTCGCCGCTCCCCTGACGATTGCAGTGATGATCCTCGCCATGGGACCGATGCTCCCTTGGGCGTGGGCCGATCTGGGATTGAGTCACTCCCAGTCGGGAGCGATGCAGGCGATGCTCACCACTCCGGTCGTATTTTGGGCGGGTTGGTTCTTTCTTCGCAGGTTTTGGCTGTCGTGGCGAACCCTCGACTTCAACATGTTCACCCTCACGGTCACGGGAACGGGCTCTGCGTATGGATTCAGTCTGTTCGCCGTTCTCTTTCCCAATCTGCTGCCGCACGAACTCTCCCACGGGGGCCATCCGCCGCTTTACTTCGAAGCCGCTGCAGCGATCACGACTCTTGTGCTCATCGGCCAGGTTATTGAGCAACGTTCGCATGCGCGAACAGGCGACGCCATCCACGCGCTCCTCGACCTCGCACCCAAGCAGGCAGCTCGGCTCAACGGCAACATCGAAGAAGTGGTTCCCGTCGAAGCAATCGCCGTTGGCGACATACTTCGCATACGGCCCGGTGGAAAAGTTCCGGTCGATGGCACGATAAAATCCGGCTCAAGCGCCTTCGACGAATCGATGCTCACCGGTGAACCGACAGCAGTCGAAAAATCGCCCGGTGATCCCGTCTATGCGGCCACGTTGAATACTCACGGAACTGTCATCATGACGGCCGGGAAAGTCGGCCGGGACACACTCCTCGCGCAAATCGTCCGACTCGTCGAGGAAGCCCAGGAAAGCGAGCCGCCGATCCAGCGTCTCGCGGATCGGGTTTCATCATGGTTCGTGCCGGCCATTCTCGCCGCTGCGGCACTCACATTCCTCGGCTGGATGATGTTCGGCCCGGAGCCGCGTCTCGCGTTTGCACTCTCAACGAGCGTCGCCGTGCTGATCATCGCCTGCCCCTGCGCGCTCGGCCTCGCGACCCCCGTTTCCATCACAACCGGAATCGGCCGGGGAGCGCAGGAAGGTGTGCTCGTCAAACACGCCGCGGCACTCGAGCGTCTCGCCGCAGTGACAGCCGTGCTCGTCGACAAGACTGGCACGCTGACCGAGGGCCGGCCGTCGGTTAGCGCGATTATCCCCGTCTCGGGCGTTTCCGAAACCGAACTTCTCAAGCTTGCGGCTTCGATCGAGATGGAGAGCGAACATCCGATCGCCCGGGCGATCGTTCGCGCCGCAGAAGAGCGAAGCATCAAACTGGATGAGTGCAGCGAGTTTCGAAACGAAGCCGGCTATGGAGTGTCCGCGACCGCCGACGGCAACCGCGTGCGCGCGGGCCGGCCTGACTGGCTGCATTCAGAAGGCGTCGACACATCAGCACTGAATCTTCCCGACGGAGCAGCCACCGTGGTCGCCATCGCTCGTGGCAATCGCCTGCTTGGCGCAATCCTGCTTTCAGACAGGATCAAGAGTTCCGCAAGTGCTGCCGTGAACGAACTCACGCGCCTAGGCATCGAAGTCGTGATGGTGACAGGCGATCGCGCAGCCTCTGCGCAAGGCGTGGCCGGCGCACTCGGCATCGAGACTGTGCACGCCGATACCAAGCCGCAGGACAAGCAGCGAATCGTGCGCGAACATCGCGAGCGCGGTGCCGTCGTCGCCTACGCGGGTGATGGCATCAACGACGCGCCCGCGCTCGCTGCTGCCGATGTGGGCATCGCCATGGGGCATGGCACCGATGTCGCGATTGAGAGCGCCGGGCTCGTCCTCTTGCGCGGTGACCTCGGCGGTCTCGTGCGCGCGATTCACCTAAGCCGCGCGGTGCTACGAAACATCAGGCAGAATCTTTTCTGGGCGTTCTTCTACAACCTCGCGGGCGTGCCGCTCGCAGCCGGGTTGCTGTATCCGATCACCGGATGGCTGTTGAACCCCATGGCAGCCGCGGTCGCCATGAGCCTGAGCTCGCTCACGGTCGTAGGAAACGCGCTTCGACTCCGCTCACTGCGGCTCTAGTCGTAGCGCGACGATCTCACCGGACCGAACTGACAAACGACTGCAGGCTGCGGACACCGACTCGCTTCTGCTTCATCGCCTTGATGCCGCGCAATGCCGCGTAGGCACCCGTGATCGTCGTCATGATGCAGACGTTGTTCGCCACAGCAGCCATGCGGATCTTGTTCTCGTCCTGCCGAGGGATCATTCCCGAAGGCGTGTTGATCACGAGCTGCATCTGGCCGTTCTTGATCAGGTCCACTGCATTCGGACGGCCCTCGTTGATCCTTGGCAGTTTCTGAACCGAGATACCGCTCTCGGCGAGGATAGCCGCGGTGCCGACCGTGGAGAAGATGCCAAAGCCGAGCGCCGCCAACTCGCGTCCGAGTTCGACGACGCGCGCCTTGTCGGCATCTTTCACACTCAGGAACGCATTCCCCGACATCGGCAGCGCCGGCTTCGCCGCCATCTGCGTCTTCGCAAACGCGATGCCGAGGTCCTCGTCCATGCCCATCACCTCGCCAGTGCTTCGCATCTCGGGACCAAGAATGATTGCCGCACCGGGGAACCGGTTGAACGGAAACACCGCCTCCTTCACGCACCAATGTTTCGGGACCAGCTCGTGCGTGAACCCCAACTCCGCGAGTTTGCTGCCAGCCATGCACTTGGCCGCGAGCTTCGCGAGCGGCACACCGATGGCCTTCGACACGAACGGCACCGTGCGCGACGCCCGCGGGTTCACCTCGAGCACATAGAGCTCGGTGTCCTTGATCGCGAACTGCACGTTCATCAGCCCGACGACGTTGAGTTCACGCGCCATCGCAAGCGTGGCCACGCGCACCTCGTTCAACATCTCCGAGGTGAGCGTGTGCGGAGGGAGCACCATCGCTGCATCGCCGCTGTGCACACCTGCGTATTCGATGTGCTCGAGCATGCCTCCGATCACAGCGGTCTCGCCGTCCGATATGCAGTCGACGTCGAGCTCGATCGCATCCTCAAGGAACTTGTCGATGAGGACCGGCTTGTCAGGCATCACCTCGAACACCTCCCGGATCACACCCCTCAATTCTTCAGGCGAATAGACGATGAACATGCCACGCCCGCCGAGCACGAAGCTCGGCCGGAGCAGGATTGGGAACCCGACGTCGGTCGCGTGCTGCATCGCCTCCGACTCGCTCATCGCGATGCGATTCGCAGGCTGTCTGAGCCCGAGCTTGCGCAAGATGTCGGAAAAAAGTCGCCGATCCTCGGCCGCCTCGATGCTCTCCGGCGAAGTGCCGATGATGTTCACGCCATGCGCCTTGAGCGCGGAGGCAAGGTTAAGGGGCGTCTGTCCACCGAACTGCACTATCGCGCCTGAACACTCCTCTTGCTCGTAGACTTCGAGGACATCCTCGAGCGTCAACGGCTCAAAATACAGCCGGTCCGACGTGTCGTAGTCGGTGGAGACGGTCTCGGGATTCGAGTTCACCATCACCGTTTCGTAGCCGAGCTCTTGGAGCGCGAACGAGGCGTGCACGCAGCAGTAGTCGAACTCGATGCCCTGACCGATGCGGTTTGGTCCGCCGCCGAGGATCATGATCTTCTTTCGATCGCTGCGGATGATTTCGTTCTCCGCGCCGTAGGACGAGTAGTAGTAGGGTGTGAACGCCTCGAATTCGGCTGCGCATGTGTCGACGAGTCGGAAGGTTGTGTTCACCCCCAGCTCCCGGCGCCTCGCGCGCACCTCCATCATGCCCGCGCCGAGAATGTGTGCGAGCTGCGCGTCGCTGAATCCAAAGCGCTTCGCGCGAAAGATCTCGTCGCGTGAAAGGTCGGCGAGCCGCCGCCCGCGGAGTGATTCCTCAGCTTCGTGAAGTTGCCGCAATTGCTCGAGAAACCAGCGATCGATTGCTGTGAGTTCGAAGATCCGCTCGACCGTGAAACCCGCCATGAATGCGTGTCGGATGAAGAAGACGCGCTCGGCATTCGGCGATCCGAGTCTCGCGACGATTGTCTTCTCGTCGGGCAAATCGTCGCCACCATATTTGCCGCCGCCACCCCATCCGCGCGAGCCGACCTCGAGCGATCGCATCGCTTTTTGAAACGACTCCTTGAACGTGCGCCCGATCGCCATCGCCTCGCCGACAGATTTCATCGCCGAGGTGAGCACGGTGTTTGCGCCAGCGAACTTTTCGAACGCGAACCGCGGCATCTTCGTGACGACGTAGTCGATCGTGGGCTCGAAGCTCGCGGGAGTCTCCTTGGTGATGTCGTTTCGGATCTCGTCGAGCGCGTAGCCGACGGCGAGCTTCGCAGCGATCTTCGCGATCGGAAACCCCGTGGCCTTGGAGGCGAGCGCGGAGCTGCGCGACACGCGCGGATTCATCTCGATCACGACCATTCGCCCGTCCGCCGGGTTGATCGAGAACTGTATGTTCGAACCGCCGGTCTCGACGCCGATCTCGCGAATCACTGCAAAGGATGCGTCGCGCATCGCTTGGTATTCCTTGTCGGTGAGCGTCATCGCGGGTGCGACTGTGATCGAGTCACCGGTGTGGACGCCCATCGGGTCGAAATTCTCGATCGAGCAGATGACGACGCATTGGTCCTTGTAGTCGCGCATCACCTCCATCTCGAATTCCTTCCAGCCGATCAGGCACTCTTCGATCAGCACTTCGTGTGTCGGCGAGGCTTCGAGTCCGCCGAGGGTGATCTGATCAAACTCCTCGCGGTTGTAGGCTATGCCGCCTCCCGTGCCGCCGAGTGTGAAACTCGGCCGGATGATGAGCGGAAACATCCCGAGTTCGTCGCAGGCGGCGCGTCCCTCCTCGATCGAATGCACGGTGCGCGATTTGGCGACATCCAGACCGATCTTGAGCATCGCGTCCTTGAACTGCTGTCGGTCCTCGCCTTTCGAGATCGCGGCGGGCTTCGCCCCGATCATCTCCACGCCATGCGCAGCGAGGATTCCGTGCTCGTGCAACTGCATCGAGAGGTTCAACGCGGTCTGCCCGCCGAGCGTTGGCAGGAGCGCGGACGGCTTTTCCGCGATGATGATCTTCTCAAGCATCTCGACGGTGAGCGGCTCGATGTAGGTGACATCGGCAAACTCAGGGTCCGTCATGATCGTCGCAGGATTCGAGTTCACCAGGATGACCCGGTAACCTTCCTCCCGCAGGGCCTTGCAGGCTTGGGTGCCTGAATAGTCAAACTCGCACGCCTGCCCGATGATGATCGGACCGGCACCAATGATCAGGATGGATTTGAGATCCGTGCGTTTGGGCATGGCAAAATTCGCGGCAGCTTTGGCCCCACCCCGACACGGTTCAAGGCGAAAGGCCCTCACGCCATCCGGAACAATCCAAAGGGGCGCTTCGCGTTGGGAAACGACCGATCCCCGCGTCTGATCGGCTCAGTCCAGCTCGGAAACGGCGCAGCCAAGCACCCCGGCAGCCTTCTCGCGATCACCGCCGCTTGCGGCCAGCACACGCGCCACATACTGCTGCCTCTTGCCCCGGAGATACTCCTCGAGCGACGGATAGTCCTTCAGTTCGTGAAGATTGAGGGGCAATTGCTCCGCAGTGATCACGCGCGTCTCTGAGTCAGAAGCGATTCGCTCAACAACCATCTGCAGTTCCGAGAAATTGCCCGGCCAGTAGTATCCGGACAACACGCTCATCGCATCCGAGGTGAATTCGATCCGACCGGACGGTATGTGGGGATTGTTCGCCGTCGCCGCGATTGCCTTCACGATGGCCGGGATGTCCTCGGCTCGTTCCCTAAGCGGCGGCAACACCACGGGCATCGCGGCCATCCGGAAGAAGAGTTCGTCGTTGAATTTCTTCTGTTCGGACATCTTCTCAAGATCGACCGTGCTCGAGCAAATCAGCCTGAATGTGGAACCGGTAGCGCGCAGCACGCTGGCGAAGTCCCGCTGAATTTTGGACGGCATCGCGTGGATGTGCTCGAGGAAGAGCGTCCCGCCGTGGATGTCCTCGATCCACTTGCCGCCAAGTCCTTTGGGGCCGATGAGGTTTGCGTGGAAGTCCTCCTCGCTCACCAAGGCGCAGTCGTAGCGAACAAAGGCTCCGTCCGCGGACGGACCCTTGGCATGCACATACTCTGCGACAGCTTTCTTCCCGGTGCCCACTTCGCCCGAGACAAGCACGGGGGTCTTCGCATCGAGGAGCTTCTTGATCTGCTGGGCGATCCGCTTTGTCTTCCGGCTCTCGCCGGTGAGGAGTAGTTCCACCTGACTGGCAACTTCAGTCGAAACCGTCGCTGCGGGATGCGCGGGACCCGGCGCCTGCACACGCGGAAGGTTCGGCTTAGCGGCTGAGACTTGCCGGAATTCAAGCGCCCGCCGTAGCGCCCTGATCAGCTCGTCGACCTTGAACGGCTTCTCCAGGAAGTCGAAAGCACCATACTTGAGCGCAGCCATCGCGTTCGACTTGGCGGCATGTGCCGTCATGATGATCACCACTGCGTTCGGATCGACCTTCTTGATTTCGCGAAGCAGCTCGATGCCATTCATCGGCATCATCTGGAAGTCGGCGATGACGAGGTCGAAACGCTCTTTCTTGTAACGCTCAAGCGCAGTGACACCGTCGGTCGCGAATGCGGTCGTGAACCCCACCGGCTGGACGACCACGTCCAGCATTTCGTGGAACGAAGGAAGGTCGTCGACGATCAGGACCGATGGCATGGGAGATTGGCGGAAGCCGGAATCGGCCTCGCCTTCATTGGCGGTTGGTTGAGCCTAGAAGCCCGCACCGACGACGTTTGCCATGTTGAAGATGGGCAGGAACATCGCCATGACGATGCCTCCGATGACCACGCCAAGAAAGCAGATGAGGATCGGTTCGATGAGTGAAGTAAGGGCGGAGACGGTTGCCTCGACATCCGTGTCGAAGAAGTCGGAGATCTTGTTCATCATTCCGTCCACGTTACCCGTCGTCTCGCCTGCCTTCACCATGTGCTTCATCATCGGCGGGAAGTAGGGGTTGGCCGCGAGAACCTCAGAAACCTGGCCGCCTTGACTTATGTGCTTGGAAATATCCGAGCAAGCGTCCTCAACCTGGGTCCGCCCGCTGGCGGAAGCGACAATCTCCAAAGTGCGCAAGATAGGCACGCCTGACCGCATGAGCGCCGCATAAGTCCGGCAGAATCGGGAGAGCGTGATCTTGTGGTTGAGCGCACCGAAGATGGGCGCGCGATGGACAAGTTTATCACGGACGCGACGCCCTTTGGGTGTGCGCGTAAACCGTCCCCACAGCTTCCAGAGACCGTAGATCACCAAGGAAATGTGGATGATGCTCGGCTTGAAGAAGAATCCGGTGATGCTCGTGAAGTCCGGAATCAAGAAGTTGCTGATGTCGATCAGCATCTGGGTCGGCGCAGGGAGTTTGGCTCCGAAGTCCTTGAACATGTCCTCGAACACCGGGATCACGAAGATGAGGAGCACGTTCACAAGGATGACCGCCAGGCCGATGACCGCGATTGGATAGGTCATCGCCGATTTCACCTTCTTGGTCAGCTTTACGTTGGCCTCGAAGTAAGCAGCGACTTTGCCGAGAATTTCGGCGAGCGCACCGGATGCTTCGCCGGCCTCGACCATTGAGATCAGCAAATTCGGGAAGGCGCGCGGAAATTTCTTGAGCGCGGACGAGAAAGAGCTGCCCGCGGAGATATCAAGCCTGATATCACGTATGATTACGCGAAAGACCGGGTTCTGGGTTTGCTCCTGCAGAGCCTCGAGCGATGCGACCAGGGGCAGGCCCGCGGAAATGAGCGCGGCGAGCTGCGAAGTGAAGATCGCCAGGTCCTGCATCGGCAGGGCATAGTTCTTCGACTTCTTTTCGAAGGATTTTTGTTTGGCCAGGGCCTGAGCAGCACCGAAGCTGAGCTTGGGCTGCTTGGCAGAGCCCCGCGCGGCTGGAGCGGAGGCTGAGGCAGTAGACAGAATCGCCATGTTTTAGCTGGGTTGAACGCTCACAATGAACCCTTGCCCATACATGCCCGCAACCACCATTTCCCCAACCGGGGTAAAAACCGGATGAAAGCCGGTGCCGCGTATTTCGAAACCAGACTTGACCGGCACGCCGATGAGTCGTTCAAGTCGGAGCATCGCAAGCGGGTGTAGTTTAGTGGTAAAACTCCAGCCTTCCAAGCTGGCTATGTCGGTTCGATTCCGTCCACCCGCACCATCCTTCGCTCCCCTTCGCAGTGCTTCGGATGGCACAGCCCGTCGACAAGGAATCTTCCTGCGAACGAAGGCCGCTGCTTGAGTCACGATACGAGGTTGCGCAAACCAAGCCCACTTCAAGCCCTGCGACTGTGAACATCATTCTGTTTGATCCCGAGGAGATCGGTTCTCCCCTTCTGATTTCCGATCCGCGAGCCATCCACTTGATCGACACTCTGCGAATGCGCACCGGCGACGATTTCGACGCCGGTGTCGTCAACGGCCCGCGCGGCAAGGCTCGCATCGTGTCAATCGACGAGGCTTCCATAACCTTCGAGTCCACGCTCGACGTCAGCCCGCTCCCGCAAGACCCGCTCGACATCATCGTCGGCCTTCCACGCCCGCAATCGGCCCGTCGAATCCTCCACGATGCAGCCGCTCTTGGTTTGAGGAGACTCGTGTTCACTCAGTCCGCGCGAAGCGACCCGAACTACGCCCGCAGCACCTTGTGGTCGTCGGGCGAGTGGCGGCGTCACTTGATCGACGGAGCTCAGCAAGCGTTCGACACGCGGATCCCGGAGGTCATCCCAAACCTCCTTCTCGCCGAGGCTACGGCTCGCTCAAACGTCGGACTGCGAATCGCCTTCGACAACTACGAGGCGCCGACCTCGCTTCCGGCACTTCTTCGCTCGCGAAGCGAAGCGCCTCAAACGGTAACCCTCGCCTTCGGTCCAGAGCGCGGTTGGGACGCAGCGGATCGAGAAATGCTGCGCGCGTCCGGGTTCGCCCTTGCATCGCTTGGACACCGCGTGATGCGAGTTGAGACGGCAATCGCGTCAGCAGTGGCGGTTCTTCGCGCTGAACTCGGTTGGACCTGAGTGCGCGCGTCAGCCGCCGGTGCGCGCGTAAACACACGCAACCGCCGAGCCCGCCCCGCCGCCTCCGAGTCGCTTCACGATCGACCAGCCACTTTGCTGGAGTTCCAACTCCGCCGGCATCTCGAACACAACCCGTGCGCCGGGCTCACTGGAAAGCAGTGCGTCGAATGCCGCGAAGAGGCGCTCCGTATTCGCCTCGATCAAGCGGTAGGGAGGATCGACGAACAAAAGTGACGCCTGAACGCCCTCAGCGGGTCGCCAGATGAACGCGTCCGCGCCCACAAGTCGAAACGGCGCAGAATCGCGCCCAGCGCTCTTGCACACTGCCGTGAGGTTCGCGTTCAGGCATGCGAGCGCTTTCCGGTCTTGTTCGACGAATGCCCCGCTCGCCGCCCCGCGACTGACCGCCTCAAGTCCGTAGGAGCCGCTTCCCGCAAACAGATCGACAAATACCGCCCCGTCAACCGCCGCACCGAGGCTCGAGAAGACCGCCTGCCGCATCCGATCCATTGCTGGCCGGACCCGGTCGCCTTTCGGCAACAGAAGCGGAATTCCCCGTGCTCGCCCGCCTGTGATTCTCATGGCGCGGAACCAATCGACGCCCACGGCGTCAATCCGTCGGGTGCACGCAAGGTTGTGGCCTCTACTCCAAAAAGTCTCATCACCGTTGCTTCGACACGGTCATTGCATATTCAGCTAAGGGCATAAACAAGTATCGGCAAGGTGCACTCTCTCATCCGACGAGGGACCACTCACGCCTGTTCGTCATGCGTAGAATTCTCTGCTTTCGACTCGCGGCCCTCTTCCTGCTCGCCACGGCATTTGCGCGCGCGGACGAGAAGAATCTCTGGCCGTTCAAAGTCGACTGGACGGACGACGCCAACAAGACCTCGCACACCTCGATCCTCGGCCCGCTCGGTTTCAAAAAGGAGCCAGAGTCCGGCGCAACGTTGAAGGGACTCCGCCCCTTGTTCGTGACCAAGTCCGAAGCCGGTCGCGAAAAAGGGCACGTCCTCTACCCGCTGCTGAACTGGGATTCGTCAGAGGCCGGCCGGCAGGGCGATGTCTTCAAGCTCATCCGCTGGTCCAACATCGCCTCCGACTCCTCCGGGGCACTTCGCTCATTCGAGGTTTGGCCGTTCTACCTCAGCCGCGAAACTGGTGATCCGGAGACGTCCTACACCGCCGTCATGCCATTCTTTGGCACGGTGAAAAACCGTTTCGGACACGACCGGATCAACTGGGTCCTGTTTCCGCTCTACGGGCGCTTCGAGCAGAAAGGTATCGTCACCACAACCACGCCCTGGCCGTTCATCAAGAGCGTCAGTGGCGCGGCCTCGGGCTTCGAAGTTTGGCCTCTCTTCGGCAGCCGCAGCAAGGAAGGCCAGTTCAAAGAGACGTTCGCACTATGGCCGATCTACCATCACAACACGCGCATTCTCGAGAGCGGCGCCGCGACCGAGGAACTGGCCATCCTGCCCTTCTACTCGCGAAGCCGCGGCGAATTCGCGGTGAGCGAGACCTATCTGTGGCCGTTTTTCGGCTACACGCACAGCGAGGCGCCCGCCTACCGCGAGCAGC
The DNA here is from genome assembly GCA_035513275.1 of Opitutaceae bacterium. Taxonomy (GTDB): domain Bacteria; phylum Verrucomicrobiota; class Verrucomicrobiia; order Opitutales; family Opitutaceae; genus DATKCJ01. Next base: position 14,380 of record DATKCJ010000465.1, read on the forward strand.
GCTGGTTCTGGCCCTTCGTCGTCACCGCGCGCGGCGAGGATCGCCGCGTTGATCGCTTCGCGCCATTCTTCACACGTTCCGAGCGCAAAGGCGTGCAGAAGACTTGGGTCCTCTGGCCGCTGTTGCGCAATCAGGAGTGGACCGAAGCAGGGCTCGAGATCGAGAAAACCCAATTCCTTTACTTCCTTTACTGGAACCTCGATCAGCGAAGCGCCTCAAACCCGGCACTTCCTGCCGCGCACAAGACCCACCTCTGGCCGCTTCTCAGCCATTGGGACAACGGCGCCGGCCACACCCAGCTCCAGCTTTTCAGCCCGCTTGAGGTCTTCTTCCAACACAACGAAGTCGTGCGCACGGTTTACTCGCCGCTCTTTTCAATCTATCGCTTTGACCGTCGACCGTCGGGCGATCTCCACGGTTCCTTCCTTTTCAACTTCATGACCTACCACCGCGAGGGTGAAGTCCGGGAGTTCAATCTCGGGCCGCTGCTTGAGACCGAGCGCGACCGCGATGGCGTTCGTCGCGTCACATTCCTTAAGTTTCTTCACCTCTATTCGCGCGGTCCCCGATCCGAACAATAGCCATGACAGTCCTAACGCGATTTTTCGAAAACATAGGCAGCGTCGTGCTGCTCGCGACGCGGGCGTTCTCCCACCTGCCGTCGATCGGGCGCCAGACGGCCCGCGTCATCGAGCAGTGTCACATGATCGGCTACACGACACTTCCGATTGTTACGATTCTCTCGTTCTTCATCGGTGGCGTCCTCGCGCTTCAATCGGGTATCAGCCTGCAGGATTTTGGCGCGCGCCAGTTCATCGGCACCTTGGTCGGCGAGTCGATGGCACGCGAACTCGGTCCCGTCATGGCCGCAATCCTGCTTGCGGGTCGGGTTGGATCGGCGATCACCGCCGAACTCGCATCGATGAAAGTCTACCAGGAGGTCGACGCGCTCGTGACGATGAACATCCGGCCCGAGCGCATCCTCGTGCTGCCGCGGATCGTCGCCGTCCTGCTCATGATGCCGATTCTTGCGATCGTCGCGGTCGTCATCGGTTGGCTGGGCGGCGCTGTTGTATGCCAGTATGTGACCATGATCGGCGTCGACTGGGACCTGTATTTCCAAAGCCTGAAGGAGTTCCTGACCGTGAAGGATGTCCTGGGCGGACTGATCAAGGCCGAGATATTCGGAATCGGTGTCGTGCTCGTCGCCTGCAACACCGGCCTGCGCACGCGCGGCGGGCCGCGCGAGATTGGCCTTTCGGTAACCCAGGCTGTGGTTCAGTCGCTGATCCTGATCCTTGTCATGGACTACTTCATCACGAGGGCACTCATCTAATCCGCCATGAGTTCAACCAACGGAGATCGACAACCAGTCGCGATCGAGGTCCAGGGCCTCCACAAGAGCTACGCGGGCGTCACCGTGCTCGATGGCATCAACATCTCTGTGAAGCCGGGCGAGATCTTCTTGATCATGGGACCCAGTGGCTCAGGCAAGAGCGTCCTGCTCCGGCAGATCGCCGGCCTCGAGACACCGACCGCCGGCCAGGTGCGCATCGACGGCATGGACCCGAGCCTCGAGGAGACGCGTGACAAGGTCGCCCTCGCGCTCGTGTTCCAATCCGGCGCGCTCTTCAACTCAATGACAGTGTTCGACAACCTCGCGCTCTACCCGCGCGAGCACCGGTTGCACACCGAGTCCGTCATCCGCGAAAAGGTGATGGAGGCGCTCCAGATGCTCTCGCTCACGAAGGCCGTCGCGAAATTCCCCTCCGAGCTTTCGGGCGGCATGAAGAAGCGCGTCGCCATCGCGCGCGCCCTCGTCATGCAGCCCCAGATTCTGCTCTACGACGAGCCGACCTCCGAACTCGACCCGATCATGGGCGCCACGATCGCTGAGATCATCGCCTCGCTCCGGAAGGAGATCGCCGTGACGACCATCGTCGTCTCGCACGATCGCGATCTCGCGATGACGATCGCGGACCGCGTTTCCATCATCATGCATGGCCGCATCAAGACCGAAGGCACGCCGGACGAACTTCGCGCGAGCAAGGACCCGGAGATCGTCGATTTTCTAAATCCAACCATCAATCTCGAGAATCCCCGTTTCAGGAATATGGAGGCTTCCAATGAATAATGCTCAAATGACCGCCCGCGTGGGCCTGTTTTTCATCCTCGGACTCGCACTCGTGTGGGTTGTCTTCGAGTCGCTCGGCTCCGGGGGATTTTTCAAGGGAAAGGGCTACGAACTTGCCACCCGCTTCGACAACCTGCAGCAGCTCAAGACCGGCGACGAGGTCCGCATCTCCGGCGTGAAGGTCGGTTCCATCCGCACCACCCGTCTCGCCGACGGTCGTGCGGAGGCCGTGCTCAAGATCGACGAGGGCGTCGTCATCCCCGAGGACAGCCGCGCGAAGATCGCCATGTCGGGCCTTCTCGGCAGCAACTACCTCGCGGTCTCCCTTGGCTCCTCGCCGACACCTGCTGCGCCCGGCGCATTGCTCGCCTCGGATGCCTCCGCGGACCTCAACACGATCCTGGCGCAACTTGACGGTCTCGGCAGCGACCTTCGCGGCGCGCTGTCCGGCCTCTCGAGCGCCTTTAGCGGCGAGGAAGGCGGCCTATTCAAGCGCCTCGACGACCTCGTTGCGCAGAACAGCGAAAATCTCGCCAAGACCGTCGCGAACCTCGAGGACATCACGGGCAAAATCCGCAGCGGTGAGGGCACCGTCGGCCGCCTCGTGAACGATCCGAAAGCCTACGACGAGCTCGTCGGCGCGCTCGCCGAGTTCAAGAAGGCATCGACACAGGCCGCGACGTTTATCGCCGAAGCGCAGGGCGTGATCGACGAAGTCAAGACCGGCAAGGGCACGCTCGGCACGCTCATCTACGACGAAAAGACCGGCGAGGACATCAAGGCCACGGCCGCCAACCTCCGTTCGCTCTCCGATAAGCTCAACAGCGGCGAGGGCACGTTCGGCAAGCTCCTCACCGACGACACCCTCTATCGCGATGTGCAAGGTCTTATGAAGAAAGCTGACCGCGCGCTCGACGGCCTTAGCGACCAGGGTCCGATTACAGCGGTGGGAGTCGCCGCCAACGCGTTGTTCTAGCTTCGCGCGAAAGCGGTCGGCCTTGATGATCGCGCGCAGCGCCCGTAGCTTTGCCTCGTGAGGATCAACGCCGCCCACGGCACACTTCTCGGCGCGCTGATCGGCGGCGCGCTTGGCACATGCGCCTACACGTTCGTTTACGCAAAGGGCTATTCCTATCTTCTCAACGACCCGGCGGCCTGCGCGAACTGCCACGTAATGGAGGAGCAGTATTCCGGCTGGCTCAAGTCCAGCCATCACAGCGTCGCGACGTGCAACGACTGCCACACACCGCCCGGCCTCATCCCAAAATATTACGTCAAGGCGGAGAACGGATTCTGGCACTCGTTCTATTTCACCACCAACACCTACCCCGAGCACATTCGCGCCCGGCCGGTGAGTCGCCGAATCACCGAAAACGCCTGCCGGCGCTGCCATGCGGACATCACCTCCGACATGGCACCGATGCACGCTGACCCGTCCGAACTCTCCTGCATCAGCTGCCACGTCGATACCGGCCATCCCCATTGAAAAGGAAATCACGATGAACCCTAGCACCCCTCCCCAACGCACCAGCACGCTCAAGCTCGCAGCCATCGCGACCGCCGCCGCGCTCGTCATCTGCCTCGTGCTTGCGCTGTTGATCAACATCCTCGAGCGCAAACAGGAGGCGAAGAACCCGTTCTTCCGCGTTGTCGAGCTCGACGACAACACGGTCGATCCTGAGGTATGGGGAAAAAACTTTCCCTTCCAATACGACGACTACAAGAAGACCGTCGACCAGGTTCGCACGCGCTACGGCGGAAGCGAGGCGCTGCCTCGCACGCCGACGGATGTGGACCCGCGCAGCGTCGTTTCCCAATCGAAGATCGAGGAGGACCCACGTCTGAAGCGCATGTGGGCTGGATACGCGTTCGCACTCGATTTCCGCGAAGAGCGTGGCCACGCCCACATGCTCGAGGACCAGACCTTCACCGGCAGGCAAGCCGTTCAGCAGCCGGGCACCTGCCTAAACTGCCACGCCTCTACCTACACCGCGCACATGAAGCTCGGCGATGGCGACCTCATCAAGGGCTTCGAGCGGATGAACCAGATGCCGTTCGACGAGGCGCGCAAACAGGTCGAACACCCGATCACCTGCATCGATTGCCACGACTCACAGACGATGGCGCTGCGCATCACGAGGCCCGCGTTCATCGAGGGAATCCGAGCACTGAAGGCATCGCAGGGCATCCCGGATTACGACGTGAACATATCCGCGACGCGTCAGGAGATGCGCTCCATGGTGTGCGCGCAGTGCCATGTGGAATACCATTTCAAGGGCCCAGAGAAGCGCCTCGTGTTTCCCTGGGACCGCGGCGTCAGCGTCGATTCCATCCAAGCCTACTACGACGAAGCGGGTTTCAAGGACTGGACCCACGCCGAAACCGGAGCGCCGATGCTCAAGGCCCAGCATCCCGAGTTTGAGATGTGGTCGCAGGGCATCCACGCTCGTTCGGGCGTGAGCTGCGCGGACTGTCACATGCCCTACATGCGCGTCGGCGCGCACAAGATCAGCGATCACCACGTCCGTAGCCCGGTGCTGAACATCAACCGCGCCTGCCAGGCCTGCCACAAGTGGTCCGAAGAGGAACTGCGCCAGCGCGTCGAGACGATTCAGAACAGGACGCACAGGATGCGTGAAGTCGCAATGGACGCGCTCATGGACCTGATCACAGACATCAAGGCGGCGATCGACGCGGGTGCGTCCGACGCAGCGCTCGCCGAGGCGCGCGACTTCCAGCGAAAGGCGACTTTCTACCTCGACTTCGTCGAGGCCGAAAACTCCACGGGCTTCCACGCACCGCAGGAGTCCGTGCGGATTCTCGGCGAGTCGATCGACTTTTCGCGACGCGGCCAGCAGGCGCTCCGACGCGCGGGCGCAAGCGCAACGACGGCGTTCGCCGATCCACCGCCGCTCGCACGCGGAGAGTGAGTGCTCTCGCGATACGAACAAATTGGTAGGGGCGCTTATCCTTAAGCGCCCTCTTCTTCGCGGGCGGACCGAAGGGCGGTTAAGGATAACCGCCCCTACCTTGGAGATGCTTCCTTCACTCTTTCGCCGGCGCCGCCTTCTTGACGTAGTGCCCGTCGAACACCGTCTGCCAAGTCGTGCCGCTGTCTGATGACTGCTCCCAGTGCTGGCGCACCGAGCCGTCTTCGTTCGGTGTCCACGTGATGCGCTGGTGAACTTCACCACCGGCTTGGTTCAGCGTCGTGCCGGAGAGCACCATTTTCCCATCGACGATGCCGCCGCTCAGTTCGAGCACGGCTCCGGCCGTGTCGACCCAGAACTGTTTCCACTTCTTCGCGACCACGTCATAGCTGTTCAGGCTCTTGCCCGAGAAATTGCCCGCAGCGCTCGTCCAGTTCTCGAGCAACGCCCGACCGTTGTTGATGGAAACGATGCTGTTGTTGCCCGCGACTTTTCCATCAGGTTGCGTGACTTCCCATTCGCCAATCCAGAAATCGAACTGCGACGCCTCGGGCGGCAGCGGCTGCTGTTGCGCGACGATCACCAGCGCGGCGAGGCACGAAAGCGCGCACGCGAACGCGTGTCTAACCGGGGTCTTCATGCGCCAACGCTGACATCCGGGCCGCGGCTCCGCAACGCCCGGATTCGCAACGCCGCGTCGAATCAGATCCGCGGACCGCGCTGCGCGATCTTCCGCGCGCGTAGCCGCAGGCCATTCAGGCGGATGAAGCCGGTTGCGTCGTTCTGGTTATACCAGCTCTTCACACCCTCCATCGACGCGATGTGCGGGTCGTAGAGGGAGTATTTCGACTTCCGGCCGCAGGTGATGATGTTTCCCTTGTAGAGCTTGAGGCGGACCGTGCCCGTGACGTAGCGCTGGCTTTCGTCGACAAGCGCTTGCAGCGCCTCGCGCTCGGGGGCGAACCAGAAGCCGTAGTAGACGAGCTCGCCGTATTTCGGAATGAGGGAGTCGCGCAGATGCATCACCTCGCGGTCCATCGTGAGTGATTCCACCTGCCGGTGCGCGTGCATCAGGATCGTGCCGCCGGGCGTCTCGTAGACGCCGCGCGACTTCATGCCAACGAAGCGATTCTCGACGAGATCGACGCGGCCGATGCCGTGTTTGCCGCCGAGCTTGTTGAGCGCCTTGAGCACGCCGCCGGGTGTGAGGCGTTTGCCGTTTACCGCGACGCAGTTGCCCTTCTCGAAATCGAGTTCGACGTATTCCGCGCGATCGGGCGCGTCCTCCGGCGACACGGAGAGCTTGAACATCTTCTTGTTCGCGCGCGTCGTCGGATCGAACCACGGATCCTCAAGAATGCCCGCCTCGTAGGAAATGTGCAGGAGGTTGCGGTCCATCGAGTATGGCTTCTTCAGCGAAGCCTCGACCGGGATCGCATGCTTCTTGCAGTAGGCGATCATCTCCTTGCGGCCGGGGAACGACTCGCGAAATCCGTCGAGCTTCCACGGGGCGATGATGTTCAGGTCGGGCGCCAGCGCCATGTAAGTGAGCTCGAAGCGGCACTGGTCGTTGCCCTTGCCTGTGGCGCCATGCGAGACGGTGTCGGCCTTCTCCTTGCGCGCGATCTCCACCTGCGCCTTTGCGATGAGAGGGCGCGCGATCGACGTGCCGAGGTAATATTGGCCCTCGTAAATCGCGTTGGCGCGGATCATCGGGTAGATGAAGTCGCTCGCGAACTCCTCGACGAGATCGAGCGTGTAGTGCTTCGATGCGCCGGTGCTGCCGGCCTTCTGCGCGAGACCCTTCAGCTCCTCCTCCTGACCGATGTCCGCCGCGAACGTGACGATCTCGGCGTCATAGGTCTCCTTGAGCCACTTGACGATGACCGAGGTGTCCAGTCCCCCGGAGTATGCCAGCACGATTTTCATGGTGATTCCTTTGCGTTCGAAAGTTTGGCGAGTTCGGCGACGATTGCTTTCTGAGCGTGCAGCCGGTTCTCAGCCTGGTCGAAAATAACGGAGCGCGGCGAGTCGAGCACCTCCTGCGTGACTTCCTTGCCGGCGTAGGCAGGCAGGCAGTGCATGAACAACGCGTCGGGCTTCGCCGCGCTGAGGAGCAGCGCTGTCACCGAGTAGGGCCGCATCCGCGCGACGCGCTCCGACTCCTCGATCTCCTTGCCCATGCTCACCCAGACATCGGTGTAGA
>DATKCJ010000466.1:0-9132 GCA_035513275.1 Opitutaceae bacterium
ATTATGTCGGCCTGAACGACTATCGGAACTCGGATTTCGACTCGATCAACGCCGAGCTCAACGTGCAGTTGGGCAAGAACTGGCGCGCCCGCGCAAATTTCGGGTGGAACGATTTCAAGATCAGCAACAAGCTCACCGGACTGGCTGAGTTCACCGTCACGCCGGCCGCCGCCTACATCGCCACGTCTGGCAACAGCCGCTTCACCTACCGCGACGAACTTCGCGCGAATCCGGCCGCAGTCCTGGCTGATCCGACAAAGACAGCGACCGCGAACCTTACACGCCGCAAGCGTCTCGAGGAGTCCATGGGCGATTCGTATTCCTACCAGGCCGAGCTCGCCGGTCGGATCGATCTCGGGTCGGTCACGTTGAAGCCGCTCTTCGGCGCCTACCTGAGCAAGATCGGCAGCGGGAGTTTTCGTCGCGAGAGCAATTCCGCGCCGCCGGCCAGTCTCCCGAATTCATCCACCGCGCCGAACCAGCATTTCCAGCCGTGGCAATACAACAATCCCGCCACTTGGGTGAACACGGATGACTACGACGTGAACACGATCCCCGGCATCAACTCGTTCAACGATGCCGAGGGCGAGGAGAGCGCTTACTACGGACTCATCAACGCGAGCTTCCTCGACGATCGCCTCATCCTCATCGGTGGCGCGCGCTACAACGAGACTTGGACGACCAACACCAATCTTCTACCGACGACGACGACTCCTCCGGGCGCGGCCGTAGTCGGCAGCAAGTTCGAGGCCAAGAAGACGACGCCCCAGTTCGGCGCGGGCTTCAAGGTGCGCGACGACCTGCTGCTCTTCGCCAGCTACTCGGAATCGTTCTTCATCGAGGACCGCAGCCTCACGTCGTTCAACCCGAACTACAATCCGTCGCTCCCCTCCGGACCGAACAACCGCGTGACAGTCTCCGAGCCCGCCGAGCCCACGACGGGCAGCGGCTATGAGGTTGGTATCAAGACCGACTTTCTCGACGGCCGCGTCTCGTCTACAATCTCGCTTTTCCATCTCGAGCGCGAGAACCGCGTGCTGCGCTTCCGCGAGACCGCGCCCGACGGCACATTCCCCACGATCACACGCCAGGGCACTGTCGATCAGAGCGAGGGCGTCGAGTTCGAACTCACCTGGTCGCCCACGAACAACTGGCAGGTTTATGCGACGCTCAGCCTGATGGACATCAAGACCGTCAAGGGCACATTCCCGACAATCGCAACCTACTCGGCCGATCCGGCGGTGCAGGCCGCCTATGTCGCCGCCTACAACGAGGCCAAGGATCTCATCCTGAACGCCGTGCCCGAGGGCTCCGCGGAAACGCTGGCGACACTCTGGACGCGTTACAGCTTTGCGGGTGACGGCCTGAAGGGCTGGTGGGTCGGCGCGGGATTCGTTCACACCGGCGACAAGGCCCAGCGCACCGCCAACCCCACGCTCTTCCTTGAATCCAGCACAATCTTCGATGTAACGATCGGTCGTGATTGGAAGATGGGCGGTGCCGACTGGTCCGGCGCACTCGCGTGGAAGAACATCGCGGACGAGGAATACTTCAATGCGAACCAATCTCGCGGCACACCGGGCCGGGTGATCCTCAGCATCTCAACCAAGTTCTGACGGGTCGCGTTCAGTCTTCTCGACGTAGCCCGCTTTGCGCGGGCTCCGCAGGCTCAATGGGCAATACCAGTCAATGGCGGCATTGAGACGGTAGGGGCGCGCCTTGTGCGCGGCTTCCCGCGCGGGCGCCGTCAAGCCGCGCCCCTGCAAAAGGGCCTCAATGCAAACGGCGATTGGTCGATGATTGCGAAACGGAAAGCCGCTGGACACTCGCCGAAGCTCGCAAGCGCGCACGTTGGTGCGACACTGCTCGAATGAAGCGCTGCTTCTCCACGCTCGGTTGCGCAGAGTTGGGGCTCGACGAGGTGCTGCAACTGGCGAGGCACCACAGCTTCGCCGGCGTCGAGTTGCGCGCGCTCGGCGGCACGATCGATCTGCCGGCACACTTGTTTGCCAGTTGCGGTTCACCGGACGCGCTCGCGACGCGAATGAGCGCCGGGTCAGTGAAGATCGTGGCGTTCGATACTTCACTCAAGTTGGTGGGCTCGACAGATGAAGAGTGGCAGAAGACGGTGGATGGCTTCCTCCCATGGACTGAGGCGATTGGCGGGACGAATCTGCGTGTGTTCGACGGTGGCTCGAACGGCGGCGCGGAGGAAATCGCGCAGATGGCTGCGCGAGTCCGTTGGTGGCAGGAACTTCGTCGAGCGCGCGGATGGCGGAGCGAGTTGATGGTCGAAACTCACGACAGCCTTTTCACGGCGGCACCGATCCTGGCCTTGGTGCGCGCGGCGCCCGGCGCCTTGATCCTCTGGGACAGTCATCACACGTGGAAGCGCGGCGGAGAGGATCCGGTGGAAACATGGCGCGCAATCCGTGCGCATGTCGTGCACATCCACATTAAGGACAGCGTGAGCGAACCCAGCGCGCGCCATCCCTACACCTACGTGTTGCCGGGCAGCGGAGAGTTTCCGGCGATTGGACTACTCGCGTCGCTGCGCAGCGAGTTTGCGGGACCACTGAGTCTGGAGTGGGAGCGAATGTGGCACCCCTATTTGCCGCCGCTCGGCGAGGCGCTCGACGCCGCGACGAGCGCAGGCTGGTGGTGATATCGCGCGGCTCGGTCGCGTTGGGGACAACGCGACCCACCTCGGCGGTCCGGCTTGAGGTGGGGCGGCTTGTCCCCAAGACGCCTAAGCGCTCGTGCGCAATTGGGCGAGCTGAGGGCAACGCGACGCACGTCGAACCGGCTTCTTTGGATCAGTTCAGTTCGAGGTAGTTATCGGTCAGCGTCACGCGATCAACAGCGCCGTCGGGCCGGCGGATGACGAGCGTGTCCGCGTTCAGATCCACTTGCGCTGCGGCCGGACCGTCGGCAGTGCGCTCGGGCCAGAGCACTGCCCACACCGTGAAAGAGTCCTGCGCTTGCGTGCTTGTCACAGTGAGGTGCGCCTGGTCGTGCCATTTTCCGGTGACATATTCTGCGCCGATCGCGCCCGAGACATACTTGGGATCGACGGGCACAGGAAACTCCGTAGTGACCGCGCCCGACCACGGAGCTTGCGGCAAGACCAGTGCGACGGTGAGAGACGCTTTGCTCCCGGGAATGAACGCGGTGGAGTTCACCGCGTCCCACTCGATCCTTTTCGGCGCGTGAAGCAGCCACGACAAGTTTCCGGCCGTCGCGAGCTCGACGCGATCGCGCACGACGAAGTAGCGTTGATCGACAAAAACGATGTCGCGAGTCACGCGCTGGACTCGCCGCGTGTCCGGCTGCGCGAGGGCGTAGGCCTCGGTGGCGTCGCCCGTCGTCCATACATGTCGTGCGCCGGTTTCGAATCGCGTGATGCGACCGCGAGACTCCTTGCTCTTCGGCTTCTGGCCGACGCCGTCGATCAGCAGCGCGTTCTTGGAGACCGTCTGGCGTGTCCACTGATCATGGTGCGGCGAGTTGTGGTATTCACGGTAGGCCGAGTTGATCGCGAGGCTCTCGCCATATGCGTTCACGATGAATGCATTTTGGTCTGCGTGGCTGTGGCTGAACGATCCGTAGGACGACGACTTGAAGGTGAGATGAATGTCGTCGCCGGGCGAACCGAGCGCGCTGTGCATCGACACCCAGCCGATGTCGACGAAATGACGATGCGGCGGCATCTCGCTCAACGCTCGCGCCTCCGGAAGCGGTCTGTCGGATGCGATGAAGTTGCGCAGAAGAATCTCGGCGGCGGTCGGGTAGTTGCGATCGAGTCTGCCCAGACCCTTGTCGAGCGCGCGCGGTCGGGTGTCGGTGCACAGCGACGCGTAGGAGCGATAGACTCCATCTCCCTGCACGCGGGCGATGTGCTCCATGTAGTCCGCGATTCCCGGCTCGAGGTTGAAGTGGCCGGCGTTCGAGACGTCGCCGAAGGTCGTGTGCCGGTAGGGTTGGACGTTGTAGACCGCGAAGAGCGGTGAGTTTTTCCAGAAGGGCGACGCGTAAGCGAGCGGATCGCCGAGCGCGAGAAGCGCATCCTGAAACGCTGCGTGTTCATACGTGCCGCGCCAATACGCCGGACCCTCGGCCCAGCCGCCGTCGTCGCCGCCCCACGGGCTGAACTGATCGCGGTAGAACGTGTAGGCGAAGGTCCACCAATCGCGCGCCTCGGGCAGATCGTCCCAGAGCGCGAGGGCCGCGATCCCGGTCATCGGCATGAAGCGAACCGGATGCGAGGAGAAATTTCCCTCGGGTGAGTTGCGCCGCACGCTTGCGATGTCGCCTTCGCGCGCGATCCACTCGGCGGAGCGTGTTCCTCGCGTGCGGAAATGCGCGAGCACTGTTTCGCGCTCCGCGGGCGAGAGCTGGTCGCGAATCTGATCGTAGACGAGCGGCAGTTTGCGCCAGAGACGGAAGTGGCCCTCGTCGTTGTAAAGGATGTCCGTCGCGCCGACCACCGCGCCTGATTTCCAATCCGGCGAAAAGTGCCAGCGTGCGGCGCCGAGCAGAAACTCCTTCGCCTTCGCCAGGTATTTCTCCTCGCCTGTCACGAGCCAGCAAAGTGTCGCCGCTTCGGCGACACCAGATACGCGACCGCAGACATCCTGCACCGCGCGCCACTTGTCGGCCATGTCGGAAGTGCGTTTCGACGGAGTGGGATCGCCGTAAGTGAGGGGCTCGTCGGGAAACGGCATCTCGAGATAATCGCGGTCGAGATCAGTGCGAATTTTCGCGAAGGCGTGCGCTCCTTCACCGGTGGCGCAGTATTCGCGGAAGGCATCGTGGCGACCGGAGAGGATACCGGTTCTTGGAGCGGTTGCCGGGATCGTTGCGGACGATTCTAGAGATAGGCCCCATAGGGCCCATAGGGCGTATAGGGCCCATAAAATTGAATGGAAGCGATTTGAGCGCATGATCATGCGAGCGCAGGCAGCGACCAGTGAGTGATGCGCCACTCGCCGAGAGTCGGATGATTGAGATGCCAGTCGCCGGCCCCGCCGGAGACCACGCGCCATGGCGCGGATTCAGCCCGATTGCGGCCTGCCCAAGAGAGCGCCACGAGCGTGTTGCGGCCCGAGTGGCGTGCAGTCTCGAACAGCGGCGTCACGTGATACGGTGCCGCGACATGCCGGCGCTCGGTGCTCTCGTCGAGTCGATTGTCCCACGCGGGAGTCGCGGTGCCGTGCAAAAGTTGGAGGGCGGTGCCGCGTGAATCGGCGAAAGCCGCAAGGGTAGGGGCGGTTGTCCCGGACCGCCCTGGTTCCGACGGCGAGGCTGAAGGGTCGTTGAGGACAACGGCCCCTACCTCGGAGGAGCTCAGCGGCAGCGCGAAGCCGCCGAGGCGCAACACGACCGGTTGGCGCGCTTCGATGTGATGCACATGGAGCAGCCAACCGGCGCGCCAGAAGACGAACGTCTCCACGCCGGTGTTCATCTGGCCGGTCTTGGCGCCGAGGTTGTAGGTATAGCCGAGATGGTCTTCCGCGAGTTCGACGGCGACGGTGGAGTGCCGGCCGAAGATTCGACCATCGTCGAGTCGCTGCGTGAGCGCGCTGTCGAAGGACACGTTGGAAATCTCCGGAAACGCGAAAGTAAAGTGAACGCCGGTGCGGTAGCTGAGCTTGCTCCACTTCCACGCGCCGTAGCGGAGCTGCGTGTTGCCGACCATCGAGCCGGCGTTGAGGATCTCGATCTCGCCTCCGGGCACGCTGCGCGTGACGAGTCCCGGCGCCTTCATCACCCGCACGAATCCGCGCTCGGCGGGAAGCGGTTGCTCTGGCTCATTCCAGAAAGCGTGGTCGGGCGGCAGCAGCAGTGGCGTGAAACCCTTCGCAGCCCAATACGGCGACGCGGCGCACGAATAGCCTTCGACGATCCGCTCGAAGCGATCCGTGAATCCCGGGGCGAGGCAGCCCTGCTGTTGGTAGATCGGGCGCGAGAGGAAGAAGTCGAGATTGCGCGTGCAGAGCCGGCGAAGCACGCCGGGTGCGATGTCCGTGCAATCCTCGACCAGTGCGAGGCCGAAGACGTTGAGGCAGTTGAACCGGTAGGTAATCGAGCGGCCGAACGCGGGATGCTCGCCGCTCGCGGCGAAGAAGTGCTGGTAGTCGTCGACGAAGAGCCGCGCCCATTCGCGCCAGCGCGCCGCGCGTCCTGCGTCCGTCGCGCCGTGAAGGTGCGCCCACATGAGGCCGTAGAAATGAAACGCGTAGGCGTTGTAGTGATCGTAGGCTTGGTTGATGCCGTCCTCAAACCAGCCGCCGCCGCGGTGCATCGTCTCGAGCTGGTCGAGGTGCGCGGTGATGACGGCGCGATCCGTGCGGTGCGCAAATCCCTGCTTCCCGAGAAACTCGAGAATGTGCACGGACATGAACAGGTGGTTGTTGTTGACGATCCCGCTGCCGCGACACGTGGCGAACCAGCGGGCGACTTGCGCGCGATCGACTTCCGTGAGCGGATCCCAGAAATCGCGCGCGGCAATCTGAAGCGCGATTGCGATCAAGCCCATCTCGACGTGGTGCTGATGATAGTTCGCGTCCGGCCCCCAGTATTCGGGCGACTCCGGATCGGTGCCGAGCACGAGCGCCTCGCGAAACCAGCCGGCGATGCGCATGCGAAAACCGGCGTCGGCAGGATCCGGCACAGACTGCAGCCAGAACGCCGCGAGTGTGAGCGGCCGTGCGAAACTCTCGAGCCGGTCTGCCTGTGCGTCGTGGTCGCTCGGGTTGCCTGCTATCGGCAGTGCAGCCCGGCCCGACAGCATAAGCGCGGCGAGCGGCTCGAGCAAACGCCGTGCGGCGTCACGCCAGTGGAGGTAGGGAGAGGGCAGGGACATTTGGAATTTTCGATTTTCGATTGGGGATTTTCGATTTCCAGAGAATCCGTTCGAGCCTCCTGGAATCGAAAATCCAAAAATCCAGAATCGAAAATCTCTAGGTGCTTGTGTCGTATACTTTTGGCGTCACCACAGCGCGCATCGGCTGCCGGGTGGCATAGGCGCCAATGTTCTCGACGGCGAACGCGCCTGCATCGCGGCGGCGATCGGTGGTCGGCCCGGCGATGTGCGGCGTAAGCGAGACATTGCGCATGCCGCGGAGCGGCGAATCAACCGGGAGAGGCTCAACTGTGTAGACGTCGAGGCCGACCATGATCTTTCCCTCGCTGGCGACGCGAAGCAGTGCGGCCTCGTCGACGACGGCGCCGCGGCCGACGTTTACGAACACGCCCCCGGGGCGGATCAGGCGAAGGTGTTTCTCCCGCACGATTCCGACGGTCTCCGGGTTGAGCGGTGCGAGTTCGACGATGATGTCGTTGTCGGCGAAGAGCGATTCCAGCGATGGCGCGCGCGTGATGTCGTGCGCTGCCTCGACCTCGGGAATCACGTCGGGAGCGAAGCTGGAGATCGTGACGCCAAACGGCCGGAGCAACTGCACCAGCTCACGAGCGATCTGCCCGAAGCCGTGCAATCCGATGCGCCGGCCGAACAGCGATGCGGTCTCGGTGCCGCTGCTTTTCCATGCGCCCTCGTAATGCATGGCGAGCGTCCAGTGCGTCGCGCGCCGCAGGCACGAAAGAATGTGAAACAGCGCCCACTCCGCGACGATGCGGCTGATCGAGCCGCCCCAGTTGGTGACGATCAAACCGCGCTCGATCTGCTCGCGGCTCACGATCCGGCGGATGGAACCGCAAAGATAGCACACGTAGCGGAGTCGCGGTGGAAGCGCGTCGGGCAGACGTGGAGTCTTCCAGCATGCGATGAGGATTTCGGGATTCGCGGTCGCGAGTGCGGCTGCGAAATCCGCTGCGGTCCGATTGTCAGTGTCGAAGTGCGCGAAATCGGAGGTGAGTGATTGCACGTTTCCGAGCAAAGGCTCGGGCAGGAAGTCGCGAAGTTCCTCGGCGGTGACGGCGGCAAGGATGGATTCAATTGGAGGCATGGCGGAAGTGACTGGCGCGCGGCGCGGGGAAGTTGATGAGGCGGCTCGCATTGTGTTTCAGACGGGAGGAAGGCACTCGAGGATCTCGCAGGCAGGCGAGGGCGCGTAGTTGAGCGCCAGACCCGCGGGGCAGAAGAACTTGTCGTAGCGCCGGAGTTGGTGCGTCTCGCCGCCGACTGAAACGGTGCATGCGCCGGCGGTGACGATGCCGATGTGAAAACTCGCTTCGCTCTTGGTCGCCGGCCCGGCCAGCAGGGTCTTCAGCACGCGGAAGCATTGCGTCTGTGCAGCGCCGATGAGTTCGTTCTGCAACGAGCCTGTACCGAGATCGCGAAGCAAGCGAGGGCGGCAGCGATAGTCGCGCTCGATGGTTTCGCGAGGGATGCGGTCGAAGTTGATCAGCGAGAGTCCGAAATCCAGTCCGCGGCCCATGAAGCGCGCCGCCTCGGGCAGCACGTAGCCGCCGCGTTCGAACTCGTAGCGCACGGCAAAATCGGTCGGCTCCTGGATCTCGATCATGAACACGCCTTCGCCGAGCGCGTGCGGAAATCCGCCCGGAATCAGGAACGTATCGCCAATCGAGACCGGGATCTTCTCAAAGCATTGCTCCATCGCGGCTGTGTCCTGCGTCTCGATCCATCCACGGAGCTCCGGCGGCGCAGGCGGATTCTGGAAGCCCATGTAGAAATACGGCTCGGTCACACCGTCGCGCACGCCGAGGATGTGGTAGGCCTCGGTCTTGCCGCTGGGCGAATTCAGATACTTCTGCGCGAACTCGCGCGAAGGGTGGCACTGGAAGTGAAGGCGGATCGCGGAGTCGAGAAACTTGACGAGCAACATCGGCTCCGCGCCGTGGCGCGCGACGTGCGCTTCGCCGAGGAAATATGCGGCGTCCGAGTCGATGAGCTTGCGGAAGTCGTGCGACTCGCCGCCGACGATCACTTGGGAAACACCCTCGTAGAGTTCCTCGCGCCCGGGGATTCGCGAGCGCGTGACCGAGCCAATCCAATCCTCGGCAAGGTGAGAGTCCTTCGGCGCGGCCGAGCCGGAGTGCCGGTCGAGCGTGGCGCCGCCAGGATAGGTGCGCCAGACCCTGTTGGGCGGCAGGAGGACGAGTTTTTCGCGATGAGCCATGAGTTCAGATGACCGCACTGATGCCTCCGTC
>DATKCJ010000467.1:0-6403 GCA_035513275.1 Opitutaceae bacterium
GGCCGGGAGTTGAACACGATCGGCAGCAAATCAAACGACATCGCGATCTCACGGCTCGTCATCGAGGGCAAGAACGAGGCCGAACGAATCCGCGAACAGATCGCCAACGTCGAGTAGCGCAGTTTCTCCGCTTCGTCTCAGCCCAGCGACGTGCCGGATCCCAAGTATCCTTCGCGGCCGCGCCGGAACACATGTCACCTAATAGGTGACATTCGGTTTGAGATTTGCGCTCTGCGCTCTCGGAGGAATGTCACCTATTAGGTGACATTTGCACTGGGTGGGAGAACTCCGCCGGGAGGGGTTCTGCCTCGGAGTGACCGCGCCGAGTGGCTTCGGAGCAGGGGCTGAAGGACCGCGCCCTGATGCAGGATGTTGCGCTGCCGCCGGAGGCGGGTCTGCAATTGGCAGCATTACAAACCAGGGCTTGGACTTGCGGCGCTCAGTTCTCGGCGGGTGTCTTGAAGCTGACGATGAGGTAGAGAATCACTCCGACGACGATGCCTGAGTCGGCGATGTTGAACGTCGGGTAGATGTAGCTGCCGAAACGGAAGTCGAGAAAGTCGATGACGTGCCCGTGGATCAGTCGATCGACGAGATTGCCGAGGATGCCACCGCAGAGGAGTCCGAAACACGTTTGCACAGCGGGCTGTGAGAGCACGAGGTGGCGCCGGAAGACGAAGATCGCGACGAGCGTGGCGCCCGCGAGCAGGGCGAGAATCATGCTGCTCCCCGCAAACATGCTCCACGCCGCGCCCGTGTTGCCGACATGGACGAGGTTGAAGAAGCCCGGAATAATCTCGATGTGCCCGGGCGGACCAAAGGTGTTGAACGGAATCTCCGCAAACACCCACGACTTCGTCGCCTGGTCGGCAAGGAACACGAGCGTCCCGAGGGCGAAGAGCCACTTGTAGCGTGCGATGCGGGAGAGTAGGGAGGTCTGGCGCAAGTGGTTCAGTCTTCGCCGTCGTCGCCGGAGACTTTCGACTCCTCGCCCATCTCGCCGAAGATTCCGCCGCGCTGCTGGTTTCGGCGCTTGAGGCGCTCGACTTCCGCCTGGCTCTCGACCGAGAAGCGCGCGAACGGCACGGCGAGCAGGCGCTCGCGGCTGATCGGCTTGCCCGTGAGTTCGCAGACTCCGTAGGTGCCGGTGTTGATGCGCTGAAGCGCGGCCTCGATCTCGCTCAACGCCTCCTGCTCGCTGGAAACGAGGCTGAGCGCGAAGTCGCGGTCAAACGTGTCGGTGCCCGCGTCGGCCATGTGCTGGCCATAGCCCGAGAGATCACCGGCGTCGTCCTTCGAAGAGCGCTTGAGCGTGTCTTCCGCGTGCTCGCTAAGGCCCGCCTGCACATGATCGCGGAGCTGGATGAGCAGTTTGTAGAATTTCTGGAAACGGTGCTCGATCTTCGAGATGTCGTCCGCGTCGGAACTGCTCTGCTTCGCAGGATTGTAGCCGAGGATGTCGGCGAGACTCGCGGGCTTCACGTGGTGCGGCGTCGCGGCCTTCTTAAAACGCGCCTCCAAGGCGGCCTCCTTGGCCTTCGCAGCCTGCACTTCAGGCGAAATAGACTGTTCCTGCTTCCGCGAGGTGTTTGCCTTCGCGATCTCGAGGACCTCGTCGAGGCTGAAGGCCTCGGGACGCAGCTTCGGGCGGACCAGCCCGCGAACTTTTGCCGCTTTTCCCGCCTTCGCGGCGACCACGGGAGCAGGTTTTGCGATCCTTGTGACCGGCACCTTTACGGCGGGCTTTGCCTTTTCAGCAGCCTTCGGCTTTTCGGCGAGCTTCACCTTTGCGGCGGGACGCGCCTTTTCGGCGGGCTTCGCTTTCGCATGCGGGGCGACTCGGGCCGGCTTGGCGGCGTGTTTCGGTGCAGCCTTCTTTGGGGCAGACTTTGGTTTCTTGGACTTTGCCATGACTGAGCTCTTAGTTGTTTGCCAATTGCAGGGCTTCGACGCATCGCGGGCACGTCTCGCCGGTTTCTGTTGAATAGAGTTTTTCGACCCAGCGCCAGCAGCGTGGACAGCGCACAAGTCCGATGGTCTCGCAAATCTTCGCATCGATGACGAATGGTGCACCGGCTGCCGGCGTGACCGTCGCCTGCGATACGATGAACATCTCCGCGAGCGAATCCGCGAGCGCGGCGAGTGCGCGCATCTCCGGGCCGTCTGCGTCCCCCGTGAATGCCACCGCGGCGTCGAGCCCCTTGCCGATGGAGCCGTTCTTGCGCAGCGCCTCGAGGCGCTCGTTGACCGGCGCCCGCAGCGCGACGACTGCATCGACGGCGGCAGCGTTGCCCGGCTCGAGCCACTCCGCCGGAATCTCCGGCCAGCTCTGCAGGTGCACAGGATCGTCGACAAACTCGGTGCCACCCGTTCCGAAGCTCCACGCCTCATCGGCGGTGAACACAAGTATTGGCGCCAGCACTCGCGAGAGCGCCGAGAAGATGTGGTGCAGCGCGGTTTGCGCCGAACGGCGAGCGCGGCTCCTCCGGGCGAAAGTGTAAAGCCGGTCCTTCAGGACGTCGTGGTATGTCGAGGACAGGGTGACCGAACAGAACTGGTTGCAGAGCTGGTAGACCCTGTGAAACTCGAACGCCTCGTAGGCCGCATCGCATTGCGCGATGAGCGTGGCTGTGCGGTTGAGCGCCCAACGATCGACCGGATTCATCTCCGCAAACGGCACCGCGTCGCGCGCGGCGTCGAAGTCGAACAGGTTCGAGATCTGAAAACGAAGCGTGTTTCGCAGCAGCCGGTAGGTCTCGCCGACATGGCCGAAGATCTCCTCGGACACGGGAAAGTCGTCGCGGAAATCCTGCGAGGAGATCCAGAGCCTGATGACGTCGGCACCGTGGCGCGCGACGTAGGCGTCGAGCGTCTGCGGCTTCTCGTAGGCGGAGCTCTTCGAAATCTTGTTGCGATCCTGATCGACGATGAAGCCGTGCGTGAGCACCTGGCGATAGGGTGCGGCACCTTTCGCGATCATCGAAGTCCAGAGGGAGGACTGGAACCATCCTCGGTGCTGATCGCTGCCCTCGAGGTAAAGATCCGCGGGCCATTCGCTGCCGCCCATGCCGCGCGAGAGCACTGCGGCGTGCGAGGAGCCGGAGTCGATCCACACATCGAGCGTGTCAGCGCCGGGCGTGAGTTCGGTGGCGGCGGGCCAGCCTTGCGGCAGCGCGATTCCTTCAAGCAGTTGCGCGGCCGTGGATTCGAACCAGCAATTGGAGCCGAGCTTTTCGACGCGATCTGCCACCGCGCGCGCAACGCCGCCGTCGATGTAGGCTTTTCGGGTGGAGTCGAAGAACGCCGGAATCGGCACGCCCCACGCGCGCTGGCGGCTGATGCACCAGTCGGGCCGGACTTCGAGCCCACCGCGCATACGGTTTTCGCCCCAGGCCGGCACCCATTTCACTTTGCCGACTGCCTCGAGCGCGCGCTGGCGCAGGCCGTCCTTGTCGAGCGAGACGAACCACTGGTCGACTGCGCGAAAGACGATCGGTGTCTTCGAGCGCCAGCAGTGCGGGTAGCTATGCTCGTATTTCTTCTTCGCGAGAAGTGCACCGTTTGCGGCGAGGAGCTTGAGCACGCCAACGTTGGCGGTGGACGTCTGCTTCTTCGCGAGCGCCTCGACGGTCTCGAGCGTGCTGAGTCCGACGAGCTCCGCGGGAATCCGGCCGTCGTCGAGATACTTTCCGTCGTCACCGACAGGGCAGTAGATCTCGAGTCCGTATTTCAGGCCGGTGTTGTAGTCGTCGAGGCCGTGTCCCGGGGCTGTGTGCACGCAGCCCGTGCCGGACTCGGTGGTGACGTAGTCTGCGAGCACGACGGGCGAGGCGCGGTCGATGAATGGGTGACGGGTCTCGAGTCCCTCGAGATCCGATCCGCGCACTGTCTTCACGATCGTGTGCGACTCAAGTCCGCAATCCTTCGCGAACTGCTCAAGGAGCGCGGCAGCGACGATGTAGTGAGAGCCAGCGGATTCTACACACACGTAGTCGAGCTGCGGGTGCACGGCGATCGCGAGGTTGGCGGGGATCGTCCATGGGGTCGTCGTCCAAATGACAACCGAGAGATTCTCAGCCGGAAGTCCGAGGGCGGCGACTTTGGCGCCGACCGCCTTGAACTTCACCCAGATCGCGATCGAGGTGTGCTCCTTGTATTCGATCTCCGCCTCAGCGAGTGCGGTCTCGAACGGGATCGACCAGTAAACGGGTTTCTTGCTGCGGTAAACGAGGCCCGAGTCGATGAACGCCGCAAACGTCCGCAGGATATCCGCCTCAAACGCGGGCGCCTTCGTGCGGTAGGGATTTTCCCAGTCGCCGACGACACCGAGTCGCTTGAACTGTGCGGTTTGCTTTTCGATCCACAGTTCCGAAAAGGCATCGCAGCGCGCGCGGAGTTCGGCGGTGGAGACAGTTTCCTTTTTCTCCTGGATCTCGCGGACGACGCGCTGCTCGATCGGCAGTCCGTGGCAATCCCAGCCCGGCACGTAGGGCGTGCGGAATCCCTTCATCGAGCGATGGCGCAGCGTGATGTCCTTCAGCGCCTTGTTCAGGGCGGTGCCGATGTGAACATCGTTGTTCGTGAACGGCGGTCCGTCGTGCAGCACGAAGGCCGGACCACCCGCGTTGCGCTTCTGAATGCGATGGTAGAGTCGCCCTTTCGTCCAGTGCTCCACACGCGTCGGCTCGCGAGAGACGAGGTTCGCCCGCATCGGAAAATCCGTCTGGGGGAGATTGAGCGTATCTTTGAGTTCCGTGGGCATCTGCGAAGGGTCGCAAACCGTAGGCGCTTACCGGGACCTGTCAAGGCCTGCAGGTCGTCCTAAGCCCCCAACGGCCAACGCCTTGCCGAAAACCCGGCATTTACCCCTCAATTCAACCCGCCGGCCAGCTCACAACCGAGTCGCAGACCGCTGCCATGCTCTCCGGCCGGGCCTGCGGAAGGATGCCGTGGCCGAGATTGAAGATGTGGCCGTTGAGACCGTGCATCGCCTCAAGCAAGCGTCGCGCGGCCGCGGCCGCGACATCGGGGGCGAGATTCATGACGACCGGATCGAGGTTGCCCTGAACCGCAATACTCGTCGGCAACGCGCTTCGCACGGTCGGCAAGTCCACAGTCCAGTCGAAGCCGAGCACGCTCGCACCCGACGACGCGAGCGCGGGCAAGTTTCCGCCGACGCCCTTCGCGAACAGGATCACGGGCGTGCCAGCAGGCAGAGCCGCGACAATCCGCCGGATCCAGACGAGCGATCCTGCCTCGTAGTCGCACGCGGGCAGCGCGGAGCCCCACGAATCAAAGAGCTGGACCGCATCCGCGCCAGCGGCGATCTGCAGGCGAAGCGACTCGATCACCGCATCCGTCACCTTCGTCATCAAGTCGTCGAACAGAGCCCGGTTGGAATAGAACAACTCCTTCACGCGCGCGAATGTCTCCGATCCACCGCCCTCCACCATGTAGGAAGCGAGCGTCCATGGCGCGCCGGCGAAGCCCAGAAGCGCGCGCGAACCGGCAAGCTCAGCCTTGATGAGGTGTAGAGCGTCGGAGATGTATTGGAGTCGCTCGCCGGCACCCGTGCTCGAAAGGCGCGCGATGTCCGCCGCGCCGTCGATGCGGAACTCCATCGCGATACCGCCCTCGTCCTTGAAGCGGTAGGGCTGCCCCATCGCCTCGGGGATCACGAGGATGTCGGAGAACAGGATTGCCGCGTCGAGCGGGAAGCGCCGCAGCGGCTGCATCGTCACCTCAAGCGCGAGCTCCGGTGTGCGCACCATCTCCAGGAACGAGTGCCGCTCTTTCATCGCGCGATACTCGGGCAGGTAGCGTCCGGCCTGCCGCATCACCCAGATCGGCGGGCGGTCGAGCGGCTTGCAGGCACAAGCGGCAAGGAAACGTTCGCGGGAATTCATCAGGAAGGGAGTAAGGGAGTAAGGGATCGACGGGGCAAGCGGCTGAACGAGTCGTTCTCTCACTCCCTCGAGTGGACGACTGCGCGCGCCTCGCGCATCTGGCGCAGTATTTTCGAGAGCGCACCGTAGCGCGGGCTCGCCACCGCAGACACGATGAACCCGGCGCCGAGGCAAATCACGATCGCAGAACCGCTCGGCCAGCCCACGTGGTAGCTCACGAGGATTCCCGCGACCGACCCGGCCACCGCGACCGCAGCCGCGCACACGAACATGCTGCGCAACCGGTCGCACCAAAGATAGGCCGTCACCGCCGGGAGCAGGAACAACCCGAGCGCGAGGACGATCCCCATCGATTGCAACGCTGCCACGAGGTTGACGACAGTGAGCGCGAGAATGCCAAGATGAACGAGTCCACCGCGGCCGCCTGTCGCGCGGTGAAATACAGGGTCGAAAGTTTCGAGGACGATTCCGCGATGAAACGCGAGGAACACGGTGAG
>DATKCJ010000468.1:0-3425 GCA_035513275.1 Opitutaceae bacterium
CGCTGGTGCGCAAGTTGGTGAAGGCCGGGGTCGCACGGATGCCCAAAACGGGTCCGAAACGCCGCCAAAAAACCGGTTGACGGGCGGTGCGGGGGCTGGCTTCCTCAGCGTTTCCCTAGAAACGAGGTCAGAACCAATTCATGTCTATCGAGATCAAGATCCGCAAGAACGAGCCCGTTGACCGCGCCATTCGCCGTCTCAAGAAGAAGCTCGAGCGCGAGAACATCATCAAGGATGCCCGCGCCAAGCGCTACTATGAGAAGCCGTGCGACAAGCGCCGCCGCAAGGAGAAGGTAGCCGCCTTCACTGCGATGCTCCGCGCGCGTTACGCACAGTAACCCGTTGGTCGATTGACCTGTCCCGGCGCCGGTCCCACGACCGGCGCTTTTTTTTGCCCGGCGGCAGGCTTGCGCCGAGCGTGCCCCGGCGAGAAAGTGTCGGGCAACCAGACCCGCGAATTGAAGCCGACTCTCTCCCTCTCCAGTTGCTGGCTCTCGCACCGACACACGGACGGGTTTGCGATGATCCAGGAGATGGTGGCGTTGGGTTTCAGCCACGTCGAACTGAGTCACGGCATCCGGATTTCGCTGGTTCCCGGGATACTGAAGGCGGTCCAGGATGGTATCGCGCAGATCTCGTCGGTTCACAATTTCTGCCCCCTTCCGACCGGCATCACGACCGCTGCGCCGAACCTCTTCATGCCGTCCTCCGGCGACACGCGCGAAGCCGACCAATGGCTCCGGCACACGAAGCGCACGATCGACTTCGCGGCGCAGGTCGGCGCGAGAGTGGTGGTGCTGCATCTTGGGTGTGTTGAGTTCCTCTGGTTCAGCCCGGGCAAGAAACTCCGTGCCAAGCCTCCGAAGCAGCCCGGCACCGAAGACGCCGGCGACGATTCCTACAAAGCGGTGGTCGACGCGGCCCTTGCGCGCATGCGCAAGCGGATGCCCGTATACTGGACGCGCACGAAGGCCGGAATTGAGTCGATACTCGCCCAAGCTTCCGAGCGCGGCGTGAAGCTCGGGGTCGAGAACCGCGAGAAGTTCGAAGAGCTGCCGCTTGATGCCGATTTCCCGGAGTATCTCAAGTCGATGTCGATCCCCGGCGTCGCCGGCTACTGGCACGACGCGGGGCACGCGCACATCAAGGAACAGCTTGGCGTGATCAACCACGAACAGCAGCTCGAGGCCAACGCCGCCAACACGCTCGGTTTTCACATTCACGACACCGACGCAAAGGGCCGCGACCACCAGCCGCTCGGAAAGGGCGAGATCGATTTCGAGATGGTCAGCCGGTTTTGGAAACCCGAGCACTTGATCGTGCTCGAGTTCAGCCCGCGGCTGACGCCCGAGGAGATCGTGGCGTCGCGGCAGCGGGTTGAGGAACTGCTGAGCGCCCGGTTCGGGGAGTGAGAAGTTCTCTCCTTCGTGTAGCCCGGCGCGTGAGCGCCGGGACAAGTCGTGGACTGCAGGGCATCCCTGTCCTCACGGACAGGGCCACATTTGAGCCAGTCGTAGGTTGCGCGCTTGCCGCGCAACTCTGACCGCGGTGGCGCGACAAGCGCGCCACCTACACCGGAACAAACACTCACGAGCCGAGGCACCGCGCAACCTCTCGAAAGTCGCCGGGCTTGTCTCCGCCCGGATAGTTGTTATCTCCTCTCCCGCCGCTCGGCTCCCAACCGATGAAAACGCTGCGCCTCTACTACGCGACGAACCGCAAGCACGAAGGTGCTGACCGCTGGCAACCGACGGGCTACTCCACGAAGTTCAGCGACGACGGCGCGGAGAATCTCCGCTTCGGACGCGTCGAGCTCGATGTCGACACTGCGGTCCTGAGGAAGCACCTCGGCGCGCGATTGAAGGGCATGGGCACCGGCAACGGGAATGGTCTGGCAGGGGCGCTCAAGCCGCTCGTCAAGGGAGCGCGCATCAAGGCCTACCTGGAGTCGATCGATCCGACGCGACCCGACAGCATGCAGCCCGGCGCGAAGTTCGGCTCGCTCGCCATGTTCGACGACTTGAAGGAGGCGATGATGAAGTGCAGCGACGTGCTTGTCTTCATCCACGGATTCAACGTGAGCTGGGCCGATGCGGTCGCCTCGGCGTTGGCATTGCAGGAGCAACTCAACCGCGCCGACGTGGGCAAAGTCGAGCAGGAGGTGCTCGTGGTGCTTTTCACGTGGCCGTCGAATGGCAAGGCGCTGCCGTATGTTTCCTACAAGTCGGACCGCGTCGAGGCGCGCGCGTCGGGCGGCGCGGTCGGCCGCGCTTTTCTGAAAGCGCGCGATTTTCTCCAGGAGATCCGCACGCTCGATGCAAAAGGCCTCGAAGAGGCATGCGGCCAGGAGTTGCACCTCCTCTGCCACTCGATGGGCAACTACGTGCTTGAGTGCGCGCTGGAGAGGTTGTTCGAGTTCACGCCCGGCACGACTTTCCCGCGAATGTTCGAGCACATCTTCCTGTGCGCACCCGATGTCGACGACACCGTCCTTGAGCCCGGGCAACCGCTTGGCGCGGTCCACGAACTCGCGCAGCACGTCACCGTCTATTCGAACCGCGACGACGTCGCGATGTATGTCTCCGACTACACGAAGGGAAATCCCGAGCGCCTCGGCCACCGCGGACCGGCGCGTCCGGCGCTGCTCCACAACAAGGTTCACAGCGTCGACTGCTCTCCGATTGTCGCCGGACTCGTCGAGCACAGCTACTACATGGACGGCGCGATCAACCAGGACCTCCGCTTCAGCATCGCGAGCGTGCCGTTCGATGCGAGGGTCCGAAAGCGCACGCGCGACCGCGATCTGCCGAACGTGTGGAAGATGAGATGATTTGGCGCAGGAGCGCCAAATCATGAGGCGCGGGCCGTCAGCCCGCGCCCCAATCGCCGAGCAGCCCGGCGAGCCTTTGAACCTCGGGTTGATGGAACCCGCTGATCGCCGGCTCTGAATCGAATCTGAGCGGGCGATTCCTCGTCTCATGAATCGCGCGCGAGCACGCTCCTACATCTGAACATGCGCCTGGCGGCACTGGGAATCGACATCGGCCCCGTCTCGACCGGCCTTACTCGGCTCTCAGCGCGTTGATAGGATCGACGCGTGTGGCGCGGCGGGCGGGGAACCATGTCGAGAACGCCGCGACTGCGGTGATGAGCAGGGCGACACCGATGTAGACGACCGGATCGCGCGGGCTTACCTCGAAGAGCTGCTGCGAAATCGCGCCGCCGCCGAGGAAGGCGATGAGCAGCGCGATGCCGAGGCCGAATGCGAGACCGATCGCGAGCTGGGTGAATCCCTGCTTCATGACCATGGAGAGTATCTTCTGTGCATTGGCGCCGAGTGCCATGCGGATGCCGAACTCCTGCGTGCGCTGGTTTACGGCAAACGACATCACTCCGTAGAGTCCCGCGGCCGAGAGGATGACAGC
>DATKCJ010000469.1:0-7776 GCA_035513275.1 Opitutaceae bacterium
TCTGCGGCGTCGCCCACAATCACCCGATCCGGATCTGTCACCCGGTCCTGGACCTTTTCTATGATCCGGTAGTCGACACCGAGACGGCTGAGGGCCGCGCCCGTCGCGCGGCCCACGCGGCCGCCGCCGATGATGACGACAGGATTCGTAACCGCGTGCTCGACCTTGAAGACGTGGTTGAACTGGTCGATCTGCTCCTTCGATCCGGCGAGCAGGAGCACGAGGTTCGACGTGATCTCCATGTCCGGCGACGCCCTGCGAAAGGCGCCGCGCTCCCAGCCACCGACGACGATCACTCGCGCACGTTCGCGAAGGTCGGAGGTCTTCAGGGTCTTGCCCACCAGGTCGGTTCCGCCCGCGGTGGCCTCGGCGATGAGCAGTGGGCCGAACTCGCCCACGACGTGTGCGCGCGTCGAGGCACCGTCGGCGCGGCGTGCGAGGAACTGGCCGAGCATCTCGTCGAGCCGGAGCACCTTGTTCGCCCCAGCCATCGCGAGGATCTCGACCGAGGGGATGTCCTTTGCCGTGGCCACGATCATCGGCTTGTCGGAGATCTGGCGCGTCGTGAAGGCGATGTTCGTGTTGGTGACGTCGGTGCCGGTGGCGACTACGAGGCACGCGTTCTCGACGTGGACGTTGCGGTAGGTCTCGGGATCGTCGGTGTCGCCGACCATTACTTTCACGCCTGCATCGTGAAGCCGGACGGCGTCGTCGGGATTGGGGACGATGAGCACGTATTTGTAGCCGTATTGGGAGAGCTTGTGCATGAGCACCGTCGTCACCGGATCGAGGCTCGTGATCACCACATGGTCCCGCATGTCCTCAGGCATGCGACGCGGTGCGCGCTTCGTCGCCTGGGCCTCCATCCACGGCGCGTAGAAAAACTCGATGAACGTGAACGGCAGAAGCACGAGCAGGAAAATGAGCCCCGACAGCACCACGATCATCGAGAACAGCCGACCGAGGTCCGAGTGGAAGGTTATGTCGCCGAAGCCGAGCGTGGACATGACCACCAGCACCCAATAAAAACCGCTCAGCCAGCTATGGTGCTGGCCCTCAAGTTCCATGAGGACGTGAAAGATGACCGAGTAGGCGGTCATCATCGCCAGCAGGATGAAGCCAAACCGGATGAGCAGCCTGACGTTTCGCCGCCGCGGTCCGCGTTGGAGGATGTGGGTGAGTTGCGCGGGTAGGAACTTCATCCAGACGTGGTCGAGGCAAGGTGTCGCCGGGATCAAGCACGGTCAACGTAGTTCACTCCGGCGCGCGAGACGGAACTCCGAACGTTGGAAGCGCGCACATACGCCGGCTCCGGGTTTGGAGTTCCGCGTTTACGCGGTCTGCCGTCCGATGTAGGGCCGGCGCTTGCGCCGTGCCTCCTGCGTGAACAGGCATGCCGCAAGCGGCAGCCCTACGAATCCCGGCACGACGGCCGCCTCAGCGCTTCTCCTCGAACTTGTAGCCCTTGTCGGCGGCCTGCTTTTCGAGAACTTCGAAGGCATTCAACTCGAGCACACCGTCGGTGCCTTCGAGTTTCTTCAACTTCTCGGCGACGAGGGCGTCGCGCTTCGAGACGAGCTCATTGAGCTCGGATTGGATCACCTGGCGCTCTTTCACTTTTTGCGCGATGAGCTCGTTGCGCTCCCCGACAGGCATCGCCTGGAGGCGCGGATCAAGTTTGTCCTCGTCGAGGCTGTCGACGTTTTCGCGGCCGTTGATGATGGCGACTACGAGGTCGCCGCCGCCGGCAACGACTGCGCCAGGCTCGCTCTTCGCCAGGTAGGAGGAGCGGTCGGCCATCGCTTCAGAGGAGAGGCGGCCCATGAGGTCCTTGTTCCCCGCGGCACTGGCCTGTTCGGCGCGCGAGCCGTAGAGGATGATCGTGCTGTCGAGGCGGATGCTGAGCTCGGAGATTTCCTGGTCGTAGGGTGTCTCGATATTGATCGAGCCGCCGTCTTGCAGGATCGCCGCGTAGGTGCCGTTCGTCTTCGAGGCGATCTCGCGCCAGACTTTTTCGGTTCCGGTGAGACGGCCGCACTGGATCGTGTTGATGAGAATTCCCTTCTTGTTCGCGAGCGCGCAGGTGTCGGGGAATTTCACGTCGTCCTGGTAGTCCATGTGCGGGCGCGCGTCGCCGACGAGGAAGACCACGCGCAGCACTTCGGGATCGGTGCTCCACTGCATGTCGCGCACGGCCTTGTGGAGCGCCTCGTTGACGGACTCAGGCTCGTCGCCGCCGCCCTGCGCCTCGAAAGCGTGGAGATTATTGTAGACTGCGTCGAGGTCCGTGGTGAGGCCATAGACTTTGGTGACGTAGGCGTCGCCGCGATCGCGGTAGCCGACGAGGCCGAAGCTGATCTCGGGCGTGGGCCGGGCAGACTTCAGCTTGTTTGCGATCGCCCAGACCTTCTGCTTGGCGCCGGCGATCATGCCGCCCATGGAGCCGGTGGTATCGAGGACGAAGACGACCTCCATCCGCGGCCGCTCGGGGCGGGTGACGCGATGTGCGGAGGCGGTGAGAGGCAGCAGGCAAGCGGTCCCGACAAGGGCCGCGAAGAGGATGATTTTGCGTGAGTGCATGCCAGTAACACGCGCGAGCGCGGCGGTTCTTAGGCCGGTCGATGAGATTTTGCGCCGCACGCGACGGCTTGGTCTTCTGGCTGTAGCCAGTTTCCAAAACGGGGTTGACAACCCCCGGGCCGTTCTGACGCTGAACCCTTCGTATTTTGGCTCTGTAGCTCAATTGGTAGAGCAGTTGACTCTTAATCAATTGGTTCCGGGTTCGAGTCCCGGCGGAGCCACCAATCCCGACGGAGTCGGGATTGCCGCGCCGGAGCCCAATGGGCGTAGGCGGGCAGTCCCGCCCCTGGGACTACGGCTCGGCAAGCCATCCAAATCCCAAAGCACTCCGCATCATGCCTGTTTCAAGGGACGAAGGCTGCCGCGGCGTAGCTGCCGAACGGGAGAAACCGAGCCTGCGGCGCGGTTGGGACCGGAAGAAACTCCGTCGTGGCCCTGCGCGTGAGCGCAGGGATCCGGATCCCGCCGCTCACGCGGCGGGCTACAACCGGAGATGTTTCTTGAGAGGTAACGAGGCAGATCTTGGGGCGCTCACCGTAACTTCTGCTTCCTGACTTCGGCAGCTACTCTCGCCTGAATGGATGCGCCTAGGGTTTACCCAAAACTTCCAGCGCCCGGACGGCGGCGGCGGTGCGGTTCTCGACGCCGAGTTTTTGGAACACGTTTTGCACGTGCTTCTTCACGGTGTTGAGCGCCGTGCCGAGGATGATGCCGATTTCCGGGCTCGTCTTGCCCTGGGTCAGCCAGAACAGCACCTCGGCTTCGCGCGGCGTGAGCCCGAGCTTTTGCAGCGGCTCCGGGCTGGCGAGGTCGACCTTCTCATCGAGCAACAACATCACTGGCGTGTCGTCGCCTCCTCCGGAGAAAATCCGCACCGCGAGCCGGCTGCCCGGGCGTTCGCATACAAACGGCGATTTCCTGTCGGCCCGCGCCACCCACTCCGCGAGCGGCACCGGCAGCGCCGTCAGCACCTTCGGGCCGAAGTAGCGCTCGACGAGATTCCACGCGAGCTTTGTGCAGAACTGGATCGTGTTGTCGCGCCGCGCCATGATCACGGCCTGGTCGAGAGACTGCTGCAACTGATCCTCTGCCTCCGCCCGCCACGCCAGCTCGCCGGCGAGCGCGCGATTCTTTTCCTCGAGTTCCTGCTGCAGCCGCCGGATCTCGATGTGGGCGCGCACGCGCGCGAGCACTTCCTCGGGCTGCACGGGCTTGGTGACGTAGTCGACACCGCCGGCGGCGAACCCCGCCACTTTGTCGACCGTTTCCGTGAGCGCCGTCATGAAGATCACGGGGATGTCGCGCGTCGCGGCGTCCTGCTTCAGCCGGCGGCACACCGCGAGCCCATCGAGATCGGGCATGATCACATCGAGCAGCACCACATCGGGCTTGCTATAGGCCAGTTGCTCGAGAGCGCCGCGTCCGCTCTCGGCCACGAGCACCTTGAAACCGGCGTGACCGAGAAACTCTAGCAGCACGCCGAGATTTGCGGGCACGTCGTCGACCACAAGAATCGTCGCACCACCGGAAGCTTCATGCTCAGGCGACATCGGCGAGCACCTCCAGCCTGCGGCGGATTTCCTGCATGCGGAACTGAGCCGCGAGCGCTTCCATCTCGCCGGTCCATTCGCGCAGCGCGGGGTTGGCCGCGGCGAGTCGCTTGAGTTCTTCGCTCAGCGCCGCCGCATCACCGCGACGCGCTGCTGAGAGGACGGCTCCGGCCTGCACCGCGGTCGGCACGGCGCCGTGCTGTCCTGCGGGCACCGCCGACGGCGCGGATCTCCGCCAGCGGATGCGAAGCTGCCGCTCGAGAACCGCGAACAGGTCGGCTTCACGAAAAGGCTTGCTGAGCAGATCGTCGCACCCGAGCTCGAGCGCTTGCTCGCGGGTGAATCCAATCGTGCTCGCGGAAAACGCCACGATCCTGAGCCCGCGCAATGAAGCGTCCGCGCGGAGCCGCCGGACCGCTTCCACGCCGCTCATCGGCGACATGCGCAGGTCCATCAACACGAGGTCCGGTGCTTGCGTGCGCACGGCCTCGATCGCCGCTGCTCCGTCCGCAGCGGAGTCGACGTCGAATCCGAGCGGAGTGAGCATTTCGCAAATCACATCGCGATTGACCGGCACGTCGTCCACCACGAGCACGCGGCGTCGCGGTCCTTCGTATCCGGTGATCTCCGGCTCGACCGACTGCCTCGCCGCACCCGCCAGCCCGCCCTCGATTTCGTGCGCCGGTATCTCGAACCAGAAACGGCTGCCGCGCCCTGGCTCGCTCTCCACCTGCAGCGTGCCTTCCATCAGCTCCACGATACGCGCGCAGATGGCGAGGCCCAGCCCGGTGCCTTCCTCGCGCCGCGCTTCGTCCACCACCTGGCGGAAAGGCTCGAATATCGTCGCTTGTTGTTCGCGCGCGACTCCGATGCCCGTGTCGGTCACCTCGAATCTCAAGCGCGCCACTCGGTCCTCGCCGCCGGCTGCCGCCGACACACGCAGCTCCACGCGGCCCTCGTGGGTGAACTTCACGGCGTTGCCGAGGAGATTGAACAACACCTGCCCGACCTTCTGCTCGTCGATCAACACGCGCTCCGGCAGCGCCGGGTCGAGTGACAGTGCGAAGGCGAGCCCCTTTTCCCCCATGCGTGGGCGGAAAGTTTCCGCCACCGCCTGCGCGAGCGTGCGCACGTCGCTCGCCACCGGGTGAAGCTCGAGCCGGCCGGCCTCAATCTTCGAAAGATCGAGCACTTCGTTAATCAACCGCAGCAGGTGCTCGCCGCTGGATGCGAGCACGCCGATCCGCTGCTGGTTGCGCGATGAGATCTCGGGATCGCGAAGGAGAATCTGCGTGTAGCCGAGGATGCCATTGAGCGGGGTGCGCAGCTCGTGGCTCATGTTTGCGAGGAAGACGCTCTTCGCACGGTTTGCGCGCTCGGCATCGTCGCGAGCCACCTGCAGCTCCGTCGTGCGCTCGTCGATCGTGCACTCGAGCTGCTCGTTCCTCCGTCGCAGCGCGGCACCGCGCCAGCGCACGACGCCGGCCACGCCGGCTATGGCGAAGAGGACGTAGCCGCCATAGGCCCACACGGAGAGGTACCACGGCGGCGGCACTCGCATCGCAAACGGCGCGGCCGTGGCCTCGCCGCCCGCGGCGGACCGCGCGCGAATGTGAAAACGATATTGCCCTGCTGGCAGGAAGTTGAACTCGCGCACCGGATCGGCGCTCCATGCGCTCCACTCGCGGTCGAACCCCTCGAGCCTCGTGGCGAACTCCGGGCGCGCATCGCGATCGAAGGAGGGACTTGCGAACTCGAATCTCAACCCACCCGCCTGCCCCGCGAAGTTCAATTCCGCGTCCGCACCGGGAACCGGCTCCAGCGCGAGCGCGGCGCCACCGAGCTGCGCGCGCCGCAGATGCACCGAGCTGCGCGAAGGTGTGATGCCGGAGGGCGATCGACCGACGTCCCAGCGAAGCACAGCCTCGGTGCCCGCGAGCCAGAGAACCTTGCCGCCTGCATCCTCCTCGAGATGCATGTGCATGATGTTTCCCGCGGCGTCCAGGACGTGCGCAGGCACGCGGATTTCCGGGCCGTCCGCAGGTTGAAAGTCGAGTTCCGCGGTCGCCGTGCTGGGCCCTACGCCCGTCTGCTCGAGCGTGCCCCATGTGTTGCCATCGCTGTCGCGCGCGAGCACTGCCCAGTGCCAGTTGCCCGCACGCCGCGGGCCGAACTCGTTAAGCGCTACCGGCACGAACTTTTCGGAGTCCGAATCAAACTCGACTGGATCTCCCGACGTGATGAAGAGCGTGCGGTCGCCGTGCCGGTGCAAGAGCGCCAGCCCGTCCTCCGTCAGGCCGTGCTCCATTCCGAACATCGTCAACACGGCGCCATCCCACCAGTCGCCCGGGCTCGCGCCCGCGCCGGTGATGCGACCCACGCCGTGCGCGGCGGTACCGAACCAGATAGTGCCCGTCTCACTGTCCTCGTGCAGAGCGCGCACCTCGTGTGGAAGGTCGGGGAGAAAACCGGCGTCGGTCCACACGCCTCCGCTGAAGCGCAGCGCAGCGAGTCCGTAGCGTGTGCTCGCATACACGAGATCCGGATCGCGCGTAGAGGTGGCGAGCGCGTAGATGAGCCCCTTGAGTTTGACGACCGGCTCGGCGCGATCGCCGCGAATCCTCACAACAGTGTGGTCCACGGCGGCGAGGAGGCCGTCGCGATGGCTCTCGAGTCCGAACGACTGGCCGCGCGTGTTCGCGACCGGCTCCCAGCGCGCCGGCGCGCCGTCGCCGTCGGCGGGGATAAGCCGCGCGACGCCGCGCAGCGTGCCGACGTGGAGGATGCCTTCATGGCGCGCGAAATCCGCCGCCGAGCTGCTCATGCCCACGCGGCCGTCGAACACTGTCACGGGCGACTGCAGCTCGATGCGCACGATTCCGTTCTCCAGCGTGCACCACACGCCGCCCTCGGCGTCCTGCAACATTCGGCCCACGAGCGGGGAGGGCAGGCCGTTTCGTTCGTTGATCCAGCGCGCTGCGTCGCCGTGCTCGTCGAGAAAGACGATGCCAGCCTGGTAGGTCGCAACCGCGACTGAGCCGTCCGCGAGGCGCAGCACGTCGCTCACGAGATGCTCCGCAAGAAATGTCTGCAACTCCGGTGTCGCCGCGGGCAACAGCTTGCCCTCCTCGCAGCGAAACACACCGCGGCGCAGGACCGAGATCAACAAACCGCCGTCTGACGCATGCCGCACAGCGGTCACCGTTCCCTCTTTCAGCACGGGATCGTCGCACACGAGTTCGAGCGCATCACCCCGGAGCACGAACAGGCCCTCGCGCGATTGTGCGACGAAGAGTTCGCCGTCCGACTCGTGCATCTGCGCAGGCCTCTGGGCTGGGATCGGAAGGGCGTCGAACCGGTCGCCGCGCCAGCGCAGGATTGCATTGACGCCTTGGTAGAACACTCCGTCGGCAGTCGCGATGACATCGCGATACGCCTCGTCGGGGCTGCGCAGCTCCGGCGGTATGCGATCGCGCAGTGAGACGAATTGCTCGCCGCCCGTCGCGTCGCGCTCGAAGTAGCCGAGCTGGCCCGAGCAGCCGACATGGATTCTTCCGTCCGCCGCGATCGCGAGGCAGTATACGGTGCTCGTGCACGTCACGGCGAGTAGGCGCCAAGTGTCGCCAAAGTATATAATCACGGTGAA
>DATKCJ010000470.1:0-19081 GCA_035513275.1 Opitutaceae bacterium
CGCCGCCTGCCGCGAGTGCGCGACGCGTGGGCGGGAATCGCCCCGGGTCGCGAGCCTGTGCTCGCGGCAGTCGTCGCCACGGACCGCCCACCGGCGGTACTTCGCGGCGAGTTGCTCGCGGACACCGCGGCGTGGAAAATCCCGCGGCGCCTGATCGTTGTCGCCGCCCTGCCCGTGAACGCTCGTGGCAAAACCGACGCGCGCGCGCTGCAAGCTTTGATCGCGTGATCGTGAAGAAACAGAAGGGGCAACCGCTAATCCACGCTAATAAGCGATAATCAAAGTGACTCGGGCAAAGTTCAGAGACAGGAGACTTCACCTAATCGGTGAAGTTCAGAACTTCGAGCGACCACTTCTTCCGCACATTAGCGAAGATTAGCGGTTAACAATCTGTTCGATCCAGAGTTTTTAGCTGGTCACCTTCGCGCCGAACAGCGTCGCCTCGATCTCGACCAGCAGCGGCGCGCGGCAGATGTCGGCCTGGAGATACGAGACGCTGTCGCCGATTGTGAATAGCTCGCGCTGGAGCATGGCTGCGACAAGCGGCTGATCGTCTGCATGGCGCACGTAGACCTTGAAGTGGCGCATCGCCGGGCCACCCTTGTCGACTCCGACGCCGATGCCGCACGCGCGCGAGATCTCGTCGAGATTCTCCAGCGCATACTCGAGTTGGATTCGCGTGCTCTGCGGCGCCAATGTCTCGTGCCCGCGGATGGCCGCCGTGCCGGAGATGAAGACAGTGGAATTCTGCGCGCCTGGGACGACCGTCGCACGCGCAAAGCTCGGCGCGCGCGGCCCGTATTCCTGCGGGTAATCGTAGGCGGGAACTTGCAGCGGGTTTTCCACATGCCGCGGCGTGGCGGGGCTCGCGGCGAAAGCAACGGTCAGGGACGTCGATTTGCTGCCCACCGCCGAAGCAGAGGGAAGGTGGGCCTTGAAGCCCTCGCCATGGTGTTGCTCGAACGCCAGCGAACGGCCGCGGCAAAAGAGCCGGTAGTTTTCGGTGCCATCAGGCCCGGCGGCATTGATCGCCGGCACGTAGTTCCAGATGCGCGCGAGATGCACCTCGCGGGTCGCCTCGAGGATTGTCGCGTAGAGCTTGTGGGCCGCGGTTTCCAAGCCTCCTTGCAGCGGAACCGTCGCGGCGCCGAGGAGCCAGTCCCCGGCTTGGAAGAGCGACAGGCTTCCGGCATGCCCGGTGGCCTTCGCTTCGCCAAAGAGATTCTCCACCGCCTCGCCCCCCAGGACCGGCACGCCGACATCAAAGACCCCGGTCGCATTCGGACCGAATGCGACTCTCAAGGCTTGATGTCCGGCGGTGGCAATGGGCGTCGGCGTGTTCACAGTGGGAAAAATGGGTGTTGTTCTACGTATCCAAGATGCAGCGCCATCACGGTGGAGTCAAAGACCGACAGTCAAGGGGGCATCCACATTTGAGTATTTTCATGCTCACCTTTATGGCTGCATGGTGTCGACCCCGTGGATCCGCTGTGTGTTCCCGGGCAACTTTGCCGTGTCCGGCGCCGACCTCATGCCCCACTTCACCAAGCTCGCAATCCTGAGTTCCTTCCTGAGCCTCGCCGCGTTTGCCGCCGAGCCTGTGCCGGAGCCGGCTGCCGAGCCCGCACCGGAGCCGGCGTGGAACTCGCATTCGCTCGATGTCGAAACCGGCCTGCTTTGGCAGATCGGCACGCTCACTCCGATATCCTACCGACTCGTGCCGACGCAGCTCTCGTGGCGCTCGAGGCCGATCTTTGGTTGGGAACTCGCGGACGGTTCACGGATCGTCGTCCGACACCGGCTTACCCTGATCGCCACGTGGGTGCAGCAAGGACCGGAATCCCACTACATCGGTTTCTCGGGATCGCCCTCTGTCGAGTGGTGGGACCGCACCGGCACGTGGTCGCTTTTCACCGGAGCGGGCGGCGGAGCCGGCGTGATCGATTCGCGGGGAGTCTTCGGCGGCCAAGGGCAGGATTTCACCTTGAACTGGTTCATCCGCGGCGGTGTTGAACGGGTCATTTCGAAAAACAGGCGCCTGAGCGCGGGCTTCATGTATCAGCACATGTCGAACGCCGGCATGTCGGATCCCAACCCGGGCATCGATGCGCTTGGCTTTATGATCGGTTATGGCTGGAGTCGTTGAGCGGAGGTCAACCTGTGTGGATTCTGCTCTTCCCGATCATTGCGGGCAAAGCGGCGGCGGCGCTCGTCTTTAGCGAAGCACCGGCGACCGCGTTCTTGCTATGGTTCGGGCCGGACGCGCTTCTCGCCTATCACCTCTTCGCTGCGCGGGCGCAGGGCATTGTGCGCCTGCACAGGAAATTCACGACGACGCAGCGCGAGGTGTGGCTCACGATCGACGACGGACCCGACCCGGAAGACACGCCGCGCATCCTTGACCTTCTCGCCGCGCACGACGCGCGGGCGACTTTCTTCGTGATCGGCGAATCGGCCGCGCGTCACCCCGAACTGGTGCGCGCCATCGCCGCGGCCGGGCACGAGGTGGCGCATCACACACACACGCATCCGCTCGCGTGGTTCTGGTGCTCCCCGCCTTCCCGTGTGCATCGCGAGCTCGACCTCGCAACTGCGACGCTTCGCGCTTGCGGCGCGGAGCCGGTGCGATTCCGCCCTCCGGCGGGTATCAGGAATCCCTGGCTCGGCTCGGCGATGCGGGAACGCGGCCTCACTGGCATCGGCTGGACCGCGAGCGGACTGGAACGGCGGCGCGGAGATGCGGAAGCGGTGAGCGAGCGGCTCATGAAGCGACTCACACCCGGGGCGATCCTGCTCGTTCACGAGGGGCCGCGGATTCCGCAGGCAATCCGCGTGCACGGGGTTAGGCGGGTGCTCGAGCGGCTGCGCGAGCACGGCTACCGCTGTGTTGTGCCAGAGCCGGGCCAACTGGCCGGATGATTCCGAAACGGTAGGGCAACACCCCATCCCAACGGAGCGTAGTTCCGGGCATCCTACGGAACGTTCAGTCGCTCACTTGTTGAGAGAAAACCTTCCGTGCTTTCCGCTTCCGGGAAATCGGACGGCCAGAGTGTTGGAGTATGAAGACAAAACGCGCGAAGCCCACCGCCCCGGCCGAAATCCTGCCGAAATGCCCGACAGGTATACAGGGTCTGGACGAGATCACCGGCGGCGGACTGCCTCGTGGGCGGCCGACGCTTGTCTGTGGCGGCGCGGGATGCGGCAAGACGCTTTTCGCGATGGAGTTTCTGGCGCGAGGCGCATCGCAATTTCGGGAAAACGGCGTCTTCATGTCGTTCGAAGAGACGGAAGCCGAGTTGAAGGCCAACGTGGCTTCGCTTGGATTTGACCTGACCCGGCTCGTTCAGCGCAAAAAGATCCTCATCGACCACGTTCACATCGAGCGCAGCGAGATCACCGAGACCGGAGAGTATGACTTGGAGGGATTGTTCGTCCGGCTGAACTATGCGATCGACTCGATCGGCGCGAAGCGCGTGGTGCTCGACACGCTCGAGGCGCTGTTCGCCGGCCTGCCCAACGAGGCCATCCTGCGCGCCGAACTCCGCCGGCTCTTCCGCTGGCTTAAGGACAAGGGTGTCACCGCCGTGATCACCGCCGAGCGCGGGCGCGCGCATCTGACCCGCCACGGCCTGGAGGAGTATGTGTCGGACTGCGTGATTCTCCTCGACCACCGGGTCAACGACCAGATCGCGACACGCCATCTGCGAGTGGTGAAATACCGCGGCGCGCTTCACGGCACGAACGAGTTTCCCTTCCTCATCGGCGCGGAGGGCCTGAGCGTGCTGCCAATCACTTCGCTGGGATTGAACCACAGGGTCTCGAAAGGCCGGATCTCCACCGGCATCCCGCGGATGGATGCGATGCTCGGCGGAAAGGGCTTTTTTCGCGGAAGCAGCATCCTGCTTACCGGGACGCCTGGCACGGGCAAGACGAGCATTGCCTCCCATTTCGCCGAGGCTGCCGCACAGCGCGGCGAACGCGTGCTCTTCTTCTCATTCGAGGAGTCGCCCAACCAGATGATTCGCAACATGCGCTCGATCGGGCTGCGGCTGGAGCCGCTCGTCTCGCGCGGCCTGCTCAAGTTTCACGCGGCGCGGCCCACCTTGTGCGGACTCGAGATGCATCTCGCGACCATGTTCCGGGAGATCGCCCTTCTCAAACCCGCCGTTGTCGTCGTGGACCCGATCACGAGCCTGCTTTCCGCGGGCACCGATGCCGAGACCAAGGGAATGGTGACGCGCCTCGTCGATTTCCTGAAAGGCACGCAAATTACTTCGTTCTTCACGAGCCTGACGCACGGCGGCCATGCGCTGCAGCAGAGCGAAATCGCCATGTCGTCGCTCATGGATTCCTGGCTGCTATTGCAGGACATCGAGGGCAACGGCGAACGCAACCGCGTGCTCTACGTCCTCAAGGCGCGCGGTATGGCACACTCCAATCAGGTTCGCGAGTTCCTGATCTCCAACCGGGGCATCGATCTTGTGGACGCCTATATCGGTCCCGACGGTGTTCTTACCGGCGCCTCCCGCGTGGCGCAGACAGCGCGCGAGGACGCCGAGGCGCTCACTGGACGGCAGGAAGCGGGCCGCCGCCAGCGCGAACTGCAGCGCAAGCGCACTATGCTCGAGCAACGAATCGCCGGGCTGCGCACCGATTTCGAGTCTGAGGAATCGGAATTGCAACGCATGGACGATCAGGCGGGCACGCGGACCCACGTGCTCACCTCCGAGCGAACCGCACTGGCCCGGCTGCGCCAGGCCGACGTGTCGGATGTCAAAGGAGCGAACGGCAGCGACACAAACGGAAAACGAAGATGATCCGATCCAAGAAAGTGAAACGACCGGCAGCCCGTCCCTCCGCCCGGCGCGCGAAGCCGTGGCACCTCCGGCTCTACGTGGCCGGGCACACGACAAAATCACTCGAGGCCTTCGCAAACCTGAAACAGATCTGTGAGCGAAACCTCAAGGGCGGATACAAGATCGAGGTAATCGACCTGCTCGAGCAGCCGCATCTCTGCAAGGGCGATCAGATACTCGCCATACCCACGCTCGTGCGGAAGCTGCCACAGCCCGTGCGGAAGATCATCGGCGACCTTTCCGACACCGAGCGAGTGTTGATCGGGTTGGACCTTCGCCCCGCCGCCTGACCGCGACAATCGCGCGTGAAAGCAAAACGTTCCATCCGGTTGACGAAGGCGTTTGCAAACGCCGTGACCGCCGCGCGCTCGCCGAAATACGTGTTGCGCCTCTACGTGGCAGGAGCCAGCGAGCGGTCCCGCAAGGCCGTGCTTCGCGCCCGCGAGCTGTGCGAGGCCCAGTTGAAGGACAACTACGAGCTCGAGGTGATCGACGTTTACCAGCAGCCGATCCTCGCGCGCGACGGCCAGATCCTTGCGACGCCCACGCTCGTCCGCGAACTTCCGCGCCCGATGCGATGGCTGATTGGAAACCTGGCCAACACTACAGGGCTGTTCGTTGGGCTGGACATGGCCACAAAGCAGAAGGCCGCAAATTGAACTCCACAATCCACTGTCCTCGCAGGCGCGGCTCCATGCCGCGATGTTGAACCGCCGTTGAAATGAAAACTTCCCGGGGCAAACCCACACGCCCCGCGCCCACGCGACACCGAGCGGACGGAACTTCCCATTCGCCTGGGCCGGTCCGTTCTCGTCGCGCCGACACGCGCGTCGCGCCGAAATCCGGCGACCTCGCACGTCTGCGTGCGCGCCTCGATGCCACTGAGCAGGCGCTCCGCGCGATTCGCAATGGCGAGGTGGACGCAGTGGTCGTCGGCGGGAAGGACGGCGACCACGTGTTCACGCGCGAAGGCGCCGAGCACTCCTACCGGTTGCTGATCGAATCGATGAACGAGGGCGCGCTCACGCTCACGAACGACAAGGTGATACTCTATGCGAACCAGTGCTTCGCGCGCATGGTGAAGTGCCCGCTGGAGCGTGTGACAGGTGGTTCGTTCAGGCGCTTCCTCGGCGAAGAGGATCTCGACCTGCTTCGTCCTCTCATCAGGCGGGCCACCAAGGCCGGCACGAAGTTGCAGGTTGATCTGCACGCCGACGACGGCACATGGCTGCCGGCGCAGATCTCAATCCGTAGGCTCACCAGGGGCGGGCAAAACAGGATGACCGTGAGTATGGTGGTTACAGATCTCACCGAGCCCCGCCGCACCGAGGAGCTTCTCCGGGCACTGACGCACCGCATCGTGCAGGTGCAGGAGGTCGAGCGGGAGCGCGTCGCTCGTGAACTGCACGACAACATCACGCAACTGCTCTGCGCCGTCCTGTTTCGCAGCCAGGCGCTCGTCGAGAGCCTGTCAGGCCGCGAAGGCCCGGCGCGAAAAGCGGCGAAGCGGCTCCACGCGATGCTCGGCGAGACGGTCGGCGAGGTGGAGCGCATCTCGCGCGAGCTGCGGCCCGAAGTGCTCAACCAACTCGGCCTCGTCGCGGCGATTCGCTCCTCGAGCAACAAGTTCGCGAGCCGGACCGGCGTGGCGGTGAAGCTGACCGGCATGCAACTGCCCGCGGAACTGCCCGCCGACGTGAAACTCGCGCTCTATCGCATCTTTCAGGAGGCATTCAGAAACGTGGAGAAGCACGCAGGCGCCAGGCGAGTCACCGTGAACTTGATTCAGCGCGGGAATGTCGTCGAACTGGTCATCCGCGACGACGGGGCAGGCTTCGATGCGAGGCATCACGAGGCCAGGCGCGATCGGAAAGTCGTCCTCGGCCTGCTCGGCATGCGCGAGCGCGCGACCGCAGTCGGCGGCACGCTCATGGTGAAGTCCGCGCCACACGCCGGCACGGAAATCATCGCGCGAATTCCGGTCCGCGCACCGTAGTGCGGTCTTGTCGGGCGTAAAGGGCCCGACTCTGGAATTCTTCGCCTTGTTGTGGGTCGGGCTTTACGCCCGACTCTGCTCCCGCGTGGATTGCGAGGTGCCATTCCCCACCCAGCGTAGGTGCAGCACCGCCACGACCGCGCCGAGCATGGCGCCTGCAAGGACATCGAGAATGACGTGCTGCCGCGTGGCGATCGTCGAGTAGAGAATGCCGAGGCACCAAAGCCAGTTGAGGATGCGGGCGATGCGCCCCGCGCTGAGTTGCCGAAGGATGCGGGCAATCCAGAATGCGGTGAACACGGCGAACGCCACATGCAGCGACGGGCAGGCGTTGCCCGAGGCATCAACCGAATGGAGGAATGAGAACGACGGATACCGCGACCAGTCGACTTCGAGTCGCGGCACGGCCGTCGGCCAGAGTAGAAAGATCCCGAGACCCACCACGCTCAGCACGAGCGCGGCGACGCCGAAGGAGACCAGCTCGCGCCGGTCGATCAACAGACCGGGCACAAGCGAAACGTAGACCCAAAGCGAAAAATAGAGCGCGAGCGATTCGGGTCGGAATGCAATTGCGCGATCGATTGCGGTCATCGGCATCATCGTGACAGGGAAAATCGGGTGATTGAGCACCCAAAAATACGCGACGAAGAAGACCGTCATGCCCACGGCAGTTCCGAGCATCTTGACCGGCCACCAGACGAGCGCGCGTGCCCCGACAGCGCGCAACCAACCCGCCTCACGCGTTCGATCCCGGGGCGACTCCATATGTGACACGATCATCGCCGCACCGCACGGGACGCAAGGCTCAGGCCGCGCATACCAGAGGACACATGCTCATCGCTCATTGGATCCAAACTATGGCGAGTTAGCGCCGGCGGGACCGATAGGCGCGCCCTACCTTGGAGCCAAAGGGACGCACAACCGACAATGCGAGTGGGCCCCAGCGAAACAACGCGCCGAGAACTCCCCGGCGACGGAGCGCGGTTCGTGTGGCAAGGAGTCCGAGCGGCACGGCACCGAATTTGACGAGGCCGGGCATTTGGCGCCAGAGGGCCACGGCCCTGTCGAGGAGCGCTACGGGCCGCGAGACCTCGCCCGCCGCTTGTGCGGATCGCGCGCGACTGCGTGCGATCGAGCGCTGCAGCGCGGCCTTGTGAGCAGCCAGCCGCGCTAGGTCTTCGTCCCAAAGCATTCCCGGTCCTCCCCCAGTTCCTGCAACGTCGCCGCGAACGGGCTCGGCTGTCGCGCGAGGAACCGGCGGAGCGAGACGATAATCCAGACCAGCGCGACTGCGTAAACGGCTGTGAGTCCGCCGAGCACCGCGATCCTCGCGCTCTCCCAAAAGAGATACACGATCGTCAGACTGCCGAACGCGACCGTCATCATGGCCGTGAACACAGCCGTGCTGATCCAGAGAAATATTTTTATCAACCGGAACTTCTCCTCCTGCAATTCGAGCGAGAAGAGTTCCAGGCGATCCTGCACCGTTCCCAGCAAGCTGTCGCCGAGTGTCTTGAACGAGCCGAGGAAGCCCGGGGAAGCGGGATTGCCGTTGGCCATGACGCGATGGTCTACCTGGTGCGACGGCCGACGAGCACTCCGATGAGTAGGCTGACTCCGGCTGCGATTGCGAGGGCCTGGTAGGGGTTGGCGCGAATCGCCTCGTCGGTGCACTTCGCACCGGCGATCACGCGCTTGCGGCCTTGCGCATAGGCTTCGGTGAACCGCTCCTGCACAGCGGCGAACCGCACGCGCAGGGCTTCCAGACCGTCAGCGGCATGCTCGGAGACGGTGTCGGCCATCATGGCCTGAGCCTCTGCGACGAGTGCCTGCATCTCGGTAAACAACTCAGCTGGAGTGTAGAGGATGTCTTTGTCGTTTTTCATGGAGTGAAATCTGTAGTGGGTTGGAAATGAATGTGTGCTCAGGCGCGTCTTCCGCGAAAGAGCGAGACGATGAAGAAGACGAGGAAGATGATGAAGAAGATCTTGGCGATCGTGGCGGCTGTCCCCGCGAGCGCGGCGAAACCGAGCGCGCCTGCGATGAGCGCGATGAGCAGAAAAGTAATTGCGTAGCCGATCATGAATTTAAGGGGTTAGGACGCTCTGGACCCACGAGAGAGGCCAAGCGCGCCGATGGTTGAGAGGGCAAATCCGCCAATGAGGAGCCAGAGGGTCTCGTCGGTCGGGTTGCCGGTGAAGAGGCGCGAGAAGTCGGAACTCACCGAATCGGATGCGCTGATTCCGAAGATGATCAGGATGACGCCGATGACTATCATGCCGAGGCTGAGTGCTTTGTTCATTCTGTGTGGAGCGGGTTAATCCTGATGGTCCGCCGTTCCGTCTGAAAGGCATGCAGCCGACACTCGTCGACCGCATGCGATTCGGAATTCGGCTGTGCCCAGCCCGAGGGCCGGGCAGTAACGCGTTAGTTCGAGACGGTCTTGACCGGCTTGACGGTCATCTCGTTGTTCATGGACTGGGTGCCGCGGACATCCGAGGCGAGCTTCGAGACGAGCGACTTCTCGGCTTCGTTGGCGGCATCACCTGTGATGCGCACAACGCCGTCGTTGGTGGAGATCTTGGTCTTCAGCGCGCTGGTCGACTTGTGCTGGAGAAGCGCGAACTTGACCTGCGTGGTGATCGACGCGTCGTCGATCTTCTCGCCTACCGTGGGGGACTGTGACGATCCGGTCCTGGCCTTGTCGGCCTTGGCGGCCTTGGAGTCGTCGACCATGGCGATCTGGTCCTTGACGATGATCTCGTTCTTGACGGCTTTGACGCCCTCAATGCCCTTGGCGTATTCCGTGGTGAGCTCCTTCTGTGCGAGACTATCGGCGGTTCCGGTCAGGAGGACATTGCCACCCTCGACCTTAACGTCCGTGCTCGTGGCGCTGACGTTGGCCTTGACGAGGAGTGTGCCGCGGATCTTGAACGCGATCCACGCGTCGGACTTCTCGGGATACTTCGAGTCGACCTTGATCTCGTTCTTCACGCTGACCACGCCGGGGATATTCTCCACGGTGTCGACGGCGAGCGCCGCCTGGTCTTTGTCGAAGACGGTGCCGGTGAGTGTGACAACGCCGTCGTTGGCCTTCACCTTGACGTTATCCTCGAGGACAGTCTGGTAGTTGTAGGAGGCTTTGGCAGCATCCTCAATCTTGCGATCGGTATCGGACGAGGCAAACAGCGCAATCGGGCTGGCGAGGAGAACTAGCAAAACGGATAGGTTTTTTGTTTTCATGGGATTGAGCCATCGAGAATACGCCGTGCAGACAGCGATCGCTATGGGGAGTTGTCCTACCGAATTTCGGGGATGCTCAGGGAACATTCGTGGAAATCATCGCGCGCGACGGCGCGCAATTCGCCCAGCTCTGTTTGCACGAGCAGAGGCGTCTCGTCGTGTAGTAGCGCAATGACCTCTCTGCCTGTCATGGAGAGGAGCGAAGCGACGCGGCCATCCAGCATTTCTATCAGAATTCAGATGGATCGCCACGCCCTCGTTCCTCGGGCTCGCGATGACAAACAGGCAAGAAGTGCCCCCACGTTTCCAACCCAAGCCGCCAATCCCGCAGCGCCTACAAAACCGACAACTGCACGCTGCCTTCGATCACCCCGGTCTTGATCGCATAGCGGGTGAGACCGGCGGTGTCGTGGATATTGAGCTTGTCCATCAGGTGCTGGCGGTGCTTCTCAACGGTCTTGATGCTGATGCCGAGCTCCGCCGCGATCTGCTTGTTGGCCGCGCCTTCGGCCACTTGTTGAAGCACCTCGGCCTCGCGCGCGGTGAGCAGGTTGGCGCCGGGCTTGGGAGTGCCGTCACGATCACGGAGTTTGCCGGGATTGTCACGAATGAGCTTTGTGATGGTGGGGCTGAAGTATTTGTTGCCTCGGCAGGCTTCGCGGATTGCCGTCGAGAGGATCTCGACAGACGTCTGCTTCTCGACAAATCCCGCGACACCGGCCTCGCACATCCGCTCCACGTAGGGGAAGTCGGAGTGGGCGGAAAGCACGATCACCCTGGCGGCTGGGTTGGC
Organism: Opitutaceae bacterium; assembly: GCA_035513275.1. Taxonomy (GTDB): domain Bacteria; phylum Verrucomicrobiota; class Verrucomicrobiia; order Opitutales; family Opitutaceae; genus DATKCJ01. The sequence goes on from DATKCJ010000470.1 coordinate 10,889, forward strand.
GGCGAGGATCTGCCGCGTTGCTTCGATGCCATTGAGCGTCGGCATCGCGATGTCCATGAGGATCACATCGGGCTTGAGCTCTGCCGCTTTTTGCACGGCCTCCCTGCCTGTTCGAGCCTGCCCGACGCACACAAACTGCCCGTCAGTTTTTAGGAGCGCACACAGGCCCTGCCGGACTATGGCATGATCATCGGCAACGAGGACTGTAATCTGGGATGGAAGGGTCATGGGAATCGCTTCGCAGAGGTGGATGGTGCACGACGCGTGGACTATCGCGAGTTGGGACTTCAAGTGCAGCCTTGACGAATTAAACAAGGCACGCGGCCGTTTGGCGATGGGGTCTTACCCCACCCTTTCCCGGCTTCAGGTGAAGGTTGCCCGGGAAACTCGTGTCGGCAGGCAACCGCTGGGAAGCTGCGAAAGGTTCCCGGCACTCAGTTTTCGGTGGATTGCGATGGCTGCGCTCCCGCGGACTGGCCGGCAGCGACACCCTTTCGCCCAGTGCCGATCGCGCGCATTGCCGTGATGACGAGCGGGCTCCATCGCACGAGCTTGCGGAGAAGCTTGTATCGCGGAAGGAGCACCCGGGTGGCAGCGATGCCCAGTGGCACAGCGGCGACCTGCACGATCGGGGAAAGCTTCCGCCAGGATGCCCATGCGCGATCGGCGAGCGCAACAGGTCGCGCGGCGCGCTCTGCCGCTTCGGCGCAGCGTCCGCGGTGCAGCGCGATGCTGTGCCGGAGCGCTGCCTTTTGGCCGGCAATCTGGATCAGGTCTTGTTGCGGATACACTCGCGGTCCTTCCCAATCTCGGCGAGCGTGTCATTGAACGGCGACGGCTGGCGCGCGAGGTAGCGTCGAAACGCGAGGACGATCACGACCAGCGCTCCCGAGTAGAGAACCGTAAGCCCGATGAGAACGGGCAGGCGGGCGCTCTCCCAGAAAAGATACACGAGCGCGATGCTGGCGAACGTGATCGCCATCATGCCGGTGAAGATCGCCGCGCTGATCCAGATGAAGATCTGGATCAGTCGAAATTTCTCCTCCTGCAGTTCCATCCCGAACAACTTCAGCCTGTCCTGGATCGTCCCGAGAAGACTGTCTCCGAGTGTCCGGAGCGAGTTCAGGAAACCCGCCTGGTCGGACGTCGAGGTTTCCATCGGCGAAGGGCCGTCAGTCGCCGCGACGACCGATGAGCATTCCCAGGAGCAGCCCCACGCCGACCGCGACCGCGATCGACTGGTAGGGATTCTCGCGGATGGTTGCGTCCGTGGCCTTGGCGCCGGCGACGACCTTCGTCTTCGCCTTATCGTAGGTGGCGGCGAGTCGTTCCTGCGCCGCGGCAAATCGTTCACGAAGCGCCTCCACGGCGTCGGCCGAGTGTTCGGACAAGGAGTCCGCCATCATGGTCTGGGCTTCGGCGACGAGCGCCTGGAGTTCGCTGACGAGTTCCTTGGGAGTGTGTGTGGCCTCGATATTATTTCTGTTTTTCATGGCTGATTTCTTGATTCGGTATTGCGGTTGTGGGTTCGAATGAGACGCGCCGGCTAACGTGGCCGTGATCTTCGCACCAAGCCGCCGAGCCCGATGGCCAGTGCAACGATGCCGCCGAGCACGAACCATACGGCCTCATCCGTGGGAGATCCGGTGAACAACTCCGAGATCTCGGAGCCGATCGAATCGGATGCCTTGATTCCGTAGATGAGAAGGACGACCCCGACGGCAATCAGTGCGAAGGAAATGGCTTTGTTCATAGTTGAGTGTGGTTTTGGTTGTCCTCGGCACGGTCGCTGCAGGATCCGGCCCGTGTAGGGGGCAGCCAAGCATTCGACATCGGCTCGCAACACGCGTTCCGAACATTCTGCCCGATTGCCTCGAAACGCACCGAGCCCACTCGCCCGGCGACGGGACACCATTCACAGTTCACTCGCGCTGGGCGAACATAGCGCGGGCCTCTGCCCCGCCAAACGTCCGCAGGTCAGAGACCTGTGCTACTTCAGTTGCCGCTTCGCAGCGCACGCACCGACACGAACGCGCTCGAGCCGACCATCAGCAACGCCGCGACAACCGGGTGAAGTAAACCCGCCGCGGCGATCGTCATGCCGATGGCGTTGTAGGCGGCAGCGAACCGGATGTTTGTGCCGACGCTCCGGATAACCGAGCGTGCGCATGAGATGGCTTCGGGCAGGAACGACAAATCCTCACCGAGGAAGACCGCTGGCGCCGCCGCGTGCGCGAGCTGCGCGCCGCCCGCCATCGCGATCGACACGTCGGCCGCGCTCATCGCCGCGGCGTCGTTGATCCCGTCGCCGAGAAATAACACTGAGCGTCCAGCCGCGCGCAGTTCCACGACACGTTCCGTCTTCTGTGCGGGGCCGAGTCCTTTGCGCCACGCAACTCCCGGCAGAGCACCTTTGTCCGGCAACGGATCGCCCGTGAGAATCTCCGATTCGACTCCAAGTTCGCGCAGGCGCGCGAAGACTTTGGCCGCGCCGGTTCTCCAGCGCTCGGAAAGTTCGAGCCGTGCCGCTGGCACGCCGTCGACCGAGACGAAGATCGCACGGCCTTCCCCAGACAGGCCGACGTGGGAAGATACGTAGGGCAGGTCTCCGACCTGCGGACGCGGGTCTAAGACCCGCGCTACTTCAAACATCGCTTCGTTCCCGATCGCGACAGCAACACTTCGCTCGCCGTCCCGCACCACCGCGCGAATACCCCGGCCTGGCTCGCGCTCGAGCGAGACGATTGTCGCCGTTTCCACGGCACGCTCCGACGCCCACCCGACCAGCGCACGGGCCACCGGATGCGAGTCGCCCTTTTCCGCAGCGAGGATCCACCGTGCGACGTCCGCTTCGCGTCCGACAAATTCCTGCGCGAACTCCGCTGCGGCTACACGCAGCGACGACTCCGAAAGCGTGCCGGTTTTGTCGAAGCAGACAAAATCCGCGCGAGCGAGTGAATCGAGCACGTCGCCCGTTCGGGCAACGAGTCCCATACGCGAGAGCCGCTCAAGTCCGCGCCAGACAGCGAGCGGCGTGGCGAGCCCGAGCGCGCACGGACAAGCTACAAGCAGCACGGCCATGCTGTTGAAAAGCGCGACGACCCACGAATCCCTCCACATCCAGAATGCGAATGTCCCGATGCTGACCGTGAGCACGATTGGCAGAAACCAAGCAGTCAGCCTGTCGGCCTGCTCCTGCAATCGCGACGGCGCGATCCGCGCGCGCTGCACCTCGTCGAGCACCGCATCCAGCCGGCGTCGGCCGAAACTCGCAGTTACCTCGATCTCCAGGTCGCCGTCGACCGTGTGCGTGCCGGCGAGCACCGCGTCACCCGGGCCGCGCGAAACCGGACGCCACTCGCCGGTCATCGCCGTCTCCTGCACGAACGAGCGCCCTGACACCACGTTGCCGTCGACACAGATTGCCGCGCCTGCGGGCACGCGCACTCGCGCACCTTCGCGCACCGCGGCGACCGCGGTGTCAGTCAACGCACCATCCCCCCCGACGAGGAGGCAGCGATCAAACTGAGTCCGCGTGCGCTCGATCGTGCGCAGCACTTTTGCTCGCGAACGCGCGCCTAGTGTTTTCCCGACGCTGTAGACCGCCAGCAGGATCGCGACGACTTCGTAGAAAACCGCGCCTGTGCGCGTGATCGACGCGATCAGCGATGCCACGAACGCACCGAAGAGCGTGATGAGAAACAGCGCCTCCACTGAGGGCACGCCTCGGCGCAGCGAACGCCAGCACTCCGCCGCGAGCGGCGGAAGGAGAAGCACGCACACAGCAAGCGCCGCAGCGATGAGCGAGCCATGCACGATCCAATACGCCGCGCCGTCCGGCGGCGTCATGTTCACCGCAAGGCTGAACGCCATGCTCTGGCCCGCGACGACGAGCGCAGCGCCGATCCGCCACCATGCGCGCACCAGCGACTCGGTGTCCTGCTCCACTCCCGGCTCGGCGGTCTCCGCTTGCTTCGTGTCGAAGCTCATGGGTATCGGATTGGCCCAATCCTTTCGGTCGAATGTAGCTGCCGACCTAAGGAGGCAGGCGGCCACTCCACCTCGTGACCTCCCAAGAAACATTTCCGGTTGTGGCCCGCCGCGTGAGCGGCGGGATCCGGATCCCTGCGCTCACGCGCAGGGCCACGACGGAGTTTCTTCCGGATCCAACCGCGCTGTAGGCGCGGTTTTCCAGCTCGGCGGCTACGGTCAGACTTGTGACCCTCAACCGAACTAGCCGCTGGTTGTGCGCACACGGGCATTGAATGTCATGGCGCGACCTCGAGGCTGAACGGCGCGAACCGATCGCGGCCTTCCATCCTCACCTGCGCCCACACGAGGTAGCGGCCGGGATTCGGAATCGTTACCCGAAACGCGAGCACCGGCGCGGTCGCATCCGGCGGCGCGAGCGGATCCGCGGCGAGCGGATGCAAGTGCGCGAAGCCGTTGCGCTCGGGATCGAACGCTACGACATGCGCGAACGCGCCCATCACCGGCTCAAGCGGCACGCCTGCACCGGGAGTCGCGCTCGTGATACGCAGGTCGAGCTCGGCATCGTCGCTCGCGCGAAGGGAGCCGCCGCGCAGGACGAACTCGTAGTTGAAGCCGTCGACGATGCTCGTGCGCGACGGTTCGATCGTCGCGGTGCGCTCACCGGCCACGGTGAAGTCAGCGTGCGCGTAGAGACCGAGTCCTGTCGCAATCGGCACGAAGTCGGCAAACACGCGATAGAGTCCGGCGTTGCGCGGCGTGATCTCAAACTCCCACGTGCCATACTCGCGGCCCGGCACCGGATGAATGTGCTGGTAGTCGCCGAGGGAGGGATCGACGACGAGCAGATGCAGCAACTCGGTGTGACTGATCACGAGGTCGCGCGGCCCGACGGGTTTGCCGGAGATCGTGGCCATTCGCAGCACGAAGAGCGTCGGCTTCCCGACGCTCGGCGTCGAGGCGGGCACAAGTTTCAGACCTACCGGCGAACGGACGTTCACAACCGGGATGAACGCCGGCCGCGCCGGATCGCACATCTCGATCGCGTTGCCACCGACGACGCGAAAGTCGCCGTGGCCGAGATTCGTGCCGATGGGCAACAGGCGCACTCCGACATAGAGCGCGATCGCGCCGAGCGTGAGTAGTGCGAGGTGGCGCTTTTGAGCGCGCGTGAGGTGAAGCCGTCCTGTTGGCGCTCTGGCTGTCTCGTCTGATGCGGCGTTCACTTTTGGGAGTCTGAGGTAGGAGCCCGCTTGCGGGCGATCGCTGTGCACGGAATCGCCCGCAAGCGGGCTCCTACCTTCAGAGCAATCGTGCACGTGCGCGTCATTTGGTTCTCAGTCGCGCCATGAACTGCTCGACGGGCCAGCCGGTGCCGTCCTCGCGGTGGATGATCTTGCCGTTCCCGTCGATGAGGAGCGTCGCGAGGGAGTGCGTGATGAGCCCATCTTTCTCGATCGCGACGACGCCCAGTTGCGCCATGAGGTTTGTGACGGCGATCTGAGGTCCGGTGAGGAAGGAGAAGTTCGCGGTGTCGATGCCGTGGTCGTCGGCATACTGCCGCAGGATGCCGGGCGTGTCGTATTTCGGATCGAGCGTGATCGAGATGAACTCGATGCCGCTGATGCTCTCTTCCTTCGCGCCTGCCTGGAGCGCCATCATCTTCGCGGTCGCCGCCGGGCACATCTTCGGGTCGGGGCAGCGGGTGAAAATGAAGTTGAGCACAATCCGGCGGCCGAGGAAACGGCTCGCCTGAACGACGCGGCCGTCCTGGTCATAGAGCGCGAAGTCGGGCGCCTGCTCGCCCACTTCGCGGTAGGGATACGGCCCGCGGATCGCGGTGTCCTGCTTCAGCGCCTCGGTGGCTGTCTCGACCGCGCGTCGCGCGGCATCGTCATCGGGCCAGATTTTCTCGAGCACCCAGTCGTCGCCCGCGCGGTAGAGCCAGCCGCGGATGTGCGCGTTGGGCTTCGCGGTCGCGAGATCGCCGGGCGACACCTTGAACTCCATGACCATTGCCGGCATGAAATTCGGAATCTCCTCGTGGTGCACGGTGAGCGTGCCGCGCTCCTTGTTCACTTCGACAATCTGCCCGCGGAGGTCCCAGCCCTCGGGCTTCGGCGTCGCGTTGGCTGCGGATGTCGCGCCGGCAGAGTCGGCCTTGCGACCGCACCCGGTCGCGAGAAGCGCGGCGAGAATCACCGCAACGAAGACGGGAGTTTCGAGGAGTCGCGCGCGCAGTTTCATCCGGAAAACCGAGCCCCGGTGACGCTGATTGTCAAAAGGATTGCGAACCGCGCGCGGCTGGCTTCTGACTCGGCGTTTCCCATGTCCACTCCCCCTTCCAGCGGGCGAACCGCGACCTACAAACCCGAGCTTTTTCTCTTCGCGTTCGGCGTGGTGGTCGTGACGGGGTTGCTGCTTTTCGCGGGCGGGTTCACAACGAGCATCGGCGCGGGCATGGCGTTTCTCGACTGGCCGCTTTCGAACGGGTCGGTGAACCCAGAAGGCTGGATGGACGACATCGCGATGCGCTCCGAGCACAGCCACCGGCTGCTCGGCGCGACGACCGGCTTGCTCACGATCGGGTTGGCGGTGTGGCTCTGGCGGCGCGAATCGCGCGGGTGGCTGCGGCGGCTCGGGTGGATCGCGGTGGCACTAGTCGTGTTTCAGGGCGTGCTCGGAGGGTTGCGCGTGCTACTCGACTCGATGCATGTGGAAATGGTCGACACGAGCGCCGGGCGGTTGTTTGCGATGGCGCACGCGACGCTTGCCCAGGCGTTTCTCTGCCTGCTTGTGGCGATCGCGGCGGGTTGCTCGCGGTCGTGGATCAACGGCGTGGGCCCTGCTGGCGCTCCCGTGCCGACAAGCGCGCGGCGCTGGGCGGTCGCGGCGGTGGCGCTGATCTTCGTGCAACTCATGATCGCGGCCGTGATGCGGCACAGCCACGCGGGGCTCGCGATTCCATGGTTTCCAACGAGTCCGACGGGTGCGCTTCTGCCGGCGGCCTGGGACTTCCGTGTGGCGATCCATTTCGCGCACCGCGCGATGGCGCTCGTGCTCTTCGTCGCGCTCGCCGGGCTCGCGCTCAAAGTCTGGCGCGACGCCGACTCGACAATCCTCATGCGCCGCATCGCCGGCTGGATCATCGGGCTCGTGAGCCTGCAGATCATGCTCGGCGCGGCGGTGATCTCGTCGTTCCGGCATCCGCACGTGACCACTTGGCACGTGCTCGTCGGCGCGGCAACGCTCGCGCTCACGGTGCTGCTGGCGCTTTTTCTTTTCAGAGACCGGATCGAGGGCGGGGAGAAGGCGTGATACCAAGAAGAACGGAGGTGCGACGCCTACGGAAGTGTTTGCGGGTAGCCCGGCCTCTCCGAGGACGGGTGTCTGGCGCGCGAACGGTTCGACCCGCGCCCGGCGTGTCCTCCGAAGCTCGTAGAGCGAAGGAGGGAGGTCGCGGGCTACCTTTCGGAGGCAACTTGCGGGTAGCACGGGCTCTCCGAGGACGGGTGCCGGTCGTTCGCGCCTCTCGGCGAGAGGCGCGCTACCTTTCGACCGAATGACCGCCACGACTGCAACGTTCTCCGATTATTCTGCGCTCACGAAGCCGCGGTTGAGCATGCTGTCGGTCGCGTCGTCGGTGGTGGGCTATGTGGCGGCGCGTCACGGGTTCTCTTGGGGAGAATTTTTCCACGTGTTTGCCGGCACGGCGCTTTGTGCCGGCGGAGTGGCGTCGCTCAACCAGTGGATGGAGGCCGAGACGGACGCGGCGATGTCGCGCACGCATGACCGTCCGATACCGTCGGGCAAGGTGGCGACCGGGTCGGCGTTTGTGCTCGGCTGGGTGCTCGTGATTGCGGGGCTCGTCGATTTGTTCGTGGCCGTGAACGGGTGGTCGGCGCTCTTCGCGCTCGCGACCGTGATCGCCTACCTCGGTTTCTACACGCCGTCGAAGAAACACACGCGCTGGTCGACGGAGATCGGTGCGGTGAGCGGGGCGCTGCCGCCGCTTGTGGGTTGGAGCGCGGCGGAGGGCGGTGTGAGCGCGCTGGGGTGGGTCTTGTTTGGGATTTTGTTCTTCTGGCAAATTCCGCACTTCATGGCGATCGCCTGGATGTATCGCGGTGACTACGCGGCGGTTCACTTCCCGATGCTGCCGGTGCTCGACGAGTCGGGAGTGAAGGTCGCGCGCTGGTCGTT
>DATKCJ010000471.1:0-4274 GCA_035513275.1 Opitutaceae bacterium
ATCCTGCATCAACCAAAGTCACGCTGCGCGAGGTTCTCCCTCGTGGCCAACTCGCTCGCGCACCTGTTTCATCCCCTTGTGGGATGACTGTGGTCAGAGACCTGCCCTACTAAAGCAGTCCTTTGGCACTCAATCTTACCGCTTCGACTCGCCCGTGACGTGGGTGAGCAGCCAGTTGAGATCTTCGAGTACTGCGCCCGTGCCGTGTGCGACGGCGCTGAGCGGATCATCGGCGATGACAACGGGCAGGCCGGTCTTTTCACTGAGCAGGCGGTCGATGCCGCGCAGAAGTGCGCCGCCGCCGGCGAGCACGAAGCCGCGGTCGACGAGGTCGGCGGAAAGTTCGGGAGGGCAGCGCTCGAGCGCGTTGCGCACGGCCTCGACGATCGAGGCGACGGTGTCGGAGAGTGCCTCGCGGATTTCCTGTGAGGTGACGTGAATCGTCTTCGGCAGACCGGCGACTGAATCGCGGCCTTTCACTTCCATCGTGAGCTCCTCGTCGAGCGGGTAGGCCGAGCCGATGCGGATCTTGATCTCCTCGGAAGTGCGCTCGCCGATGAGGAGATTGTAGGCCCGCTTCATGTAGTTGACGATCGCGGTGTCGAGCTCATCGCCTGCGACGCGGATCGATTTCGAAAACACGATGCCGGCGAGCGAAATGATCGCGACCTCCGTGGTGCCGCCGCCGATGTCGACGATCATGTTTGCGGCGGGCTCTTCGACCGGCAGTCCGACGCCGATCGCGGATGCCATTGGCTCCTCGAGCAGGAGCACTTCGCGCGCACCTGCGTGCACGGCGGATTCTTTCACGGCGCGCTTCTCAACCTCGGTGATGCCGGAGGGAATCGCCACGACAACGCGCGGCGGAATCATCTTCGAGTTGTTCTGCACCTTCTTGATGAAGTAGCGCAGCATCGCCTCGGTGATGTCGAAGTCCGCAATGACGCCGTCCTTCATCGGGCGTATCGCGGTGATGTTGCCAGGAGTGCGGCCGAGCATGCGCTTGGCTTCGTCGCCCACGGCGAGCACCTGCCGCGTCGTGCTGTGAATGGCGACGACGCTTGGCTCTCTCAGGATGATTCCCTTGCCCTTGACGTAGACCAGCGTGTTGGCCGTGCCTAGGTCGATGCCTATGTCGTTGGAAAGGACTCCAAGGAAATTACCAAACATGGTGTGCTTTGCGATTGGCGGCGGGGCGGTGCGCCCGGGACATCATGACGAAAGCATTTTCGCAGCCTACGGAATGTCAATGGAATAGGTGGGCTTTGCACTTGACTCACCCGGGGAGCGACGAAGGAATCCGGCGGTCTCGCAGAACCGCAACCCCGGCCGGAGTCCGGCACGACCTGTAACGATGGAAGGCATCCAATTCATCCGCGACCTCGGTGCCGTAATGCTGGCCGCCACGCTTGCAGGTTGGTTGTGCCGGCGACTTGGACTTTCGGTGGTGGTTGGCTATCTTGGCGTCGGCATTCTTGCAGGACCCTACGTGCCGCAGTTGACGCTGGTGCACGACATCGAACGGATCCAGACGCTCGCACAACTCGGGCTGGTGTTCCTGATGTTCTCGATCGGGCTGCAGTTGAGTCTGCAGCGACTCCGCTCGGTCGGGTTGCCGGCGATCGCGGCGACGGCGATCGGAGCGATCGTTGTCTTTTACCTCGGACGCTGGCTCGCGCTGGCGATGGGCTACTCAAGTGCGCAGGGATTGTTCGTCGCGGCGGCGATGATGAGCTCGAGCTCCGCGGTGGTGACACGCGCAGTGATCGAGGCCGGTCGGTTTCACGAGCGATCCGGTCAGATGGCGGCGATTGTGACAGTGCTCGAAGACATCGTCGTGGTCGTGATGCTCGCGCTGCTGACGTCCTATGTGCAGTTCGGCGGGGGAGGCGGCGGCATGCAGATCGGCGAGACGCTCGGGAAGCTCGGAGCGTTTGTGACGCTGCTTGGAGTCGGCGGCCTGCTAGTCGTGCCTTGGATGCTGCGGCGAATGGCGGACGCGGCGAACGAGGAACTGCAGACGCTCGCGATCGCGGGGTTGCTGTGCGCTCTCGCGTATTTCGCGCAGAGCGCTGGCTACTCGCTTGCGATGGGATCGTTCCTGCTCGGGTTGATCGTGGCGGAGACGGCGCAACGACCGCGGATCGAGCGCGCGTTCAGCGGACTCAGGGACGTGTTCAGCGCGGTGTTCTTCGTGGCGATCGGCATGATGGTGGATCCGGCGGCGTTTGGCGCGATGTGGTGGCAGGTGCTGCTGCTCGCTGGATTTGCTCTCTTCGTGCGGAGCTTCGCGTGCACGATCGGGCAGTTGGTGAGTGGCCAGCCGTTGCGCGAGGCGATCGCGGGGGGATTGTCGCTCACGCCGCTGGGAGAGTTCGGCTTCATCATCGCGCAACTGGCGGTGACGGCGCATGTGCTGCCGGACAGCTTTCAACCAGTGGTCGTGGGCGCGGCGTTGTTGACCGCGCTGGCAGCGCCGCCGCTCGCGAAGCACGCGCCCGCACTGGCAGCGAGGATGGCGGATGCCGCGCCGCAGTTGTTGCAGCGCCTCATCAATGAATACGACGGCTGGCTCGACAGCATTCAGCAGCGGCAGGCGGCGAGCGTGCTTTGGCGCCTCAGCAAGAAGAGGCTCGTGCAGCTTTCGGTCGGCGTGCTTTTCGTGACGGGCTGGCTGGGCTTCATGCCGCTTTTCGAGGACATGTTCATCTCGGGCCTCGCGGCCAACTGGAAGCTGCCGGTTGAGTTAAAGACTGCATTCTGGATGGGGCTGCTCCTGGTCGCGCTCGCGCCGCTTGTGGCGATCTGGAACAACGTTGGCGCGATGGCGATGCTGGTCGCAGAAGTGACGACCGCGGACCTCCCAAACTCGCAGGTCTTCCGGCGCGTCGTTGAAGCCGGGCTCAGGACGCTGGCCGGCGCGGCGATGTTTGTATGGCTCACGGCGTTGATGCCGCTGGAGTCGGAACAACTCTGGGTCGTGGTGGTGGGCCTGGTCGTGGCGGCGGTCGTGCTCGGTCTCCTTTGGCGCAAGCTCATCTACTGGCAAAGCGAGCTCGAAGTCCGCATCGGCGAGACGCTCCAATCCGAGACGAATCGCATCATGGGTGCGGTGCCACGCGACTGGGATTGGATCGTGGAGGAAGTCGTGCTGCCCGAAGAAAGCGCGGTCGCTGGCAGGCCGATCGGAGAACTCGCACTGCGCACAAGGTTCGGCGTGACCGTCGTGGGAATCGACCGGCACGGTTTCGTGCTGAGCAATCCCGGCCCCGGCGAGCGGCTCTATCCGCGCGACCACGTTTTTGTCGCGGGTTCGCCTGACGCGCTCAAGGCCGCGCACGCCGAGCTCGGCAAGCAGCGAGCCGATGCAAGTGTGGACCAAGATTTCATCGTCCAGCGGGTGAACGTGCCCGAGGATTCACCGTGGATCGGCAAGACGCTTATCGAATCGGCACCGGGCCGGGCGACAGGCGCGCAGGTGGCTGCGATCAAGCGAGGCAGCGCGCAGCTCACGAGTCCGTCAGGGGATGAACGGATTTGCGGTGGCGACCATCTCCTCGTGATCGGCAGTCGGGCACAGTTGGCGAAATTCCGGCACTGGCTCTCCGGCGCGTCGTGAAATGGAATCGCCCCGGCGTGATCGACCGGGGCGAGAGTGAACGAGCGGCGAGGGCGGTCTAGTTGCTGCCTGGCTTCGCAGGATCCGATGGCTTCGACTGCGGCTTCTGGACGGGATCGTCGATCGCAGTGCGGATGTCGTTTTCGACCTCGGATGTGGCTTTCTTGAACTCGCGGATCGACTTGCCGAAACCGCGTGCCAGCTCGGGCAACCGCTTCGCCCCGAAAAGGAGCAGAATGAGAAAGAGGATCAGGGCGATCTCGGGGCCGCCGAGGCCGAAGATGGCGATCAACGGCTGTAAGGTGGAGGGCATCCCGGAAATCTACTTCGAAGCCCCGGACTGTAAAGGTGGAATCGTTGATGCGAGCCGCGGCTCGGCAGCGAGAACCTCGGCGCCGACGCGTGCCTTGCCCTGCGTGACGATCGCGCCGAGGCGCAACCCGCGGCGTGGCGGCTGGATGGCGAGGGTGGCGAGCGCTGTGAGATCCTCGTCGCGCACCCACCAGGCACGGCCAGCCGGCGGATCGACCGGCGCCGCGAGTTCGATGACAACGCTGCGCCCATCGGGCGAGATCCACTCAACCCAGCCTGCCACCGCGACTGTGGGAGGACCGATACCGGGTGTGGCATCGAGAGTGACACGCGGAGGCGGGGT
>DATKCJ010000472.1:0-11907 GCA_035513275.1 Opitutaceae bacterium
GCCCTCGTTCGTCGCGTCCTCGCGCCACTCGAGTCCGGCGGCGCGCAATGCCTCGACGATTTCCGCATGCGCGAGCGTGAGTAGCGGACGCAGGTGCGTGGCGGCGCCATGTCGCGCCACAGGCCGCGGCGCGGCGAGTCCTCCGGCACCGCTGCCACGCGCGAGTCGCATGAGCATCGTTTCCGCGATATCGTTCTTCTGGTGACCGAGGAAAAGAAGCGCCACGCCGACCTCCGACATGGCTTCCTTGAAGAATGCCATGCGTGCGTCGCGCGCGTCCGCTTCCGAAATTCCATCCGGCTCGCGCGACCAGTCCGCCGTTCCAACCTCGAGTCGAATGTCGAGCGCGCCGCACACCTCGCGGCAGAACGCCACATCCGCATCGGACTCGGCGCCGCGTAGCCTGTGATCAAAGTGCAGCGCAACGAGGCCGCCGCGCCGTTCGGGCCAGTGCGCCCACAACAAGAGAAGCAGCGTGAGCGAATCAGCCCCACCCGAGAACGCCACGTGCCAGCGCGCGCCCGATGGCGCAGCGTTCATCCGCGCGACAACACGCGGATGCATTCGCTCGACCGGAAACGTCCGCGAGAGCGTCCACGCACGCACGGCCCAGTCGATGGATTCGCGAACGGTGTGGGTCATGATTCTACATGGGAAACGATGGCGGGAAATGGAAGCGTGGCGAGCCGGGGTTCACGACGCTTCGGCTTCGATCGAAAAGCGCCAGAGGACTGGCGCACTCCAAGGCCTGTGGCGCGGAGAGGCTGCCCCCGAACGTCGCGTCAGCGTCTTGGACTGCGGCACTCCTGTGCCGCTTTTCCGTCCCCGTGGAATCACCCAAACTCGACATGCGACTTCCCAAACCGCGCCTGCAAGACCTCAGGCACACGCACGCGTCCATCAGCCTCGAGGCCGTTCTCGAGTAGCGCCGCGAGCACGCGCGGGATCGCGAGGGCCGAGCCGTTGAGCGTGTGCACGAGTTCGGGCTTCGCTCCGCCAGCGGGGCGGAAACGTATTTGCGCGCGGCGCGCCTGGAACGACTCGAAGTTCGAGCAGCTCGACACCTCGAGCCAGCGCTTCTGTCCCGCGGCCCAGACCTCGAGGTCGTATTTCTTCGCCTGCGCGAAGCCCATGTCGCCTGTGCACATGAGCAGCACGCGATACGGCAGGCCGAGTTTGCGAAGGAGCCGCTCGGCGTCGTCGCGCAGCTTTTCGAGTTCGGCGAAGCTCTGCGTGGGGTGCACCCACTTGAGGAGCTCCACCTTGTCGAACTGGTGCAGCCGGTTGAGCCCGCGCACGTCCTTGCCGTAGCTGCCGGCCTCGCGGCGGAAGCAGGGCGAGTAGGCGCAACGCAGCACGGGCAGTTGCGACTCGTCCAGAATCTCGTCGCGGAAGAAATTCGTGAGCGGCGTCTCTGCGGTCGGGATCGCGTAGAGCGAATCCTCGACGGTCTGATACATCTGGCCCTCCTTGTCGGGGAGCTGGCCGACAGCGGTCGCGCTCGCGGCGTTGACGAAGATCGGCGGGTTGACCTCCGTGTAGCCCGCGACATTTGCCTCATCGAGGAAGAACTGAAGCAGCGAACGCACGAAGCGTGCACCGTCGCCGACGTAGAATGGAAATCCCGCGCCCGTGACCTTCGCGCCGCGACCGAAGTCGAAGAGTTTTTCGAAACCGGGGATCTCCCAATGCGGCTTCGAATTCGAGGTGGTGGTCGCGGGGTCGCCGTGCGTCGCGAAGACTACGTTTTCCTCGGGCGTCTTTCCCGCGGGCACAGACTCGTGCGGGATGTTCGGCACCGTGAGCATGAGCGCGTGCGTGCGTGCCGCCAGCTCGTTCACTTTCGCGTCGGCCTCTTTCACCTGCCCGGAGACGGCCTTCATCTCCTGCACCTTCGCGATGAACTCGGGCGATCCCTTCGGCATCGAGGCCATGGCATTGTTCGCCGCCTTCTGGGTGGAGCGGAGCGTCTCGACCTGCACGAGCCCGGCGCGCCACTCGGAATCCGCCGCGAGCACGGCGTCGAGGTCGCAGTCGCTGCCCTTCAGGGCAATCGCCTTGCGGACGATATCAGGTGTTTCGCGGAGGATTTTCGGGTCGAGCATGGCCGTCGGTATTTCCGCGAACTATCGGTGTCGGGCACGGGCGCACACAAGGGGAAATTGAGGCGTGCTGCGGCGCTCAGCGCCAGTGCTGCGCGATCCACGGCGTCGGCTGCACGCGCCGGATGAGACCCTTGCCTCCGCCGGCCATCGCGACGTCGGGCTGCGGGTGCCCATGGAAGACGATCACCCGCGCATTCGGCGGGATCGTCGGCGTGCGAAAGTAGTTCAGGGGAAACTTCGGCATGCAGCCGTATTTGAAGCTGACGCACCAATCCTTCGGCCAGTATTTCAGCAAACCCATCCGATGCATCTCGCGGCTGAGATAGGCCTGCTCGTGGCGCACCTCGGACTTCACGCGCTCCGTGTTGTTCAGGAAGTAATCGAGAATCTCCGGATGCGCACCGGCCTCGAAGCGGTAGACGGACGAGTTCCCGGTGATGCGCCACGGACGTGCCCAGTCGTGGATAATCAGAAACTCCCCCGCCTGCGTGAAAAAGTCGTCGAGCGCCCCGACGATCACGACGTCGAGGTCGAGAAAAAGCGTGGGCCCGGTGAGGTCGAAGAGCGGTTTCGAAAAAGTGGAGAGCTTGCGCCAGCCGCGCTCCTTGCCCGGCGCGAGATCCATCGCGGGCAACGGCTTCGCTTCGATGCCTGCGTTGAGGCCCGCGGAGTCATCAGTGAAACACACGAAGCGATGCGGCAGACTGAGGTGGCGCGACACCATCGAGTGAAGCCGGTTCACGTATTCCGGGCCGAACTTCGTGCCCCACTTCATGCAGATGACGTTTGCCATGAACCGCCTGCCATAGCTGGTCCGGCGCCGCGGGGCAGTCAAAAAAGCATCGACGCGCGCCGAAACGAGATTGCCCTTTACCCATCCGGGCCGCGGACTTTCCCTGCTCGTTTCATCCCACAGACCGCATGCCGCTGCTTTCAGTCGAAGACCTCCGCACCTATTTCCACACTCGCAACGGCGTGGTGCGCGCGGTCGACGGGGTGAGCTTCACGGTCGAGAAAGGCGAGACGCTCGGCATCGTCGGCGAGTCCGGCTCCGGAAAATCCGTGACGTGCTACTCGATGATGGGACTGATCCCCACTCCGCCAGGACGGATCGAAAGCGGGCGCGCGATGTTCGACGGCGTGGACCTGCTTCATTGCAGCAAACGCCAGTCGCGCTCCATCCGCGGCAAACGGATAGCGATGATCTTCCAGGACCCGATGACGTCGCTCAACCCTTACCTGCGCATCTCGGAGCAGGTCGTCGAGCCGCTGTTGATCCACGGAAACATCACAAACCGCGAAGCGCGCAACCGCGCGATCGCCGCGCTCGAGGAGGTCGGCATCAACGACGCCGCCGCGCGACTCGACCACTACCCGCACGAGTTTTCGGGCGGCATGCGCCAGCGTGTGATGATCGCCATGGCGTTGATCACGCAGCCCGAGTTGCTCATCGCCGATGAGCCGACGACCGCGCTCGACGTGACCGTGCAGGCGCAGATCCTCGAGCTCATCAAGCGCATCCAGCAGACGCACAAGATGGCGGTGATCTTTATCACGCACGACCTGGGCGTCGTCTCGGGACTATGCGACCGCGTGCAGGTGATGTATGCAGGCCGGATCGTCGAAACCGGCGACACGCGCGAGCTGTTCAAGAACCCGCGGCATCCCTACACACGCGCGCTCCAGAAATCGATCCCCTCGATGCAGCCGAAGGGACAGTCGCTCTACACCATCGTCGGCATGCCGCCCGACTTGAGCCGGCCGATGCCCGGGTGCGCGTTTGCGCCGCGTTGCGAGTTCGCCGTGGAGCGGTGCCACACGATCGTTCCGCCGCTCGAGGAGATGGCACCGGGCCACTCCACGGCGTGCCTGCGCGTGCAGTCGGGAGAGATCTGATCGATTGCGGAATGCGGATTGCGGAATGCGGATTACCGAACTCTACCTAATGAAGCATCACCAATTCGTCGGTGCGAGGTTCACGCAGTTGCAGGAAACGAGGCAATCCATGTCGTTTGCCACGGAGCTTATCCTACGTTGCATTGCCAGGCTCCGGCCCGTGAATCCGCAATCCGCAATCTGCAATCCGCAATGAGCACGAGTGCTCCCATTCTCGAACTCGACGGCATAAAGACCCACTTCCCCGTGGAGCGCGGTTTCATTTTCCGCCGCCGCGTGGGCACGGTGAAGGCCGTCGACGGCGTCGACCTCGCGCTGCGCAAGGGTGAGGTTCTCGGCCTTGTGGGCGAGTCGGGCTGCGGCAAGTCGACTCTAGCACGCACCATCATGCATCTCGCGCCGATGACCGGCGGGCGAATCCGGCTCGACGGAAAGGATTTGGCCGGCTCGAGCTCCGACGAAATGTCGGCCGTGCGGCTCCGGCTCCAGCTCGTGTTTCAGGATCCATATGCGTCGCTGAATCCGCGCATGAACGTGCACGACTCGATCGCCGAGCCCATGATCGTGCACAAGGTGGTTCCGAGGGCGCGGGTCACGGAGCGCGTCGCCGAGCTGCTGACGCTCGTGGGCCTCTCCCCGAGGTTCATGAAGAAATACCCGCACGAGTTTTCCGGCGGGCAACGCCAGCGCATCGCGATCGCGCGTGCGCTCGCGCTGGAGCCCGAGGTGATCATCGCCGACGAGCCGGTGTCCGCGCTCGACGTCTCAATCCAGGCGCAAATCCTGAATCTCCTCGCGAGCCTCATCCGCAAGATGGGCCTGAGCCTGATCTTCATCGCACACGATCTCTCGGTAGTGAAACACATCTCCGACCGCGTCGCGGTCATGTATCTCGGGAAGATCGTGGAACTCGGAAATGCCGTCGATGTGATCGAGCACCCGAAGCATCCCTACACGCGAGCGCTCGTGAGTGCGATTCCTGTGCCCGATCCGGACATCGAGCGAAACCGCCGCCGCATCGTGCTTGCGGGCGACCCGCCCTCCCCGCTCAATCCTCCGCCGGGTTGTTCGTTCCATCCGCGTTGTCCGTATGCGATCGACGCGTGCCGAGTGACGGTGCCGCACCTTGAGCGCCTAGACGACGGGCGCGAGGCCTCGTGCATCCGGATTCGGGAGTTGCCGGCGGTGTGAGCGGAGGGTTGGGAGACTGGATCAGCGGCTTCGTCCGCATGAAAAGCGCCGGAGGGCCGGCGCACTCCAAGGCGCCTCCGGCGCATCCGCAATCAACCGTTGACACACGCGACAGCGTCTTGGAGTGCGGCTGTCCCCTGCCGCTTTTCCGGAACGAACCAGGACCACACCGGTCGGGGCTCAACCGCGCGGCATCCCCACTTTGCGCAGCGCCTCGTAGGTGCCGATGCCGACTGCGGTCGAGAGGTTGAGCGAACGCAAGGAATCGTCAGCGTGGGGAATCGTGATCTGAAATTCCTGGGGAATGGCCGCGTGTAGCCATTCCGGGCAGCCCGCTTCTTCGTTACCAAAGAGGAGGCCATCGCCATCCGCAAACCCGGCGTCCCAGAACGATCGCTCCGACTTTGTGGTGAAGAGCCAGATTCTCCCCGGGGCCGCGGCGCTCCCCTTGAACGACTCCCAGTCGGCATGCTCGTGCAGGTCGAGTGAATGCCAGTAGTCCATGCCCGCACGTCGCAGGTGTTTGTCGGAGATTGTGAAGCCGAGGGGATGGATGAGGTGGAGCCGCGAGCGCGTCACGGCGCACATCCGGCCCACGTTTCCCGTGTTGGGCGGAATCTGCGGCTGAAAGAGGACGATGTGCAGCATGAGTCGCGAAAGAGTTTGTATTGCCTCTGGCCGGGCCAATATCAAAACCTTATCGCTTAAGTGACGACCTCCCCTCCTCAAAATGCGGCCCGCAAGCTTGTCGTGGTCGATGACGAACGCGCATTCACATCCCTCCTCGAGGCAGCACTGTCGGAGATCTTCACCTTCCCGATCATCACGTTCACGTCGCCGCTCGAAGCGCTCGAGTTCTTGAAGCGCGAGCCGATCGCAATGCTCGTGACGGATTACCACATGCCCGGCATCGACGGCATCAAGCTTGTGCAAGAGCTCAACGGGCTGCAGCCGGGAGTTCCCGCGATCATCGTCACGGGGCACAACCTCCAGGCGCATCGACAGAAGGCTGAGGCAATTCCGGCGTTGAAGGCCATCATCCAGAAGCCGTTTGGACTGAAGGAACTCAAGGACACCATCTCCCGGTACTGGCGGGATGATCCGGCGTCGATTCTCCGATCCTGATTCAGCGAGGTCCGCGGCCTATGGGCCGCCAACCACGAGTCCCTTGTTGTCGGCAGCCAGCACGCGCATGGCGTGAACGACTCCTGAACGCGAAAGGCTCGCAGACATCGCCTTGCTGACTGCAGCCGCATCGTCGCGAAACACGAGGCACGCGACACTCGATCCACTCCCGCTCAACCACGCGCCAAGCCCACCGGCGGCGCGGCCCGCGACGAGCGCATCCTGAGCTCCGGGGATTTTCGGCAGGCGATGGGGCTCGTGCAGGAAGTCGTCGAAGCCGTGTCGGAGTTTCGCGTAGTCGCCAGAGGCAAAGGCAGCCACGAAGAAGCTCGCGCCATTCACGCTGCGCACCGCGTCGCCAAACGGGATTCGAGAAGGCAGCACGCTGCGCGAATCGCTCGTCTTCACCTCCAGCTCCGGCGACGCGACGACGAATGCCAGCGTGCCGGGCACCTCGAAGCGCACGACGTCGAGCAAGCGTCCGTCGTCAGGCGCCGAGCGGCCCACACACAGGCCGCCGAGCACACCGGCGGTCGCGTTGTCCGGGTGGCCTTCCAAGTCGGTGACAATCGATGCGATTTGAAACGGCGACAGACCTGCGCCCGAAAGCTCGTTGAGTGCGGCGACGATTCCGGCGCGGATCGTAACGCTCGAGCCGAGTCCGCGCGACGGCGGCACGTCCCCCGCAAATTTGTAGCGAAACCCGATCGCCCCGGTGCGCGCCGAGGAGAAAAAACGAGCCGCGGCTTCTTCAACCATCGCGAGTGCCTGGCAGATCGCGCCTGCGGCGGACACGATCCGCGCGTCGGGCATGCGCTCGACCTCGACCGTGTTGTAGAGCGCGAACGCGATGCCGAGCGTGTCGAAGCCAGGACCGCAGTTCGAAGTGCTCGCCGGCATCCGCACGCGCACGTTGTCGACACGCGTGCCCATTTACTTCCTTCCGCGCATCGCGCGCTCCAACTCACGGTTGACGACGCGTTCCTTGATCGCATCGCGCTTGTCGTGCTGTTTCTTGCCGACGCCGAGGCCCACCTCGACCTTCACGAGCGCCTCCTTGAAATACATGCGGAGCCCCACGAGCGTGCGGCCGCCCGCGTCGAGCGCCTTGGAAATCTTGCGGATCTCGGAGCGGTTGAGCAGCAGCTTGCGCGAGCGCCGAGGATCGTGAACGAAGAGGCCCGAATGCGCATACTCGTCGATGTGCAGGTTGTGGAGCCACACCTCGCCGTTGTCGACCAAAGCGTAACAGTCCGCCATCTGCGCGTGCCCGGCACGGATCGACTTCACCTCGGAACCCTTCAGCGCGATGCCAGCCTCAAAACGGTCCTCGATGAAATAATCGCGCAACGCCTTTGAGTTGCGGATCTCGGTGTAGCGCTCGCCTTTGGTTTGCTTGGCCATCCTCGGTCGCGGGTTGTCGGGCGGGCACGATCCAGCGAGGGCTGCATGACAGGGCGCACCGCCCCGGCGGGTCGACTACTCGCTGAAGTCGTAGTGAATCTTGCCCTCGATGATCTCGCGTAGCGCGATGTCCTCGGGGTTGAGTTTTTCCAGCGACTCGACGAGCGCGCGGCTGCCACGTCGGAGCTGCTTAACACGGCGGGAGACCACGTTGATAAGCAACGCGGCGTCCGGGATCACTTTCTGGGCGTCTTTTAGATAGTCGT
Source organism: Opitutaceae bacterium (assembly GCA_035513275.1). Taxonomy (GTDB): domain Bacteria; phylum Verrucomicrobiota; class Verrucomicrobiia; order Opitutales; family Opitutaceae; genus DATKCJ01. Next base: position 7,988 of record DATKCJ010000472.1, read on the forward strand.
CTCTCACTGGAAATGGCCTCCTTGGCGTGAAACGGAGAGCCCATGGGCCGCCGCCGCCCGGGTCAAGCGAAGATTTCGCCCGGACTCTCACAACCTGCGGACACTCAAACGGAAGGCCCCGCGGTCGCGCTTCCCCGCGGGCTGGAGCCGGCGATGAGGAGCGCAACCCCGCTGATGGCCAGCGCTTCAAAGACGCCCGCGAGCTCGCTGGCCTGGTTCGCCTCCGAGAGGGCCCGCGGGATGTGAAGCAGGAGAACCCATAGAAATACCATCGCGGCCGACAAAAGCGCCGCCGCCCTAACTGTGCCGCGGAGCAAGAGCCCCACCCCGCCGGCAATCAACGCCACGCCCGTGAAATACGTCCAGAACCGCGAACCGGGCGGAATCCAAGCCGGCACCAAGGTGTCGACGAACCCAGCGTAGAAAAAGTGCTGTACTCCGCAGATGATTAGGAAGACGGCGAGCAGCGCGGTCGCGATCAGAAGGCTTCGCTTTGAGGAACTGGCCGGCGACCCGCGCATCCCACTCGCGCTCGCGATCAGGAACGCTCCACCAGCGAGGGCGAGTGTCTTGGCGGGATTCGTCCACATGAAACCGGCAAGCGGATTCGAGAGTGCGACTGGCAGCGCGAGGAGGAGAAAAACAAGCACCAGCGTCGCACCTAGCACCAGCGCCGCGGGCCGTCGTTTCCTGTCGAGCAGTATTGCGAAGCCGATCAGCACCAGCACACCGCCCGTGAGCATTGCCAGCCCGGAATGCCAGGGAATCCAGGTCGGCAGAGCCGGCACGAGCCGGACGAAGCTCGCGTTCACGAGTTGCATCACGCCTGAACCGACTGCCGCGACCGCGAAAAACCTCCGACCGGCCAGGGTGAGCGCGTGCATGGCGGATACAACACCGCAAGTGAGCGATGTCCTTCAAGTCTTTGCCTTCCACTTGAGTTTGTGGCTGCGGCGCGGCCCGCAGCCCCGAGTCTTCCCCGTTGCGTCTCGCGACGGCCCCGTTAGCTTCGCGCCATGCTGATTGCGTTTACCACGACGGGCAGCAAGGAGGAGGCGCTGGCGTTGGCGCGGACTGCGATTGAGAATTCGCACGCGGTTTGCGCACAGATCGACGGCCCAGTCACCTCGGTCTACCGCTGGCAGGGAAAGGTCGAGGAGGCGCAGGAGTATCGCGTCGCATTCAAGTGCCTGCCGGATCAGCTCGCAGGCCTGGAGGCGCGGGTCCTAAGGGCGCATTCCTACGAAACGCCGGAGTGGATCGTCGTGAGCTCCGAGCACGTGGGAGAAAAATACTTGAACTGGGCTATCGAGACCTCTACTCCTGCACGCTTTTCCTGAGAAAACCTTCACCCGAGAAACCATGTCGCAACACACCAGCTACCGCTCAACAGCCTCCACCGGCGCGAAGCGAAACGTCCTCAAACGCTTTGAGCGCATCGACTTGCTAAAGAAGCGCGGCCAATGGAAATCGGGGGACCGGATCGTCGGCCTTCGCAAGACCAAGCCCGAAGTCTAGAACCGCGGCCTGATTCACCCATTTCGAGCAGCCTGGGATTGTCCCGGCTGCTCTTTTTTTTGGCCCACCCGGCCTACCCAGTATCCGATGCCTGAATTCGCACCCTCCGCACCTGCTCTCCGCCCCAAAATCGTCCGGCGTCTCTCCGCGTGGGTGCGGTATTGGGCGGAGACTCGCTACGCCGTGCCGGCGCTTGTGGGCATCGCCATAGTGGAGTACTCGTTTTTCCTGATCCCGCCTTGCCTGAGCACGCCGAAGCGCTCGTTTCGATTCGCGGCGTGGTGCTCGGTCGCTTCGGTCGCAGGCGGCAGGTTCGGCTATCCGATCGCCTCCTCGGCCGAGTCGCGGGGCCGCCGGTTCAATTTCGACCTGCTCCATCAGGGCGCGGCGTGGGATGTCGTAGAATGGCTCAGTGCTTCGCCAACCGGGTGAACGTGCCTCCTTTCCCCACACAACCTTCCCTCCCTGGTCACAGACGAAACAAACGTCCCTCAACAATCCCGCCCATGGACGATTCCAACCACACTCTCGGTGACGACATCAAGACGCTTGCCGCGCTCGCCGAGCAGGGCCCCCTGACGTTCGTCCAACTCACCAGCTCACTGAAGGGACGCGCCGCGGAATCCATCCTCGTGATCCTGTCCTTCGCGTTCCTCCTGATCCCAATCCCCGGCGTGTCTACCGTCTCGTCCATCGTTTTCGTCGCCCTGACCGTCTCGGCCGTCTTCGGCCTGCCCATCTGGCTCCCCGGCAGTGTCAGAAGCCGTCAGATCTCCCAGCCCACCGCCAAATCCATCATCGCCACCGCCGACAGGAACTGGGCCCGCATCGCAAGGCTGGTCCGTCCGCGAATGACCTTCCTCGTATCAGGCCCCTTCCGCTGGCTCGCCGGCTTTTCGCTGTTGCTCGCCATTTTCGCCTTCGCCCTTCCCATCCCCATTCCGTTCAACAACTCGCCGCCCGCTTTCTGCATCCTCCTTCTCTCCATCGGCTTGCTTGGACGCGACGGTCTGCTCACCCTGTTCGGGCACCTCGCCACCATTATCCTCTGGATCGCCCTGTTCATGGCGGGAAACTTCCTGTGGGAACTGGCCCAAAAGGTTTTCGAGAAGCTTGGCTGACTCCTTCCTCCGCAACATCCAAGCCAGCGAAGAGTCGCCGGCCTCGTAAAATCGGGGGTATTGCCCGTGCCAATGGCCTGGCCTCTTGAAAGCCCGACCAATCCTTCGCGCTCCCCGCATGCCGCTTCGTTCCCGGTCAGTATTTGCAGATGGTCCGCGCAGGCGCCCGGCCCCTCCTCGTTATCTCAGGCTGGATCACTTTACGGGCCTGCCTTCGACTGACTTTCGAACCAGTCGATCAGCGCGAGCATCGTCTCGCGCGGGAAAGGATAGCCAGTGAGAATGCCGGTCGGGCTGATCTCGGAGGTCCTCCCCGCGATGGCCTCGGCGAGCAAGCGAAGTCGCGCGATTGTCGTCCCATCCAGCGCGACACTCACCTCATAGAGGCGCTCGAGGCCTGTTTGGTCCCCTGTCGCCGCGGCCGCAGCCACCAGCGCCATCACATACTCGGGCCGTGTGCGCGCCTCGGGCGAGGCGGAGAATGCATCGAGCACCACCTGCAGGCGTTCACTGGACGGGCGTCGCAGTATCTCCGCGCACGCGAAGTCCAGCTTCTCGAGCGTCACCGGCCGGCTGAGGAGATTGCCGAAACTCAACGCCGCCACGCTCGGCTGGCCCAGATCGGCGGCGATCCTCGCGGAGTAGAGGTTGTGGAAGAAAGTGCCGAGAGTGGGCTCGAGCGCCGCAACCGCGATCGACGCCGCGGTCACGTCGTCCGTGTCGATCGCGAACTCGACAGCGTATTGCGCGAGATATGGATCCGAACTGGCCGCAAGACCGGCGACAAATGAGCGCGCGCGCGTGACGTCCTTCGCACGAAGCGCGATCTCAGCATCGAGCACGCCGGGATACGCATCGCGGACGAGTGAATGGCACTTCGCGAAACCGACATTCGCCTGTCCGTCGGGCAGCTTACGAAGCGCATAGACAAGCGTGCGCATCCACGCGCCGCGCGCGGGGCCGCCCGCAGCGACCTGCGCAGCCGACAGGCGAGCGAGCCTTAGCCAGTCGCCGCGGAATAGGAGCGCCTCTGACCACACCGCACTCACCTCCTCCGCGCGGTCCGGGAAATCGGCGAGGAGTTTCTCGAAAACATCGTCGCCAATCCTCGGCTGGTTGCTCCGCTGCAGCAGGCGCGCGAGCGTGAGGCCGGTCGCCCAGTCCCGCGGATTCTTGTTGTAGGCGACCGAGAGTGCGAGGAGTCCGCTGCGGTAGTCGCCCGACTTGAAAAACTGATCAGCACGGTTCGCGTAGTAACCGGCCTGCGCCTCCCGGAAGCGC
>DATKCJ010000473.1:0-10849 GCA_035513275.1 Opitutaceae bacterium
AACCGCGCGCGAGGCCGTAGTTCACGGGCCAGACGTCGGGATGTTTCTTCGCGTTGAGCTGAAAGACTTCGAGAGCGCGCTCCGGCTTCTTCGCGGCGATCAAGCGACGGCCATATTGATGGATCTGGCCGGCGTTTCCGAGCGGCATCGCCTGGTCCATGATCGCGGCGGCCTCATCGCTTCGGTCCAGTTTCTCGAGGACGACAGCCATGTTGGACAGAGTGCCGAATGTGGGCTGACCGGTCCGCGTGTTGATCGCGCGGTCCGCCCACTCGAGCGCGAGATTCAGGTCGAGGTCGTTTTGGACGAGATAATTTGAGGCGACGACCCACGCGCGGTCGTCGAATCCGCGGTCGGCGCTCAACTCACGCTTCAGGCTGGCGACGACGATCGCGTCAGTGTCGACCTCGATCGCGACCGGGATGCGCTTCGTCTCCCAAAGCAGCGAGAGCGTAGCGCTGTTTCTGGTGATGTCGCTAAACTCGTAAGTGAGCAGCTCGTGGTGCGGGGATTCTTCCCACCTCGTCTGCATGCGCGCGGCGTCGTCGGCCGGGTCGTAGAAAAAGCTGCCCCACGCACGCGAGTTATTTGAGAAGATCACGGTCACATCGCCCGTGTCGGCGACGATCATGTGCAGGCCGTAGTCGCCGGCCCGGAGCGGCTGACCGCCGACCTTCACATCGGTGCTGAACGAGACGACGGTGTTCACGTTCGCGCCCGCGCGCCACGGTGCGGCGGTAGTCGTGCCGAATCCGAGATCGTTGAGGCCGAAGGGCACGAGCGTTCCCCAGACCTCGCGCTTCGCCACGGCCGGGCGGCCGTAGTCGACTGAGACCTTCGTGATGCCGATATCTTGAGAAACTCCGCCGCGCGGGCTGGCCTCGGGCAGGTGGAGGAGATCCTGGGCCGGCAGAACGACAGCGGCCGACAGCGCCGCGAAAACAGTGAGCAGATTCTTCATGGGAGTGAGGGGTTGTTGGAGCACCACAATTTCCCGACTCGTGTCCGTCGGCAATGCACGCCTGACCAGCGGCTCAAAGACACCGTCCGCCGGTCGGTCGTGTGGGTCGGGGTTGGCGAGCGCGTTGCTCAAACGGATTCTTCCGAAGGTAGGAGCCCGCTTGCGGGCGATTCGGACCGCAACCGGCGGCTGACGGCCAAACCATCGCTTGCAAGCAAGCTCCTACATGCCGAGCCAGATTCGCCCTCAATCCCTCACTCCCTTACTCCCTCTTCCCAACCGCGCGCCGAAGGATATACGCGGGTCCGTGGTCTTTTGGTCTCTCTACCCCCTCTCGCGTTTCGCCTTGCCGCCAGCCCGGGAGCAACCGTTGGCTGGATCGTGGTGGCCACCACTTCTTCCTCTCGCCTGCCGGCAAACGTCTGGGTGCTTGCGGCCGTCCAAGCCTTCGGCATGTCGGCAACATCGATGATGGCGCTGGTCAGCGGCCTGCTCGCGACGAACATCGCGTCCACGCCGAAGCTGGCCACGCTGCCGACAGCGATGATCGTGATCGGCACCGCGATCTCGATGTTCTGGGTTCCGCGATTGCTTGAACACTGGGGACGGAAGCGCGGGAGCCATGTTGGGTTTGCCGTGTCTTTTCTCGCGGCGGCACTCGGCGCCGTGGCCGCGGACCGCGAGTCGTTCGGCCTCCTGTTGCTTTGCGGATTCCTCTTCGGGGTCGGCACAGCGTTCTGGCAGCAGTTGCGATTCGCCGCGCTCGACAGTGTGGCGGACCCGCTGCTCTATCCCGCGGCGCTGTCGCTGTTGATGACGGGCGGACTGGTTTCCGCGTTTCTCGGGCCCGAGGTCGGCGCGCTCGGCCGCGACTTGCTCGCGCAACCGTATGCGGGCTCGTTCGTGCTCCTCGCCGGCGTGCTCGTGTGCGGTCTGGTCGTGTTTCAGTTCTTCCGTGAACCGGTGCGGACGGTGCAGACCGACCAGAGTCCGGCCAGCCCAATGAGCGAAATAGTCCGGAGGCCGGGCTTCATCATCGCCGCGCTCGCGGCCGCGATCGGTTTCGGAGTAATGAGCTTCGTGATGACCGCGACCCCGATCAACATGAAGGAGCTCTGCGGCATCAGCCTCGCGGACACGAAGCGGGTGATCCAGGGACACATCGTCGCGATGTTTGCGCCCAGCCTGATCAGCGGGTGGTTGATCGCGCGCTTCGGGATCACGCGCATGATGTTTGTCGGCGCGGTGCTGTATTGCGTGGTGGTGGTGATCGGCCTGCGCGGCCAGCACCTCGTGCATTTCTGGGGGAGCCTGCTCCTGCTCGGCGTCGGGTGGAATTTGCTCTTCGTCGGCGGAACCGCGCTCCTGCCGTCGACTCACACTCCCTCGGAGAAATTCAAGGCGCAGGCCGCCAACGACCTCATCGTGTTCGGCTCGCAAGCCGTGGCCGGGCTCTCCGCCGGCTGGTTCCTCTTCAGCTTCGGCTGGAACGCGATGATGTTCGCCTGCGTGCCGTTCATCCTCGCAGCCTTCGGTCTGGTCGCATGGAAAGCCCGGCTCGATCGAGCGGTGCGGGCCCCCGCCGAATTGCGGGCATAGACGCCTTTCACCGCCTTGTCATCGCGAGGCCCGCAGGGCCGCGGCGATCCATCTGAATTGCCTCGATCTGAACCGCCCGGGTTGTCGAGCGAGCCCTGAGAATACTGAGAGGGAACGCTAATCCACGCTGATGAACGCTAATCGAAAAAACCTGAATTCAGCAGTTGAACCGCAAAGAACGCAAAGAGCGCAGAGAGAAGAATCTCGCTGCGGGCACCTTGGCTCCATTCAACCGCGAGGTGAAGGCTTCGACTCGGGTGCAAATCCAGAATGTCTCTCTCTCTTTGAGTTCTTTGCGCTCTCTGCGGCCAAATCAATCCGCGCTTTTTAGGTCAGGCGGCGGCATGGCGTTCGAGGCGCTCGCTGATTTCGGATTCGGCCATTGCGCGTTCGCGCGCCCTGCCGGTGCGCAGTGCATCGACGAGAGCAAGCAGGTCGTAGAGTTCGGGCAGACGGCGGGCAGCTCCGGGCACGCTCGGATAGAGCGGCTGAATCGCCGATCCCTGCACGGAGCCCTCAGGGTCAGGCCAGACAGGTGGAAGCTGATTGGAGGCATCGATCCTGCCTCCGAATGCCGGCGCCGCCCACGAAGTCGGCAGGCCGCGGGTCACGGAGCCCGGTTTCGCGGGGAAGGAATACGGCACCCCATGAACGAGAAAGTTGCGAAGCGCTTCGACGCGCACCCGCCTGGACTCCGGCTCAAGCAGACGCGCGTCCTGCAGACGTCGGACGGCCGCATGGACTTCCGAGGGGCTCATGCCAAGCTCGGTGCCGAGCTCAGCATAGCTGAGCTCCTCCGCTCCCATGGAGAGCCGGAGGGCTACAACGACGTCCTGTGGCTTGGTGAACACTGAAATACGCTATTCGCGAACAGCGAATGGTCAAATGCTTTCTCTCTCGCTCTCCGCCGGCTGAGGCTCCTTTAAAAGCCACTCCCGTCTTTTAAAATATCGGGCCTGATATTTAAAAGCCGGATTCAACCAACGGCGTCAAAGCGGACGAAGAGTCCGCGGAGTGAGCCCCGAGCGCACCGAGGAGTAACCGCTAATCCACGCTAATGAACGCTAATCAGGTGTGGGTCTCGGAGCGATCGGTCTAGCGCTTCGCCTGATCGGCGACGCGCGGGTCTGGGAGCGTCGCATGGTTCAACGTCATTAACGCCGATCAGCGGAGATTAGCGGTTAACTTCCTCAGGGTTTGTGACCCGTTGGTTTGCGTCGGATCTTCTTTCCCAGACCCAAGACCCAAGAGCCTAGACCCCATTGCGCCCGACGGGCGCAATTGTGACTCATCGTCCGTGGTCTGATAGTCCACATTTCGATAGTCTCGGCGGATGCCCTCCACTTCATCCGACCCTGCTGCCATCTTTGCAATCGCCACCTCGCTTTGGGACGAGTGCCACAACTACGCCGCTGCCGACTCCTCGATCAACCTGAGCGACGCTCACAGTGGTATGGACGGACTGATGCGTGAAGTCATGCGCATAGCGATGCTGTTCGAGTCGTGGGCCTGCGAAAACGTAGACTTCAATCAGCTCACGGAGGTTTGGCCCTATCTGCTTGAGGATCGATTTGGCACGGAGTGCCTTTCCATTCTCCTGCCCGAGCACTTGCGCGACTTCAACAAGCACGACTGCCGACGCGTCGCCGCGCGCCTTCGGCTGACTTTTCGATCGGTCTCAACAAGAAGCCCCCGGCAGGAGTAATCTCAAACGACATCTTCGACCCTCCCTTGATCCCGAACTTCCGTCGCACTGCCGCGGGAATCGTAACTCTTCCTCGCGTCGAAAATCTCACTCGAAAAGCGCGCTCGGTGTTCATGTTCATTTCCTAAATCTACTCGCGCGATGAACGGCAAGAAACCTCTCGTCGGGAAGCGCTGCGTCTGTCGGCAGTTGGAGGGCTGCCCCTTCGTAAGCTGCGAAGCATTCGGCGATCGTCCGTTGTGGTAGCCGGGACCTGAGTTCTTTCGACAGCTTTAAACGCAATTCTGAATCGAACGTGATCAGCCCAACGTCGAACGCCGCGTCGTGAAGTCGCGAGAGCGCGATTCCGTTTCGAACGTTCAACCGCTCGGACTCGAATTTGCCCCAGGGAAGGATGTGCGAGGCGATCAGCAGCTCGCGCACGTCGAGTCCGGTCAGACCGCAGCGGCCGGCGAAGTTGTTCAGAACGGCGTCCCGAAAATAGTCCTGCCCGCGCCGGACCTTCACATTCGCCGTTCGTTCGGTCCCGCCCGTCGGAATCGTGCGACGCCGGATTCCTTCCTTCGGCGTCACTTCAACTTCATCGCCTTTCGCACCGGCAAACAACGATTGGAATGCTTCCTCGCTCGCTGGCGCCGCCTCCGAGAGGTCTTGGTGAAACCCGGCCCATATCGACCGATCCAGCGCACTCGCGCCTGAGAGTCCGCTGATACCGCGCATCTTCAGCGCCGGATCGAGCGACGCGAAGTTGCAGAGCTTCATCGCGAGGCTGTTCGCGGTCCGGCCGAGCTTCTCCGCCGTTGCGACAATCGCCGGCTGCCGCCCGTGCATCTGCCCAAAGGTCAACTTATGGTAGAGGTTGAGTGCGATCAGCAGTTCATTTCGGGTCCAGCGCCGACCGGTTGCCATTGCAGAAAGCTAACAACTCCACACTCCACGGGAAGGCACTTCTGTTGCTCGCACGTTCATTGAACGAAACTGCGTGCCAGTCAAATCGTCACCCTCCCGAAATGACCGCGAACCGGACCGACGAGATGAGTGTAAGAATTGACGGCGGACACTAGCTTAACGGAGGGAAATGCTCCGCATAGTCCGTGGACTTATAGGCGGTCGTTTCTGGCAGAATGCTGAATGCCCCAAACAGACGCCGAAGAAGACAAGGTCTTGGCATGTTTTGGTCGGAATGTCCGATCGCATCGCAAGAAGTTGGGAATTTCCCAGGAAGAACTCGCTGCCGAAGCAGGCCTTGACCGCGCCTATATGGGAGGGGTCGAGCGAGGTGAGCGAAATCTAGGCCTCCTTAACGTAGCTCGAATTGCAAAAGCGCTGGACGTGGCAGCGTCCAAACTCTGCGAAGGAATCGACGCATGACTTGCGACCGCCGGAAAACAGGGAGCGGTGCCGCAATTGCACGGCGCAGCATCGCTCAAACGTCGGGCAGGCTGACATGCATTGACCTCTTTGCGGGATGCGGGGGCTTAAGCGTCGGCCTGCATGAAGCGGGGATTCGGGGGCTTTTTGCCGTTGAAAAGAACGCAGCGGCATTCTCGAGCCTGAAACACAATCTGATCGTCAATCGTCAGCACTTTGCGTGGCCCGAGTGGCTCCCGCAGCAAAACTGGGACATCAGAGAGTTGCTGGAGAGATACTCGCCGCAATTGCGGACGTTGCGCGGCCAGGTCGACATCGTTGTCGGAGGGCCGCCGTGCCAAGGTTTCTCGACGGCCGGTCGCAGGCAGGAATCAGATGAACGAAACAATCTGGTTCACGCTTACCTCGAGCTTGTCGCTCTTGTGCAACCAAAAGCGGTCATGTTCGAAAACGTCCGTGGATTCACGATGCAATTCAAGGCAAACGCCGAGAAAGGCATCGAATACTCGCGCGTTGTGATTTCGAGGTTGCGCGAACTTGGCTATCCAGATGCTCAGGGGAAAGTTCTGGACATGGCATCTTATGGTGTGCCGCAGCGACGCTTGCGGTTCATCGTTGTCGCAACACGAAGTCTTCAAGCAGCGAAAGTTTTCGAACACCTCTGGGACAATCGCGGGACTTTCGCGCGCGCGAAGGGAATCCCCATCCGAAATTCTGTTCGCACAGCGTTGTCCAATCTGAAGAAGGCCAAAGGCGTCGTGGATTCACCGGATACCACGGGATTCACCGCCGGCAGGTGGGACAAACCGAAGAACGGTTTTCAGAAATATCTCCAACGCGGGTGTGGTCGGAGTCGATCGCCAGACAGCCATCGATTCGTGAATCATACTCCTGACGTCGAGGGCGTCTTTCGAAGGCTCTTGGCGGGGGCAACTCGCAATCGATGCATTGCAGGGGAAGCACGGAATCGTTTCGGCCTTAAAAAGAGGAGTGTGACCGTCCTGGCAGGTTCAAGCCCCGCACCGACCGTCACAACGATACCCGACGATTTTGTCCATTACTGTGAGCCAAGAGTGATGACTGTTCGCGAATGCGCACGTCTGCAGTCCTTCCCGGATTGGTTCGAATTCAAGGGCCCATACACGACTGGCGGTAAGCTACGAAAGCTGCAAACACCCCGATACACACAAGTCGGCAATGCCGTGCCCCCCCTGTTCGCCGAGCAGGTCGGCGAGGCCTTCTACCAAGTCCTGAATCATGGCCAAGCGCACTAAGAAGCCGAAACAAGGCGGACGATCCGGCTCATTCAAGATTAGCTCCGCCCTGAAGACCATCATCGGTCGCGAGCTGATAACCAACGATCTCGTTGCGGTCTTCGAGCTCGTGAAGAACTCGTTCGACGCGCATGCGAAGAATGCCGAAATACGCTTCGAGAATCTTGGGGGCGACACTGCATCGTTGGTTATCAAGGATGACGGCAAAGGGATGACTGCCGGGGACATCGAAGCTAAATGGCTGTTTGTTGCCTACTCGGCCAAGCGCGACGGGACCGAGGACAATGAAGAAGGGAAACCGAAGAACTATCGGGACAAGATTCAGTCCGTTCGAGTTTACGCAGGCGCCAAGGGAATTGGCCGCTTCTCCTGTGACAGGCTTGGACAACACCTCGACATGTTCACCAGAACTTCCGGCAACGAAGGATACGAGTGGCTCAGTGTCGATTGGAGCGAATTTGAGAAGGATAGCAAAAGAGAGTTCATCGACATCAAAGTGGAGCGAGGGACCGTGGATACATGTCCTTACCCGTTGAAAGGAGGAGGGACCGTATTGGTGATCTCGAGCCTTCGTGAAGAATGGGATCGCCCGCGCCTAGTCGAGCTCCGCAACTCCCTGCGCAAACTGATCAACCCGAATCAAGAAAACGACGTCGCCGGATTTTCTGTCGAGCTGATCGTTCCAACAGAGCGCGCCGCCGATAAACGCGAGCCCGACAGCCGGGCGCGGGTTAATGGACCGGTTAGGAATTTCCTTTTTGAGGAACTCGGGCTCAAAACGACTGAAATCCATTGCGAGGTCGACAAGGACTCCGAAGTCGTCACGACCACGCTGACCGACAGAGGAACCCTGATCTATCGAATCCGTGAGAAATGCCCGTATCTCCACCTCGCGCGCGTGAGGGTGGATCTGTTTGCCCTCAATCGATCGGCAAAACTCCATTTCCATAAGGTCATGGGGGTTCACAACGTCGAGTATGGCTCGGTCTTTCTCTACAAGAACGGTTTTCGCGTCCATCCGATCGGTGACGCAGGCGACGACCGACTCGGGGTCGATCGCCGAAAACAGCAAGGCACCGCTCGATATCTTGGCACACGTGATGTTTCCGGTCGAATCGAGGTCACAGCCGACAACTCGAGGTTTAAAGAGGTCTCAAGTCGCGACGGTGGGTTGATTGTTTCGCCTGAGTGGAAGGAACTCGTGATATTCTTCTACGACTTCGCATTGCGACGGTTGGAAAAATACGTCGTAGACGTCATCAAATGGGGCAATGCGGCACCAGGATCTGAAGACGAGATAGAGCCCAAAGACGTAAAAGCCCAAATTCTAGATATCATCAGGAAGCTGACCGATTCGGAAGATGTGCTCGGTGTCGAATACGACCGAAACCTGCTCGACATCATCGCGGAGCGCCAATCGGCGAGCGTCACGACGGCCCTCGAGAATTTCAGACGAATCGCGGCCCAGAACAACGATCCGGCTCTAGCGCGTGAGGTCGCCAGAGCGGAGCGCCGCATCAAGAAACTCGCGGAGGCAAAGGAAGAGGCGGAGAAGGAATCGCGCTCGGAACGGAAAGCGCGACTGGTGTCCGAACGCAGCTTGGTCGTCGAGCGGCAAAAGAATCGTTTCTTGATGGCGCATGCCGCCGACCCAGACAAGCAGCGGCTCCATATCCAGCATTGGGTGGGGATTGGGTCAGGCGAAATGAGTGCACGGATCAAGAAGCTGATGCAGGGCGTCAAAGCTGGAACGATCCAAAATGAGGAATTGCTCGAGGGCCTCGGGAAACTGCAATTTTGGGTTGATCAACTGGTAAACGCCGCCCGCATCGCAACGAGGGCGGATTTCAATCTGCAGTATCCAACGCGACGCATGGATCTCGCTCAATTCATGGCGGAGTATCTCCAAAGCGACATCGTTTCCAAACCAGACGGTTTACGAATCCACCTCAATAATTCGGCCGAGAATTTTGTCGTCATGATGCGTCCGGTCGAAATCACCATCCTCTTCGACAATCTGATTTCTAACGCGGTAAAGGCCCACGCTCGCAATCTCCATGTTTCGCTTCGCAGGTCGGGCTCGCGGCTCACAGTTGTGGTGCGCAATGACGGCGAAGCCGTCCCGAAGCACTTGGTCGAATCAATGTTCGAGCTTGGAATCAGCGGCCGCGGAGGCTCCGGCATCGGTCTTCATACGTGTCGCGAGATCGTGAAAGGCATGAGCAGCGAAATCAGGTTCGGCGGAAACGATCCTCAGCTTGGCGGCGCGGTTTTCGAAATGACATTCTTTTCATGATCCGAATCCTCGTCATCGACGACGCCCAGAGGCCGGAGTTTATTGACCATCTCGGCGACGAAGTGAGGGGCTCCATGGGCGTGGAGGTTCGGGCGGAGCACTTGAACCCCACGGTCTATTTTGAAGGCCGAAATCAAGCCTCAGAGTTGTCGAGGCTTCTGACGGAAGTAGCTCGGAGCGCAGCAGAGTTCTGGGACGTTGCCCTGATCGACATCAACTTACATGAGGTTAACATCGCCAAGGCAGAGAAACTTCACTTGGCGCTTTCGATTGCGGACAAATTTCGCGAAACGAACAAGTCAGCCATCGTCATACTCTATTCGGGCACGTTGTCCGATCATGTGAAGGAGTTGTTGGCCGAACCCAAAGCGGCTGAGTTGGCCATGAAGAAGATTTTCCGAACCGACATCGCTGCTTTCTCACCGAGAAACCATGTTGCCCTGGAGGTCATTCAACGGCTGTCGGCTCCTTCCTTTATTCTCACAATCGATCGGGCGTTGATCGCCGACTCCAATTTTCGAATCTCTGCGGCGGAGGCGGAATTCACCGGCAAGACATTTGGCCAGCTAGCTGCGGCGGTGCGCTGCCAGGACAGAATCGGTGTGCGACTCACTTCGCTAGTTGCGGAGCACGGCCTGGCGGCAATCGTTGATCTAGCGAGATGACCGTTAGCGCATCGCAAAAATCATTTTGCCTTCACGCGACATCCGCAGACTTATCGTTTCTTAAGCCGGTCAAGACACGCCTGAAACGGATGCTTGGCGGCGAAATGCAATTTCTCGATCTCGGAAACCAACATTCGTGTGCAGATGCGAAACTGAAACTTAGGCAGGCCCAAACCGGCTTCGTGGCGGTGATGGCACATGGAACATCGAGCTGTATCCGAAGCGGCGAGCATCGCAATCGCGCCGGAGAGACACAGGAAGGCAATGACTTCCTGAAAGAATCGGAGCTCAATGCATTCGCCGGGAAGACTGTCTTCTGCCTCAGCTGTGACTCCAATTGTTTGGCAATCGGAGCGATGGCCGCAGGTGCACGCGCCTTCGTAGGGTTCGATGAAGTTCCGTTTAATCGTTTCGACGAATCAGGAGATCCCATCGGAAGTCCGGAGCTCGTGTTGCACTCACGGCGATTGCTCGGGGCTGCAGTAACCGCGACGCTTGAACAAATTGTTTCACGGAGGAGCACGCTTTCCGAGTCGGTTTCGTTCCTGAGATATTGGATTTGCAGAGAGGCTGTTCGCTTTGTGCGGGAGCAAAGAGGCGTCACTAGTCGCCGTGATGTGGCGGCACTGTTTCTTAAGGTGAAGGACGGCATTCGATACTACGGGCCGTATGGGTTGCGCTTCGGCGATTAGCTGAACCATGGACCTCCTGACCCCACGTCGCCGGTCTGCTCTGATGGCGAGCATCCGCGGAACGGGTAACAAGGACACCGACCTGAAACTGATTCAGGTCTTTCGTGCGAACGGCATTACTGGCTGGCGGCGCGGCTCGAAGCTGCGTAAGCGTCCGGCCGGGGGCCTCTTGACTTCGTAGTGGTGGCTACTCCGAGGCGGGCGATTCGTAATGGTGACTACTGCCTACGAGGCGGTTGTCGTAGTAGCCACCTTTGCCTCTGGCTTCTTCGGTGTCTCTGGTGCT
>DATKCJ010000474.1:0-3525 GCA_035513275.1 Opitutaceae bacterium
GGTGGCGTTGAGATCGGTGATTGCGGAATCGTCGAGTTTCATGACTGCGAAGTTGTCGCGGCGGCCGCGGCGCTCGCAGCCAGTTCAGGAAGCAACACACGGCTCGCGAAGTCGCCGAAGCGCTCGCCGTTAGTGCGCTCGTCGCGCCAGCGTGTGAGCAGCGGACGAAGCTCGTCGGCAATGTTCGCCGCGAGGACGACTTCCTTGAAGACGGTGTTGAGACGCGTGCCGGGCTTGTTGCCGCCAATCCAAAGCTGGTATTTGCCAGGCGCTCGGCCCACGAGCGCGATCTCGGCCATGTAGGGGCGGGCGCATCCATTCGGGCAGCCGGTCGAGCGGATGACAATCTCCTCGCCCGCCATCCCAACCTCGTCGCAAAGCGCCTCGATCGTGTCGAGCACGCCGGGGAGCATCCGCTCCGATTCCGCGAGCGCCAGGCCGCATGTCGGCAACGCCGGGCAGGCCATCGCTGCGAGGTGAAGCGTCGTCGCCTGCTTTTCGAGCGAGACGCCGTGCGCCGCGAGCAGCGCCGCGAGTTCCGCGCGACGCGCGTCCGGGATGTCCGCGAGGATCACGTTCTGGTTCGCCGAGATTCGAAACTCGATCTCAGGAAACTGTTCCGCGATCGCGCGCAACGCAGACTTCATGCGCCAATCGCCGGCGTCCTTCACGCGACCCGAAGCGACGAAGAGCGTGAGATAGTGGCGGCCGTCGAGCTGGCGGCCCCAGCCATAGGTGTCGCTTGTCGTTGTGAAATTAACGGTGCGCGCGGTGCCGAGCGTCACGCCGATCCGTGACTCCACCTCGGTGCGCACCCAGCCGATGCCCTTTTCCTGCACGACGTATTTCAACCGCGCATGCTTGCGGTTCGTGCGGTCGCCGAAGTCGCGGTGGACCGTGAGCACGGCTCGCGCGACTTCGACAATCTGTTCGCGCGTGACGAAGCCGAGAACATCTGCGAGGCGCGGATAAGTGAACGTGTTGTTGTGGCTGCGACCCATGCCGCCGCCGACGGTGACGTTGTAGCCGGTCAACCTGCCGTCCTCGACGATCGCGACGAATCCGAGGTCGCTGGTGAAGATGTCGACGTCGTTGATCGGCGGGATCGCGAAGCCCGTCTTGAATTTGCGCGGCAGGTAGGTCTTGCCGTAAAGCGGATCGACGAAGTCCTTGTTGCGCTCCTCCTCCAGGTTGAGCTGCACGCCGTCGATCCAGATGGCGTGATAGGCCTCGGTCGCAGGTGTGAGCGTGTCGGCCACCTTGATGCAATCCTCATACACTTCGCGACGCACCTCGGAATCGAATGGAGTCGGCGGCGACATCACGTTGCGGTTCACATCGCCGCAAGCCGCGAGCGTGGAGAGGAGCGCGTCGTTGATCTGCTTGATGAGCGGGCCGAGACCGGATTTCAAGACGCCGTGATACTGGATGCTCTGGCGGGTCGTGAGCCGCAGGGTGTTGTTGGCAAGATTCGTGGCGATGTCGTCGAAAGCGATCCACTGCGCCGGCGTCATGACCCCGCCCGGGATGCGCCCGCGGATCATCATCATGTATTTCTTGCCGGTCTTGCGGAGGTCGCGGTCGTCCTGCTGGTAGATGCCGTGAAACTTGAGAAACTGCTCGTCATCGGCCGCGAAGCGATCGGCTGTTGCGTCGTGAAGCGTCGCCGCGATCGTCCCGGCAAGGGTCGGTATGGCGTCCTTGATGACCTCGTTATGCGTCAGGGCTGGAGCTGTTTCGTCAGGCATTCCGGAAATACCGATGTTCGGGGCTTGACGGATTGCAACATCCAAACATCTGTTAGGTCATCTTTTTTGTCATGGTTCAGGAAAACACCATAAACGCGCCCGGATTCGTCTCGATAGTCGGAGCCGGCCCGGGCGCCGTCGACCTCATCACTCTTCGCGGGCGCGCCGCGCTCGAAGAGGCGCAAGTCGTCATCCACGACGCCCTCGCGAACCTCGATCTTCTCCATTTCTGCCAGCCTGGGGTTGAGGTCCGCGACGTCGGCAAGCGCTGCAACAGCCACCGCGTCACCCAGGAGCAAATTCATGAGTCGATGATCGCCAGCGCCCGCGCCGGAAAACGCGTCGTGCGGCTCAAGGGCGGCGACCCGTCGGTCTTTGCGCGCCTTTTCGAGGAAACCGCCGCGCTGGAGGCAGCCGGAGTTCCGTTCGAGATCATTCCCGGAGTCACGGCGGCGTGCGCGACTGCGGCGACGCTCGGAGTCTCACTGACAAGCCGCGACCTTGCTCCCGGCGCAGTCTTTGTCACTGGCCATGAGTGCGCCAACCGCGCCGCCGCAAACCCAGTCGACTGGGTCGCGCTCGCAAAGCTGAACATGACGCTCTGCGTTTACATGGGCGTTCGCGAGCTCCCCTCAATCGCCGGGAAGCTTCTCGCAGCGGGCATGGCTCCCGACACGCCTCTCACAGTCGTCTCCAATGCCTCGCGTCCGAATGAGAGCGTTCGCACAGGCCTGCTCGCCGACGCCGCGGCATTCGCCGTGGAAGATATCGGTCAGCCTGCGATGATCTTCATCGGCGCGGTGGTCGGAGCGGCGAAGAACCCGAGCGTTGCGCTTGTGGAACCGAGTAGCGCAGGTCTCTGACCTGCGGATCGCAAAGTCACAGAGGCGGGTCGGAGACCCGCCCTACTGCTGCCAACCGGTCCGCGAGGATGTCGATCAGCAGCGGTGACTCGCCGACGAGCGCGGTCATGTGCGTGCGCAGGCCTGGCGCTTTGGCTTCAGCCACGCGGCAGATCGTTGCTATGTCGCCTCCAGGACCTGCGTGACGCCCCGGGTGGAGAAACTGCATCGCCACGATCACGTCGCCAAAATTCCATGGCGGCGTCGCGAGCAACCGCGCGAGCAACGGCTGATTGAAATCATACTGGGCGCCCTCGCGGCGTTCCATGCTGCACGGAGCAACCTTGAAACTGTCGCCAAGAAGCGCCGCGATCTCAGCGGCGAGCGAATCACGCACTGCAGTGAGTTCGCGCGTCGGGCTGCCGTGGTCGACGAGCGCGACCGGGCGCAGTGCGGTCGACGCACCCAACCCGATGGCCACGCCGAGCACATTCGCCGCGATAATCTGCGCGAGCCGCGGGTCCCCTTCTCTGTGCAGCGCCGGGCACACGCGGACCTCGAGCTCTGGGAACTGCCGCGCCACGTCTGGGAGAAAAGACGTGATCGCACCCGACGGCCCGAAGAACATCGGCACGACGGTCACGCGCGTCACGCCCGCAGCGGCGCGCGCAGCAAATGCCTCTTCGAATGTCTCAGCCGGTTCGCCGCCGATCTCCTCGGCGGCAATCCGGTTCGAGTGCCGCATCGAGACTGGCTCCACTCGCGCTTCGACACGCTCACCGAGTGCGCTCGCGAGCCGGCGCAGGCTCAGCGTCGCTGCGGGTTCGAGCGAGCCGTTGTCGACGAGGAATACCGCTTCATCGTTCATCGTTTCGGAGCCGGCAGCGCCGTGAGCGCGGACATGGCGGCATTGAAGTCCTCCGGCATCGGCGCGC
>DATKCJ010000475.1:0-4999 GCA_035513275.1 Opitutaceae bacterium
CCTGCCGCACTCCCTGGGATCTTCTCTCTTATTCGCGAACAGGTCCCGCTCCTCACGGAGCGGGCTACATCCGGATTCTTGTAGCCCTGCGCGGAAGCGCAGGGACGACTTGTCCGCGCTCACCCACCAGCAAAACGATCCAGTTCTCCGCGCAGGCTGCGGCTTAGCGGGAGCTTCGTGCCGTCGCGCAGCACGACCGTGTAGTCGCCGTGCTGTGCGGGCTGGATTTCGCGAATCTGATCGAGATTCACGATCGCGGAGCGGTTGATACGCGCAAAGGCCTGTGAGCCGAGCCGCGTCTCGATCGCCGTCATCGTCTCGCGCAACATCAACCGGCCGCTCACGAGGTGCAGCATCACGTAGTTGTCCGCCGCCTCGACGCGCACGACCTCCTCAGGTTTGAGAAACACGAGCCGTCCGTCGGCCTTCACCGTGATTCGGTCGGTCTTCCCGGCCGGCGCTGGCGCGGGAACCGCGGCTTGTCGCTGGTGCATCAGCGCCTGCACGCGACGAAGCGCCTGCGCGCAGCGTTCGCGATCGAACGGCTTGAGCAAGTAGTCCACAGCGGCGACGTCGAACGCATCGATCGCGAATCGCTCGTGGGCCGTCGCGAAGACGATTGCCGGGCTCTTGCCCTCGGGAAGTTCGGAGAGCACTTGCAGGCCGTCGCACCCGGGCATCTGCATGTCGAGAAACACCAGGTCGGGGGCCGCGCTTCGGATGGCAGCGATCGCCTCGGTGCCGCTGCCGCACTCGCCGATCACTTCGAAAGCGGGCTCGGCTTGCACGAAGCCGCGCAGCCTCTCGCGCGCGAGTGGCTCATCATCGACTATGAGTGTGCGGATTTTCATGGGGAGGAGAAGAAATAGGTCCTATGGGGCGTATGAGTCCTATAGGACCTATAAAGGAATCGAGAGCCGCACTTCCAGCCCTCCTTCAGGCCGGTTGCTCATGTTGAAAGTGTGCCTGTCGCCGTAGAGTTCGCGCAGGCGTTCGCGCGTGTTTGCGATGCCGATTCCTTCGCGCGTGAAGCCGCCGGGGGGCATGCCGCCGCCGTTGTCGCGCACGGTGAGTTCGAGGCCGCCGGACACTCGACGGGCGGCGATCTCGATCCGGCCTTGCCGCGCATGCGGCTCGATGCCGTGGCGGATCGCGTTCTCCACAAGTGGCTGAAGAATGAGGCTCGGAACCTCCGCGCCAAGCGCACCATTCTCGACATCCATCGATACTGTGAGACGGTCGCGGAACCGGATGCGTTCGATCTCGAGATACTTCTCGATGAACCCGATCTCATCGGCGAGGCGCGTGAGCGGCTGCCCGGGGTGACTCATCGTGAGCCGCAGGAGTTCGCTCAATCGCACGAGCATCCGGTCCGCGGCGTCGACATCGCTGTGCATGAGCGACGCGATGCCGTTGAGCGTGTTGAATAGGAAGTGCGGCTTGAGCTGACGCAGCAGCGCCTGAAGCCGCGCCTCGGCGAGGTGCTTCTCGAGTTCGAGCGCGTGCACGGTCCGCTCGTGATACTTGCGGTAGTAATCAATCCCATGGCTCACCGAGATGATGACACCGTAGATGAGCAGGTTGAACGGAAACGTCTTCACGAGCAGCGGTTGAAAGACTTCGGTGAACCCCACGGGCTCGTCGATCAACCGGCTGTGCACGAGGCCGACCGCCGAGCGCAGCGTCACATATAAGAGAGAGAATACGAGTGCCGCGGCCAGGTGGATCGCCGCGGTGCGCCACGGATGCAGCCCGTCGGCCGGAAAACGCCGCGCGAGGAGCAGGATCGGCACCGAGAGAATCGCCCACACATACCAGTCCCCAAGTGAGTAGCTAATCGCCTGTGTCCACGTGATCGATCGACCAAGCAGCGTGCTCGACAGATAGAACTGGCTCGCAAATGCGAGGCCCACGATCGTCCAGAACGCACCGATGCCCGAGAGGCGGAGCAACATTTGAAGGGGCGTGCGCGATTGGGACATCGGAAAGGATTGCGCCGAAAGTAAGAACGCCCGGCAATGAGTGTCGACGCCCTTTCGGCACTCGAAAGTGAACCACGATCCCGCCACGAGTATCTCCCCCGCCCTGCGGTCCGCGGCGCCCCCGGTCCGCGCTGCCGTGCCGCCGCTCGTGCCCGTCGTGCTCCCGCTCGTGATCGCGGCGATCGCGCTGAGTATCCTCTTCGCACGGCTGTTTCCCGCAGGCACGCGCGTCGCGCCGCAGTTGCGCTTCACCGATGTCACCGAACAGGCCGGCCTCGCGTTTGCGCCCTGGCGCGACAACTCCGAGTCGCCGACAACTCTCGGCAGCGCCGTGGCGGTGCTCGACTTCGACAACGACGGACACCCCGATCTCTTTTTCGTATCCGGCACCGCGTGGCCATGGGAAGAGGCGCTCGGCAAGCGAGTGAGCCGCGGTAGCCTGGCGCTGTTTCGCAACGACGGCACGGGCCGATTCACCGACGTCACGGCGGTTGCCGGGCTCAACGTGGAACTCCAAGGGATGTCCACAGCGGCCGGCGATTTCGACAACGACGGCTTGGTCGATCTCTATGTCACTTGCGTCGGCACGAATCACCTCTTCCGAAACCGCGGCAACGGCCGCTTCGAGGACGTGACCGAACAAGCGGGCGTCGGTGGCGAAGAAAACACGTGGAGCACCGGCGCGGCTTGGATCGATATCGACGGCGATGCGCGCCTCGACCTCGTCGTCGCGCACTACGCGCGATGGCCGGAGGAAGTTGGGCTTTCGCAGGCGTTCCTGATCGCAGATGTCGGCCGTTCCTATGGGGCACACACGGGATTCGTCAGCGTGTTCCCCACAGTTTACCGCAACCTGGGCGACGGTCGCTTTGAGGCCGTCCCCGACTCGGCCGGAATCCGCGACATCGATCCCGCGACCGGCCTGCCCGTCGCCTTTCCCCTCGCGGTTGTGCCGGTCGATGCGGACGGCGACGCGCGCCTAGATTTGCTCTTTTCCTATCACACGGGTGAGAGCGCGCTCTTCGTGAACGACGGCCGAGGCCGCTTCGAAAAGACGGCCGCCTCTCATGGCCGCCGGCAAGAAGGCGCTTCCGCGGGTCTCGCGTCGGCGAGCGCGGGATCGTTCGCTGCCGAGGGCGGCGTCGACGAACGCTCGCGCGTGCTGCAGTCGCTTGCCGGAATCGGCGCACCCACAAACGACGCAGCCCCTGCGGAGTTCGCCGCGAAGTTCGGCGTTGCAGTCGCCGACCTCGATCTCGGCGGGCATTGGGAGGTCGTCGCGGGCGACGGACGCGGCGAGCGCGCCGTGAACAAGTTCGACACCGGCCGCGAGTTCGCAGCACCAGCTCGCGTGCTTTGGCACGACGGCACCTCGTGGCAGCCGGCGCCGGCGGACGACAACATCGCGTTGTCTCAACCTCTTGTTGCGCGCGGCGTGGCGGTGGCGGATTTCGACGGAGACGGCGATCCGGATATCGTCGTCACCCAAAGCGGCGGTCCGCCGAGGCTTCTGCGCAACGATCAGCGGCTCGGCCAGCCCTGGCTGCGCGTGCAACTCAAGCCGGCTCCCGGCAGAGGCGACGCCTCCGGCGCGCGCGTCGAGCTGCACACGCCTCGCCGCGTGATGACGCAGACCGTCGCACCTGCGATGGGTTTGTTCGCGCAGTCGGAATCGACGCTCACCTTCGGCCTCGGCGACGACACACGCGTGCGCCGGATCGTCGTGCAATGGCCCTCCGGTCAGCGTCAGGAAGTGAGACCGGCGGCGGTAAACAGCGTGGTGGTGATCGCAGAGCCCTGAGAGCGGGTGCTTTCCGAGCGTAGCCCTGCCCATGAGGGCAGGGATGTCTTGTGCGCCCTTGTCCCGCCGCTCACGCGGCGGGCTACAATTGTATTGGATAGCCCTGCGCGGAAGCGCAGGGACCCTGCCATGCTTGGTGCGCGAACCATTTCCCTTGTCCCGCCGCTCACGCGGCGGGCTACATTCGAATATCGAAACGTGCGGATTGCGGGGTCGACCTGCAATCCGCCACGGGATCTCGGCACTTTGCCCCTGCATCGTTGCGCACTTCTTGCTGCGCCCCTCTTGTCGCGGCACCCGACCCATGACCCCAATCCGACGCTTGGTCTATTGCGCCGCCGTTTTCGGCGTGCTTTCGCTTCCTCTCCTCGCCGCCACCGATGCGGCGAAGCCATCGCCTCTCACATTCTCTGGCGACGTTCGCCTGCGCTACGAGTGGGACTCGGATTCCCACACAAGCTCGGGCGCCGCACGCACCGACCGCGATCGCGCCCGTGCACGTGTGCGTGCGAGCATCGGCTACAAGTTCTCGAACGAGTGGTCGTTCGGCGCGCGCGCCCGCACCGGCGACCGACACAGTCAGCAATCACCGCACCTCACGTTTCACTCCAGCGACGACGCCACCGACGACTTCGAGGTGTCGCTCGATCGCTACTTCGTGCAATACAAGTCGGGCGCCGTCACGGGATGGGCCGGACGAAACACGACGCCGTTCTGGCAGCAGAACGAGATGTTCTGGGACGAGGACGTCACGCCCACGGGCGTCGCCGGCTCCTACGAAAAGAAACTCGAGAAAGGCACGCTCACCACGACCGCTGCGGCGTTCTATCTCCCCGACGGCATGCGCAAGGTCAACGGCCACCTCGTGGGCGGCCAGGTGAAATACACTGTGCCGGCGGATGGCGCGCAGCTCACGTTCGCGGCAGGCCTGCACAGCTTCGACGGCAAACGCGGTGCGGATAATCTTCGCAATCGCAACGGCGTGCGCGGCTACCTCATTGGCATCCTCAGCGCCCAGTGGAGCAAAACGCTCGAAGGCGGCCGCCCGCTCACTCTCGGCGTGGACCTGATCGAGAACTTCGAGGACTACACCTCCACCGACGCGTTTCCCTTCGCCGCGAGTCATGCCGGCGAGACTTCGGGATACGTCTTCTCGGCATTCTACGGCCAGCTCAAGAACCCGAAAGACTGGCAGCTCGGCTATTTCTACGCGCAC
>DATKCJ010000476.1:0-10627 GCA_035513275.1 Opitutaceae bacterium
GCAAAAGCCACCGCCGCGAAAGCGAAGGAAGACACCGACCGGCGTGCGAACGACGCGAAGGTGAAGGCTCAGGCGGACGCGAAGCAGAAGCAGGACGCCGAGCAGCGTGAGACCGCCGCGAGAGGCCAGGCCGCCGCGAAGGAAAAGCAGGACGCCGATCAGCGCGCGAACGCCGCCGCGGCGAAGGCCCGCGATGACGCGGAGCGAACTGCGAAAGCCACCGCCGCGAAAGCGAAGGAAGACACCGACCGCCGTGCGAACGACGCGAAGGTGAAGGCTCAGGCCGACGCGAAGGAAAAGCAAGACGCCGATCAGCGCGCGAATGCCGCCGCGGCGAAGGCCCGCGATGACTCGGAGCAACAGGCGAGAGCCGTCGCCGCGAAGGAGAAGGAAGACACCGCGAAGCGCGCCAATGAGGCGAAGGTGAAAGCCGAGACTGCGGCAAAGGCTCAACAGGAGTCCGCGCAGCGTGCGAAAGATGCAGAAGTGAAAGCCCAAGCTGCAGCCAAGGCGAAGCAGGACGCCGATCAGCGAGCGCAGCTCGCCGCGGCAAAGGCCAAGGATGATGCACAACGCAACTCCAAGGAAGCGGCAGCAAGGGCCGACCAACAGGCAGCCCAACTCGCCAAGGAAGCTTCAGCGAAGGCAGCGGAAGCCGAACGGGCGCGCGAGGGCGCCGCGCAGAGCGCCACGGAATCGAACGCAAAGGCACAGGCTGCAGCAAAAGCAAAACAGGCCGCGGCCAAAGCGGCGAAGGAGCAAGAGGAAGAAGAGGCGAAGAAGGGCAAGGGCAAGCCGGGCGGCCAGTGAGCCGGACCCTTCGCGAAGGATAGGAGTGAACCAAGAGCCATGAATGCACGTCCGCCTGAATCGACGGACGTGCATCAAAGTCTGATCATTCGAAGAACCGACCTGATTTTTGCGCACCTCTTCTGCCGACGGGATGCGAAGCGATAGTCCGCTGCATCGCGCTTCGTGAGATGGCCGCGACGCTGTTGCGGCGGCTCGGCTACAAAGTCATCGCCGCGGCAAACGGCATCGAGGCATTGGCGTTGAGACATGCGCCCTACGTCGGGCACATCGACCTGCTCTTCACGGATGTCGTGATGCCGCACATGAGCGGGAAGGAATTATCCGGCCGCGTGCAGGCGGTGAATCCGCACACGCGGACGCTGTTCACGTCCGCCTACACTGAGAATGCGTTGGTTCATCAAGGGGTGCTGGACCGGGGTGTGGCGTTGCTGCAAAAGCCGTTCACTCCCTCGGCGCTCGCGCGAAAGTTGCGCGACGTGCTCGACCAGCCTTTGGCAAGGGAACAACGCGACGCGGGGCACACGCCCTAGGGTTACACCCCATAGCCCGGCAGGCCTGCGAAGCGTAGCTTAGTAACGGGGCAAAAAATCAACCCCAGCCCAAACCAACACACATGAAACATACGACTCTACTTCTCGTTCTCATCCCGGCCGCCGCATTCCTGGCGGGCTGCGAAAAGCCGAAGACAACCACCCAGGATATCGCCAAGGTCCAGGCGAAGACAACCGCAGCAACGTCCGACATGAGGGACTACACCTTCGCGCAGAAGGCGGAATTCTCCTCGTCGATGAAAAGCCAGATCTCCGAGATCAACCGTGAGCTTGACGCGCTCGAGACGAGGCTCGCGAGTTCCAGCGCCGCGGTCAAAGCCGAGGCCAAGCCGAGGATTGAGGCGCTTCGCCTGCAGTCGGCCGCGCTAAGCAAGCAGCTCGATCTCGTGAACGACTCCACAGAGTCCACATGGGACAGCGTGAAGGCCGGCACGAAGCAGGCATTCGGCGAGTTGAAGGACGGCTTCAACAGCGCGCGCCAGTGGGTCAGCGAAAAGATCGCGCCATAGTAATCGCCCGATTCCAGGCACACAGCCGGTCCTTCGAGACCGGCTTCTGCTTTTGCCGTGGTCGGGTGCCGAAACGTCGCCGCGGTCCACGAAGCCGGAGTCGCCCGGCAGATGCGCGGCAGGTCCAGCCGGTTCGCGATTCCCCAACACACACACAGCAATGCTTGCAGAGCCGACCCGTGTGGAAGCCGAAACCAGCGGCCCGATCATGAGCGTCGCTGGCCGTCTCGGAGGCGGGATTCTCGGCGAGTGGGATGAGATCCGGCACACGGCAGCCGTGATCGGGACCGTGTTCGTTGCCTCGGTGCAGCCCCGCAGTTGGACGCCCGCGGTGCGAATGGCGCTCGCGCGGCAGATGCACGCCAACGCAATCGAGCCGCTCTGGTTTGTCGCGTCGATCGGCGTCTTTGTCGGAATCTCCGTTGTCATGCAGCTCACGTTGTGGACGGGCGAGGCCGGTCAGTCGCAGGTGCTCGGGTCGCTGCTTGTGACCGTCGTCGCGCGCGAACTTGGGCCGGTGCTCATCAACCTCGTGGTGATCGTGCGCGGCGGGAGCACGATGACGACCGAGCTCGGCATCATGAAAGCCAGCGGCCACGTGGCGACGCTCGAGGAGCAGGGTGGCGATCCATTCCTCCAACTCGTGATGCCGCGCGTGCTCGCGACGGCGATTTCGACTTTCTGCCTCACGGTGGTTTTCATCGCGGTCGCCTTCGCGAGCGGGTTCGTGTTTGCAGGATGGATGGGGCAGGGCAGCCGCGATCCACTCCTGTTTGCCGACACGATTTCGGCTGCGATGGGACCCAAGGACGCTCTCAACATCCTCGCCAAGTGCGTCCTGCCCGCGCTGTTCGCGAGCGCATCGTATTGCATCGGCGGCCTCGGTGTCGGCCGGGAGATCGCGGAGGTGCCCGACGCCACGCAGCGTGCGCTGACGCGCTCGGTGGCGGGACTTTTCTTCATCTCGGTCGTCGTCTCGCTCCTGACCTACTTGTGACGATGCAAGGACGAGCGAACATCCGGGAACGGCGCGTTCAGCCGATACGTTGATGCGCGAGCGATTCAAGTTCAGGCGCGTAAACGAGATCACGGGCACGTTCGTGATTCTCGTCGCCTGCGTGCTCGTGGGTGCCGCGCTGTGGACCGGGCGCAGCCAGCGGTGGTTCAAGACAAACGTCACGCTCCGCATCTCGCTGCCCGAGGATGGGGCGGCGGGAATCCGACAGGGCTCGGAGGTCTATTTTCTCGGGACACTCGTGGGGACGGTTTCCGACGTGCACGTCGACGAAACGGGACGGATGGAGGCGCAGGCATCGATCCGGCGCGACTTCTTCCGGTTCGTGCGCACGGACTCATCGGCGGTCGTGAAAAAGAAATTCGGCGTGGCGGGCGACTCGTTCTTTGAAATCACGCGCGGCGAAGGCGCGCCGCTCCGGAAGGAGAACGCGACGATCGTTTGCACCGAGCAGTTGCAGAGCGCGCTCGAGTCCGCGATCGAGGAGATTCGCAGCGAGGCCCTGGTCGTGTTGAAGAAAGGCGGCGCCGGGCTGGATGAATGGACCGGGCTGGGTGTGGAGCTTGGCGAGACGCAGCAGCGCCTCGACGCGCTGATCGAGCGCATGCAGGCGATCGTCGCCGGCGTCGAGGAAGGGAAAGGCACGGCAGGAAAGTTGATCACCGACGTCGCGATCGCGGATTCGGCGCAGGAGCTTCTCGTGCACGCGAATGAAGTGATGGCCGAACTGCGCGTCGTCGTCGCGGAGCTCGATGGCGCGGTGAAGGACGTCAGGAAGGGCACCGCACGGCTGCCGGAGATCACTGACTCCGTGGCCGACGGGGTGGGCCGGTTGCCCGACCTCGTCATGGACACGCGGTCGTCGATTCGCGAGATGGAGCGCCTGATCGCGGCGATGCAGAAGCACTGGCTGGTCCGCAAGTATGTCGACAAATCCAAACCACCGCCGATCGCGAAGCCGGATGCGGGTCCGAAAGAGACTCCCGAGCCGTGAACCAGCAGGTGGCGTTCGCGAGCCTGGGTGCTCTCGTCAGGATCGGGGCGACCGCTGCGAGGAAATTGCGGCGCGAGCGAGATTTCGCATGGGAGTGGGCCGATCTTTTTCGCGTGAAGCACAAGGTGCCATTCGGCGACGAGGCCGAACAGCCGGCGCGATCGAAGAAGTAATCCGTTGCGGGGTGTGGAGCTTGCAGCTCTCGGCAGGATGCCGATGCGATTTCGCGGCAGGCGCATTTCGGGTTACACCCCATGGTTGAAGGCGCGCGAGTCGTTAGGATGTGTGGGACATGGAACTCGATTCAATTCTGCAGCCCGCACGTCGCCTACATCACGCCAATGGTTAAGTTCACGAATTACAACAGAGCCTCGGTCGATGCTCCGCAGCCTCGCCGCCGCAGGCTCGGATCAAAGACGCGCGTATACGTTGCCGACGACCAGGTGGTGTTGCGACGGGGCGTGGCATCGACGATCAACGCGGAGCCGGACATGAAAATTTGCGGCGAATCCGCGGATCTTGCGACCGCGACGAACGACGTGCGCGAACTTCGCCCGGACGTCGTAATCGTGGAACTGACGTTCAGCGGCGAGCGGGGGGGCGAGTTGATCGAGAACATCAGGACGTTCGATTCGGGAATCTCGATCGTGGTGCTCTCGCTGCTCGACGAAACCTTGCATGCGTTGCCCGCGCTCAAGTCGGGCGCCAGTGCCTTTGTCACGAAGCAGGCGCCGCCATCCACGATGCTCGAGGCGATCCGCAAGGTGCGAGACGGCCTGATGTGCGTGAGCGAGCGCATCTCAGGTGTGATGATGCAAAGGGCGGCGAGCGCCCAGGGGTTGAAGGCCTTCTCGCCTGCGTCCAGCTTGAGCCCCCGCGAACGGGAGGTGTTCAGACTCATCGGAACGGGCCACTCGAACCGCGAGATCGCGGAGCGCCTGCGAATCAGCTACAAGACAGTCGAGACTCATCGCGCACACATCAAGGAGAAGGCCGGTCTCAAGAGCGGCTTTGAATTGCTTCAGTTCTCGATGAGGTGGTTCGGAGAGGATGTCCTCCCGCCGGTCTGATCGGCGCAACGGGAACCGCTCTGGCTTTTGCTCGCGGCCTCGCGGGCGGGTTTCACCCCATTTTCGACGACGCACGCGGCCGGGTAGGATGGCACCGCAGCCCCCCACAGGCTTGACCCGCCCATGATCCCGAATCACGCCGAGTTTCTCACCGCCATCACGGAGATGAAACTCATCCGCATCGAGTTCTACTCCAAACCCGATGCGGGAAGGATCGACCGCGAGTGCGCACCCCTCGATTACGGCCCGGAGCCGTCGGCCGAGGGCTCGCTCAATCGCTACTGGATCTGGGACTACGCCAATTCAACGGGTGCGAACCCGCTTGGATTGGATCCCGAGCAAATCGTGAGCGTGCACGTGCTCGGGAAGGGTTTCGTTCCACACGAGTTGGGGCTGGCCGGGCGGGCGTGGTCCCTGCCGCGCAAGTGGGGCGACGGTCCGAAGCCGGGCGTCGGGCCGGCATAGTGGTGTGGGATGACGCGTCACAGCCGCCGGTGAGCCGGGAAGTGGCGGGTTTCAATCCTCGGATTGCGTGCGTCACTCGGAGACTTGCGGCTTAAGATTACCTTGGAAGGGCCGAAGCAAACTGTTGACAATGCCTCCCTCAGGATTGTCCTTGCCGATTCCGTTTCGTGCACTGCCCGGTAGCTCAGCGGTAGAGCAGGTGACTGTTAATCACTTGGTCGCTGGTTCGATCCCAGCCCGGGCAGCCATTTCGAAATCCTCATGGCGGGTGGATCAATGCGACTGGCAGGCACGCTAGGCTCATGCCGGTCGGTCGGTTCGTTTTGGCGTTCGAATCAGCCGACCTTGCGCGGCAATTCTGAGCGAATTTTGGGCTCGCGATTGTGCGCTAAAGTTTTGGTTGCCTTTGAGAAGAGGGAGGCTACGGTCCGTCCTTTTCCCTTGTGAGCTGCGGCTTTTTGATGGTCTGCGGCGCACTTCCATCTTACGTCCATGAAACAGCTTAAGCTCAACGTATCCACCCGCCAGGGCAAGGGTCGCGGCGCATCCCGCCGAGACCGTGCTTCCGGAAAAGTCCCGGCCATTCTTTATGGCAAGAACAGCGAACCTGTGCAGGTCACTGTCGCCACTACCGAGTTTCGCCGCCTGGTGAAGTCGATCGGCGGTTCCGCCTCGATCATCGAGGTCCAGCGCCCCGACGGACGCCCAACGCTCTCCTTCATCCGCGAGATCCAGCGCAATCCGATCACCGATGAGTTTGTGCACATCGATCTGCACGAGGTCTCGGAGAACGAGAAGATGTCGGTGGTCGTCACCGTGCATGCGATCGGAGAGAGCACGGGCGTGAAGAATGAAGCCGGCGTGCTCGAGGTCGTCTCTCACCAGATTCACATCCGCTGCCTTCCCAAGGATCTGCCGGAGTTCATCGAGGTGGACGTGACCGAACTCGCGGTCGGCCACACGATTCATATCTCCGAGTTGAAGCCGATTCCCGGCGTCGAGTTTCTCGATCATCCGAAACAGCCGGTCATTTCGTGCGTGGAGCCTGCGAAGGAAGAGGAAGTCGTTGCAACTGCCGCTGCAGTTGCCGTCGAGGGCGCCGTCCCGGCCGAGGGCGCTGCCGCTCCTGGTGCGGAAGGTGCCGCTGCTGCGCCTGCCGCTGGCGCGGCCGGCGACAAGAAGGGCGCTCCCGCCGCTGCTGGCGCAGCCGGTGCAGCGCCTGCCGCCGGCGCCAAGAAAGCGCCCGCCGCTGCCGGCAAGAAGTAATCTACCCGCGTCCCGTTCGAGGCTTCGAGCCCCGCCCGGGACGCTGTTCTTTGAGTCATGTCAATCTCCGTGCTCGCGGGACTTGGAAATCCCGGCGGCGAATACGATGGCACCCGGCACAATGTCGGGTTCCAGGTGATCGACGCGCTTGCTGCGCGCGAATCGCTCTCGTGGTCGCCTAGTCGGCACGCCAACGTCCTGACCTCCCGCTGGAACTGCGATGGCCGCGCGCTTCTGCTCGTGAAGCCGCAGAGCTACGTCAACGAGAGCGGATTCGCCCTTCGCCGGCTCCTCGATTTTCACAAGCTGTCCGTCTCCTCGCTCGCCGTGATCTACGACGACCTGACGCTCGATGTCGCGAGGATCAAGGTGACCGTCTCCGGCAGTGCCGGCGGCCACAACGGCGTTCAGAGCCTCCTGGATCATCTCGAGAACGGATTCGTCCGGTTCAGAATCGGAATCGGTCCGCGCAAGCCGCCCCAGATTGACCTGAAGGATTTCGTCCTCGGCAAGATTCCGGCGGAGGACCGCACACTGATAAATTCCCAGATTTCAAAATACCTCAGCGGCCTCGATCTCCTCGTCAGCGAGGGCGTCGCAGCGGCGATGAACCAGCTCAATCGTAAGACCAATCCAAATGAACCCGACCAAGAAAAACTTTAAGGCCACTGTGATCCTCGACACGCGCGGTCGCACCGAGACGCTCGATGAACTCGTCGAGAACGTGAAGGGCGAGATCGCCGCCGTCGCCGGCGAAGTCACCGGATTCGAGTCGCTCGGCGTGCGCGATTTCATGCGGCCCACCGACCGCAAATACACCGCGGGCCCGTTTGTGCAGATCTATTTCACCGCGCCGTCGGACAGCAACAAGCACCTCCTCGAGCGCATGCGCCTCAACCGCGCCGTCTACTCGTCGATGATCGAGTCGGCCTGATCGACGTCTCCGCCGGATGGCCTCGCTCAACAAAGTCTTCCTCATCGGGAACCTCACGCGCGATCCGGAACTCCGGATGACGCCGAAAGGGACCGCGATCTGCACTTTCGGGCTGGCCGTGAACAGGCAGTTCCGCGACGAAGCGGGCGGCACTCGCGAGGAAACGACCTTTGTGGATCTCGAGGCATGGGGGAAGACGGGCGAGCTCGTCTCGAAGTATCTCTCCAAGGGCAGCCCCGCGATGGTCGAGGGCCGCCTGCGTTTCGACTCCTGGGAGTCGAAGACCGGCGAGAAGCGCAACAAGCTCAAGGTCGTCGTCGACAGCGTTCAGTTCCTCTCGTCGCGTGGCGAGAGCGGCTCGCAGGACTCCTCCTCTCCCGAGCGCCGGCAGCCCGAGCCGCAGCGCGAGGCGCCTGCCGCAGAATCGCAGGGCAATGATGTCGACGACGATGTCCCGTTCTGATTAGCCTCCACCTCCCACTCATTTCATCACCATGGCTCACAAAGAAGTATTGCTCATCAAGCCCGTCGAGGGCCTCGGCGCCGAGGGCGACCAGGTCAAGGTCCGCGCCGGATATGCCCGTAATTTCATCCTCCCTCGCAAGATCGGCGTCCCTGTCACGCAGGGCAACCGCAGGCAGATCGAGGCCCTCAAGGCCCGTCGCGCCGAGCGCGAGTCGACCGAACTCACCATCGCGCAGGCGCTCGCCGCAAAGATCGCGAAGTTGAACATCGCATTCGCCGTCAAGACGGGCGAAGGCGGCAAGATGTTCGGCGCCGTCACCGCTGCAGACCTCCACGCCAAGCTCACCGAGGCGGGTGTCGAAGTAGAGAAGAAGCGCATCCATCTGACGCCGCCGGTGAAGACCCTCGGCAAGCACACCGCGGCGCTCAAGCTGCACGCGGACGTCTCCGTCGACCTCACATTCGACGTCGTCTCGGAGAACCCGATCATTCCCGCCGCCGAGTAACGCCGCGGCGACCTTTGCCCGGCCATGGCTGTTTCGACCTCACCCCTCCGGCGTGGCCAGTCTCCCTCCGGGGAGGCGTCGATGTTGCGTGGAGCGGTCCCAGGTCGCTCGGCGCCGCACAGCGCCGAGGCGGAGGAATCCTTGCTTGCTTGCTGCCTGCTCGATGGCGGCGACAGCGTCTCGGCGTGCTTGGAGGGCCGCCTCTCGCCCGAGTCGTTCTACTCGCCTTCGAACCGGGTGATGTTCGAAGTCGTCTGCGACATTTACCGGCTCGGCCACCCGATCGACTCGGCCGTGCTCTCCGAGGAGCTTCGCAAGCGCAACCTCCTCGATTCGGTCGGCGGCCTCGCGCAGATCAACCACATCACGAACCGGATTCCGACGACCGCGCACAGGACGTATTTCATCCAGCAGGTCAAGGAAGCGCAGATCCTTCGCGAACTGATCCGTGTGGCCACCGGGGCCGTGGAGGATTGCTACCTGTTCACTGGCGGCATCCAGGAGTTCATCGACAAGGTCGAGCAGAACATGTTCGCCGTCACCCAGGATCGCGTGAGCGACGCGGTGACGGACATGGACAAGCCCGTGAACGAGGCGTTTTCGATCATCGCGAAGATGCTGGAGAAAGCTGGTGCGCTCACAGGCATCACCTCCGGATTCATCGACCTGGACAAGCTGCTCTTTGGTTTCCAGAAGTCCGAGATGATTGTCCTCGCGGCGCGTCCCTCGATGGGCAAGACGAGCCTCGTGCTGAACTTCGTCGAGGCCGCGGCGATACCGCCCCACGGCAAGCGCGAGCCGGTGCCGACGTTGATCTTCAGCCTCGAGATGAGCGCTGCGCAGATCGCGCTGCGCATGCTTTGCTCCCACGCCCGGGTAAAGATGGACATGCTCCGGCAGGGCTTCGTCGGCAGCCAGAGCGAGGAGACCTCGCGACTCGGCGAAGCCGCCAAGGCGCTGAAGGCGGCACCGGTCTACGTCGACGATTCGAGCCAGATATCGATCATGGAGCTGCGCGCGAAGGCGCGGCGGGTGCACTCGCGGCTCAAGCTCAGCAAACGCGGATTGGGACTGATCGTCGTCGATTATCTCCAGCTCGTTTCGGGCACGGACCCGAAAGTGCCGCGCGAACAGCAGGTGGCGGAGATTTCGCGGGGGCTAAAGGCGCTTGCCAAGGAACTCGACGTGCCCGTGATTGTCTGCAGCCAGCTAAACCGTGCATCGGAAAAAGAAAACCGCACCCCACGCCTCTCTGATCTCCGGGAATCCGGTTCGATTGAGCAAGACGCAGACGTCGTCCTGATGCTCTCACGGCCCAAGGATGCGGACGAGCGGTTTCAGGTTGCCTCTGACTTGGCGGAATTGACTGTTGCCAAACAGCGAAACGGCCCCGTAGGAGACATCAAACTTACCTTCCTCAAGGAAATAACGCGCTTTGAAAACCACATCTAACGGCCGCTCACTCTCGTTCCTCCTGGCTGTCGTCGCATTCGTCTTCCTGTTTTTCGGGGCACCTGTGTTTGGGCAAGGGGTCGGGGCGTCGACCGGGGCGACAGTTGGCAAGCTCGAGATCAAGTTCATCGGAATGGCCAACGTGAGCGAGACTGTCGTGCGCGCGAACATTCAAGTCCGCGAAGGCGGACCGTTCGACGAGGCTGCCGTGGACCGCGACATCCGCTCGCTCTACCGCACGGGCCTGTTCGAGTTCATCGAGATCAAGCGCGAGCAGGTTTCCCCCACCGTGGTCAACCTCATCGTGGAAGTGACCTCAAAATACCGCGTCTTGAGCGTCGAGTTCGACGGGAACAAACACGCCAGCACGAGGCGCCTGCGCAAGGAAGCCACCACGAAGCCGAATGCCTCGCTCGACGAGCGCAACATCAAGAAGGACGCCGAGAAGATCTTCGAGTATTACCAGAAGAAGGGATATTCGCAGGCCGAGGTAAACTACACGATCGATCGCGACCGCGCGACCGGGTTCGGGCGTGTGACTTTCAGGATCCGTGAAGGTGAGAAGGTCCGCATCAAACGGATCGTCT